>CADEEJ010000155.1:3798-6512 GCA_902826315.1 uncultured Steroidobacter sp.
AGGGCAGGGAGGGGGCAGCTCATGAAGTACTGGGTGATCGTGCCGGCGGCGGGCAGCTCGCGGCGCATGGCAGGCTCGGGCCCGCCCAAGCAGTATTTGCAGCTCGCCGGCCGCAGCGTCATCGAATGGGCGATCGCGCCTTTCATCGAGCTTGCGAACTGCGAGCGCATCGTCGTCGTGCTCGCCGAGCACGATCGTCACTGGCGCAAGCAGTCGCTGGCCCGTCATCCGAAGATCTCGACCGCGACGGGCGGCGCCGAGCGCGTTGACTCCGTGCGCGCCGGTCTGCGTGCGATTGCTGCGGACGTCGCTGAAGACGATTGGGTGCTCGTGCACGACGCTGCGCGACCGTGTCTGCGGGACACGGATCTGAGCCGCTTGATCGACGAGCTCGCCGACGATGGCGTGGGCGGGCTGCTCGCTGCTCCGCTCGTCGATACGCTCAAGCGCGCCGACGTGAGCGATCGTGTGCAGGCGACGGTTCCACGCGACGCGCTGTGGCGCGCGCTGACACCGCAAATGTTCCGCTACGGCCTGCTCGATCGGGCATTGCGCGCCGAGCACGGTCCCGGGGCTGGGCCGACCGACGAAGCACAGGCGGTCGAGGCGCTGGGCCTGCAGCCGCGGCTCGTCCGCGGCGATCCCGACAACATCAAGATCACCTTGCCCGAAGACATCGAACGCGCCACGCGGCTGCTGAAATCCTGGAGCGCATCATGACGGGCCTGCGCGTCGGTCAGGGCTACGACGTCCACGCGTTCACGAGTGGCGATCACGTGATGCTCGGCGGCGAGCGCGTGCCGCATTCGCACGGTGTGCTCGCGCACTCGGACGGCGATGTGTTGCTGCACGCGATCTGCGACGCGCTGCTCGGTGCCGCCGGCCTCGGCGACATCGGCATGCATTTCCCGGACAGCGATCCGCGTTGGCGGGGCGCCGACAGCCGCGCGTTCCTGCGCCACGTGCGACTGCTGTTGCAGGATCGCGGCTATCGGGTCGTGAACGTCGATGCGACGGTCATCGCCGAGCGGCCGCGCCTTGGACGTCACCGCGACGCCATGCGCACGAACATCGGCAGCGACCTCGCCTTGGATCCTGAGCACGTCAACGTCAAAGCGACGACGACCGAAGGATTGGGCTTCGTCGGCCGCGGCGAAGGGCTGGCGTGCCAGGCGATCGTCCTGATCGAGCAGACGACAGGAAAAAAAGCCCCGTGACCGAATTCGACGAGAGGATGTCGCTGCCGTGCGCGCATGGTGGCCCGGCGGGTCGCGCGCAGGTGCGTGCTGCGCCGGAAGACTTCCTCGTCCAGGAGTGGCTCGGCTGGGAGGCCGACGGTGCAGGCGACCACCTCCTGCTCAACGTGCGCAAGCGCGGCGCGAATACGTTGTGGGTTGCGAAGCAGCTCGCGCGGCTCGCGAAGCTCGATCCGCGCGACGTCGGCTTCGCTGGATTGAAGGACCGCGACGCCGTGACCGAGCAAGCGTTCACGGTGCCGGCACGCTCGGCGATCGGCGAGTCGTGGGTGGGCGTCACGGGCGAGGGCTTCGAAGTCGTTGCAGCCACTCGCCACCGGCGCAAGTTGAAGCGCGGCGCGCTGAAGGGTAACGATTTCACGATCACACTGCGTGCGTTCAGCGGCGATCCGACGGCATTGGAACAGCGGCTGCGTGCTATCGCGACCGCAGGCGTGCCGAACTACTTCGGCCCGCAGCGCTTCGGGCGCGATGGCGCCAACATGCGCACGGCGCTCGCATGGTTCTCGGACGGTGTCGCGCCCGCCGATCGCTGGCAGCGCGGCTTCGCATTGTCGGCCGCGCGCGCAGCGATCTTCAACGCGGTCGTCGCGCGACGGGTGAGCGATGGAACATGGAATCGCCTGCTGCCGGGCGAGATCGTCAACCTCGACGGCAGCGGCAGCGTGTTTGTCGCTGCAGCCATCGATGCCGCGCTGGAAGAACGCTGCGCGCAGCTCGACATTCATCCGACGGGTCCGATGTGGGGCGGGCGTGCAGCAACTGTCGCGGTCACTTCACTCGAAGCCGAAGTCGTCGCGCGCCACGAGGCGCTCGCACAAGGCTTGAGCAAGGCCGGGCTGGAGCTGGAACGCCGCGCGCTGCGGATTCGTGTCGATCGTCTCGAGTGGACGATCGAGGGCGAGGTCGTGCAGTTGCGCTTTCGCTTGTTCCGCGGTGCGTTCGCGACCGCGGTGCTGCACGAGCTGATCGACAATGCCTTCGCTCAGCAGGCGCCGGAAGCAGACGAATAACGTGTCACTTCGAGCGCAACAAGACGTAGATCGCGCCGCTGCCGCCGTCGACAGCGCGCGCCGAGCCGAATGCAAGCACATCGTCCGCGCGCTGCAACCAGTGGTTGACGACATTCTTCAACACCGGGCCGCGAGGGCCGGAACGACGCCCTTTGCCGTGCACGACACGTACGCAGCGCAGCCGCTGCTCGATGCATTCGGCGATGAATTTGCGCAAGGCGTCTTTTGCTTCGGCGCCGGTCATGCCGTGCAGATCGATCTCGCCGTCGACGACGTAACCGCCGCGACGCAACTTCGTGAGCACGCCTTCGGTGATGTGCGGACGGCGGAAGCTCAGCTCGTCGCCGGTGGCGAGCACCGCCTCGTCCGGCGGCGGCAGCAGGCTCTCGCGCAGCACTTCGACCTGGTCGGCGCGCGTGAAGCGCGCTTTCGCCGGCGGCTTCGG
>CADEEJ010000155.1:6612-8024 GCA_902826315.1 uncultured Steroidobacter sp.
AGTATAGTTTCCCGCAGTGAAGATTCTCATCAGCAACGACGACGGCTATCGCGCCGACGGGCTCACCGCGCTCAGCGACGCCCTCGCGCAACTGGCCGAGATCACCGTCGTTGCGCCGGACCGCAACCGCAGCGGCGCCAGCAACTCGCTCACTCTCGACATGCCCTTGCGCGTCATGCCGTTCGACGAGCGCAAGTACTACGTGCTCAACGGCACGCCGACGGATTGCGTGCACCTGGCGATCTCGGGCCTGTTCGAAGAAGAGCATGACATGGTCGTTTCCGGCATCAACGACGGCCCGAACCTCGGCGACGACGTGCTGTACTCGGGCACCGTCGCGGCGGCGATCGAGGGCCGCTTCCTCGGCTTGCCGGCGATCGCGCTGTCGCTGGTCGTGCAGGCGGGCTCGGGCCAGCACTTCGCGACCGCGGCGCGCGTCGCGACCGAACTGGTCCTGCGCATACAGCGTGCACCGTTGCATCAGGCGACCATCCTCAACGTCAACGTACCGGACGTGCCGTACGAGGCGCTCAAGGGCTACCAGGTGACGCGTCTCGGCTTCCGTCATCGCTCGGAACGTATCATCGCGGCCGAAGATCCGCGCGGCCGGCCCGTGTACTGGGTCGGACCGGCCGGCCTCGGCCAGGACGCGGGGGCGGGCACCGACTTTCACGCGGTCGCGAACCACTACGTTTCGGTGACGCCGCTGCAGATCGATCTGACACGGCACTCGATGCTGGAAGACATGCGCGCGTGGCTGCAGGGAAGGGAAGCGTGAGCCCGCCACCGATCATGAACGACAAGCCCGGCAATCGCGCCGGCATCGGCATGACCTCGGCGCGCACGCGCGAGCGGCTGATCCAGCGCTTGCGCGAGCAGGGCATCGTCAATCCGCTGGTGCTCGATCAGATCCGCAACGTGCCGCGTCACCTGTTCGTCGACGAAGCGCTCGCGACGCGCGCGTACGAGGACACGGCGCTGCCGATCGGTCATGGCCAGACGATCTCGCAGCCGTTCGTGGTCGCGAAGATGAGCGAGGCGCTGATCGAAGCGGGCACGCCGGGCAAGGTGCTGGAGATCGGCACCGGCTGCGGCTACCAGACCGCGGTGCTCGCGCCGCTGGTGCGTTTCATCTACAGCGTCGAGCGCATCAGTGCGTTACTGGATCGCGCGCGCCTGCGCTTCAAGGAACTTGGCATTCGCAACGTTCATTTGCGTCATGGCGACGGTTTTCAGGGCTGGCCCGCGCACGCGCCGTACGACGGCATCCTGATGGCGGCGGCACCGCTGGCGATTCCGGAGGTGCTGTTCCAGCAGCTCGCGCCCGGCGGCCGGTTGATCGCGCCGGTGGGCCCGGAAGGCCGCCAGCAGCTGCTGCGGCTGACGCGCCGAGGCGACGAGTTGCACAAGGA
>CADEEJ010000155.1:8124-12500 GCA_902826315.1 uncultured Steroidobacter sp.
TACGCGATCGCCTGGCGTCACAAACTGGACTGGCAGGACCTCGCGCGCTGGAACGGCATCCGTCGCGATTATGTGATTCATACCGGCCAGGTGTTGAAGTTGTATCCATCGCGTGCCCCGTCGCGCGCATCGAGTGCATCGACTCGTCCGGTTCCTTCGACTCCTGCACGGCAGACCGCGCCGGCACGCGCGCCTATGGCGCCATCGCCGCAGTGGCAATGGCCCGTAGCGGGAGGTAACGCGACGCTCACGTCGCGTCCTAACGGCGGACAGGGGCTCACGGTGAGCGGACGCCTCGGCGAGGACGTTCGTGCCGCTGCAGCCGGCCGCGTCGTGTATACGGGCACCGGGCTGCTCGGTTACGGGCAGCTGGTGATCCTCAAGCACAACGAAACCTATCTCAGCGCGTACGGGCACACGCAGTCGGTCGCGGTTCGCGAAGGCGATGCCGTGGTCGCCGGACAGCGGATCGCGACGATGGGCGCGGGTCCGCAAGGCGACGCGATGCTGTACTTCGAGATTCGTGTGAACGGCACGCCTGGCAATCCGCTGTCGTTTCTGCCAAAGCGACAATAGAACGAGTCTGGCGCGAACATTGCTTGTGATTCGGCTCGCTGTCGCGCTACCGATCAGTAGTTGCGCTCTGCACTATCGTGTGTCTAACATCCGCGCCCAATGTCGTCGCTTGGCGACGGACCTCGAAGGGTTACCGGCAGAAGACGCGGGGGCGGAGGGGGATTCGAGGAAACAGCGCGAAGAAGAACAAAAGCAAAACAACAAGAATATTTCGTCGTGCGATGCTCTTTTTAGAGTACGCCACGATGAGTTGGTCGAACGAACTTCAGTCCCTCGCGTCTTCTCCCGGTCGTCCTGACCGGGAGTTTCATTTCAAGAGCAACGCAGCCACCGCACGACGCGCCTCGCTCACGAGGACGTTGTACGTGCGACAGGCAGCTCCCGTGTCCATCACTTCGCAGCCGATGCCGCGCGCCAGCAGCGCAGCGAGCAATCGCGGCTCGGGAAAGCGCTGCCGCTCGCCCGTGCCGAGCACGACGATCTCCGGTTGCAGTGCGAACACGGCCTCGAGGTCCGCTTCGGTGAGCTCGTCCACGGTCTGCGGCCGCCAGTCTTCGATCAGCCGCTCCGCGCTGATCAGGAAGCTTCGCCGCAGCACCTGGTCGCCGACCCGCACCTCGCCAGGTCCGTACGAACGCACGAGCAACGCGGCGCCGGTTCTGTCGTCAGTCAATCGCATTGCCTTACGATAGCGCGAATGACCAAGTCACTCACGCTGATCGCCCCTGCTGTCGCGCCGGCATGGCGTCAGGCGATCGCCGAGCGTGACGCGCGCTGGCCGTATCTCGCGCGGCTCAGCGGTCGCGGAGCGATTCGCGCATCGCCGTCGCCACACGACGGCTTGCGCGCGTGGCAGATCGCGTTGCTGGATGCTCTCGGCATCAACGACTACGCGCAATATCCGAGCGCGGCGGTCACGCGCAGCGGCGATGCAGGGCAGCCGGCGCGCGATTTCTGGCTGCATCTGCAGCCGATGCATTTCGCGGCGGGGCTCGATCGATTGACCGCGGTCGTGTTGCACGGCTCAACCGGCGTATCGCGCGCGGAGCTCGCCGAGCTGGAACCGACGATCGGTGCGCACCTGCGGGCCGCCGGATTGCAGCTGGTCACGACCGCGCAAGATGATTGGCTGGTGCGCAGCGACCGCGCGCTGGATGTGCAAACGGTCACGCCGGAGACGGCGGCTTCGATTCCGTTGGAGCAAGCGATGCCGCGGGGTCGCGATGCGCCGGCGCTGCGCCGGCTGCTGACGGAGCTGCAGATGCTGCTGCACGAGCATCCCGTCAACGTCGAGCGTCTCCGTCGCGGCCTGCCGGAAATCAATGCCGTCTGGTTGCATGGAGCAGGGGCAATTGGCGAGCTGCAGCGCTACGCTCTGCCGCAGGCTTTTGGCGACGACTTGTATCTGCGAGGAATCTATCGCTTGAACGAAGGTGAAGTCACTGCTGCTCCGGTCGATGCGCAGGCGCTGCTGGCGCGGTTGCAATCGCGCGCGGTCGCCGTCGTCGCGGCGGACGACGTCGATGTGCTCGAAGCAGCGTGGATCGCGCCATTGGCCCGTGCGCTGGCGGCGGGCTCGCTGGCGCGCTTGGAAATCGTGATCGATCGGTGGGACGTCACCGTCGCACGGCATTCGCTGCTGAAGTTCTGGCGCAGACCGCGCGCACCGGCGGAGTGGACGGCATGCTGAATCGGACGATTCGCCGCCGCAGCCTCGTCGAGGGTGAGCTTGCGGGCGATCTGCACCCGTTGTTGCAACGTCTTTACGCAGGGCGCGGAGTGCGCCTCGCCAGCGAGCTCGACCTCGGCTTGAATCAACTCGTGCCGGTCGGCCGCCTCGACGGCATCGCCGCCGCCGTAGAGTTGTTGTGCGCTCACTTCGCCAGGCGCAGCTCGATCGTCGTGATCGGCGACTTCGATGCGGACGGCGCGACCAGCACTGCGCTGGTCGTGAGACAGCTGCGGCGTCTCGGCTTCGCGTCGATCGATTTTCTCGTGCCGAACCGCTTTCAGTACGGCTATGGCCTCACGCCGGAGATCGTGCGCCTCGCGGCGCAGAGCAAGCCGGCGCTGATCGTCACGGTCGACAACGGCGTGTCCAGTCATGCGGGCGTCGACGAGGCGCGCTCGCTCGGCATCGACACGCTGATCACCGACCATCACCTCGCGCCGCCGACGCTGCCGAATGCGACGGCGCTCGTCAATCCGAACGCGCCGGGCAATACGTTTCCGAGCAAGGCGCTCGCCGGAGTCGGCGTCGCGTTCTATCTCATGGCAGCGCTGACGCGTGAGATGCAGTCGCGCGGTTTGCACGCGGGCGACGCGCCGGTCGCCGACCTGCTCGATCTCGTAGCGCTCGGCACTGTCGCAGACCTCGTCCCGCTCGATCGCAACAACCGCGTGCTCGTGCATCAGGGGCTGCGACGCATTCGGGCCGGCCGCTGTTGCGCGGGAATTCGTGCATTGATCGAGGCCGCGAACCGAGTGCCGTCAGCAGCGCTCGCATCGGATCTCGGCTACCAGGTCGGACCGCGCCTGAACGCCGCCGGCCGGCTCGACGACATGTCGATCGGCATTCAGTGCTTGCTGGCCGACGACATCGACTCGGCGCGCGGCCTGGCTGCGCGCCTCGCACAACTGAACCATGATCGCCGCGAGCTCGAACTGCAGATGCAGCAGGAGGCGATGCTCGCGATCGCAGACATGCGCGCCGAGGATCCGGCACTGCCGCTCGGCCTGTGCCTGTTCGACGAAACCTGGCACCAGGGCGTCGTCGGTCTGGTGGCTTCGCGCGTGAAGGATCGCGTGCATCGGCCAGTCATCGCGCTGGCGCGCGCAGATGCGACCACGTTGAAGGGCTCGGCGCGCTCGGTCGACGGCGTGCACATCCGCGACGTGCTCGATGCCGTCACCGTGCGTCATCCGGACCTCGTCGAAAAGTTCGGCGGTCACGCGATGGCGGCGGGACTGACGTTGCGCGCTGCGGCGCTCGAAGAATTTCGCGCCGCCTTCGACGCCGAGGTGCGCCGCTGGATGACGCTCGAAGATGCGGTCGGCGTCGTGCATTCGGATGGCGCGCTCAGCGGCCGCGAGCGAACGCTCGACGTCGCGCGGCTGCTCCAGTCCGCCGGGCCGTGGGGCCAGGCGTTTCCCGAGCCAGTCTTCGACGACTGCTTCCAGGTGCGCGCGTCGCGCGTGGTAGGCGAGCGGCATCTCAAGCTCGATCTGCAGGACGGCGACGGCGGCCTGTGCGAAGCGATCGCCTTCCGCCACTTCGACGACGCCGACGCGCCCGAAGTGCAGCCGGACGCGCGCGTCGAGCTCGCGTATCGACTCGACGTGAATCAGTACAACGGGCTGGAGAAGGTGCAGTTGGTCGTGGAGTATTTGCGAGTGCTGTAAGTCGAGCGTGCTACCATCCAGCGCCTCCCAACCTCGACGCCGCCATGGAAACCAATCTGATCCGCCGTACTCTCGACGACCTCACCGAGCGCAATGCAGCGCTGAGGAGGTTCCTTTGAGTACGACAACAAGAGCGAGCGGCTGACCGAGGTAAGCCGGGAGCTGGAAGACCCCGCGATCTGGAACACGCCGGACAAGGCCCAGGAGCTGGGACGCGAGCGCGCCCGCCTGGAGCAGGTCGTCGGCACGCTCGACCGCGTGAGCAACGGCCTGAAGGACGCGGGCGAGCTGCTGAACCTCGCCGTCGAAGAGAGCGACGAGTCCACCGCGCTGTCGGTGGAGCGCGACCTCGCGACGCTCGAGCGCGACGTCAAGCAGCTCGAATTCAAGCGCATGTT
>CADEEJ010000156.1:0-8264 GCA_902826315.1 uncultured Steroidobacter sp.
CGGGTCGCTCGCCTTGCCGACTTCAGGGCCGCCGGGCTTGAAGCGCTCGCCGCGCAGCTTCGCCGCAAGCTCCTGTGAGGTGAGGTCAGCCATCGACGGATCGCCGTTCCGAGTTTTCGATGGCAAGCTCAAATCGCGATTGCCAGCGCGGGAAAAGCTCACAGGCAAGCGAACGAATCGTTTCAGCGGCTGCGGGGGCGACGCGTCCGGCGGGGCGGCGGGGCTCGACACGATGCACAGGCAGACCGGGATGGCCGCGCGCGGATAGGCTTCGATTGCAGGGATATCGGTCGAGAGCACCTGCAACCCCACCTCATCCTCAGTCAGCTCTCGAAGAGCAGCCGCGATCATTCGCGCGTTGGACGATACCGGGTGGACACGGTTGATGAGGAGCTGAAGCGGTGGCAGCTCGATGCCTAGCCGCCGATACGGGGAAATATCTTCGATGAGCGCGAAAGTGCCCCGGCGCAGCTCGCGCGCCGCCAGCACTTCGGGAGTTACCGGCGACAGGACATCCGTGGAGGCGAGCACCGCCATTTCGAGGAGCACGCTGCGTGCGCCCTGAGTATCGATCAGCAGGACATCGTAGTGCGGCTCGAACACGCGTAGCAGGTTTCTCAACCGCAAACGTCCGTCCGGTGCGTGCAAGAGCAGCGTATTGAGCTGTCCGCGGTCGTCGTTGGAGATCACCACATCAAGATTGGGAATCGCAGTTCGCGAGATCACTCGCTCTGCGCGTTGCTCGTTGCTCCCCAGGAGTTCATAGATGCCACCTTCGGCGCGCCGGGCGAGGGTGAAGTAGCTCGAAAGCGTTGGCTGCACGTCGAGATCGACCAGTAGAACGCGCAGGCCCGCGTCTGCCATGAAACCACCGAGATTGGCCGCGGTCGTCGTCTTGCCAACCCCGCCTTTGGTGGAAATGATCGCGAGCACCCGCATGGATTGCTCGCACGCGGTGGGCCGAGCCGACGGTGCCTCTGTGAGAGCATTCATCACGTCCGCTCCTTCAGGCGTTGGGCGATCCACTCATCCACTTCGAGTGAATCCCAGCCGACGGCGCGCAGTCCCAGGCGTAGACATTTCGGAAACTTGCCGGCCTTCATGAGCCCATAGATATGGGCACGCTTGAACCCGGTTTTTCGCTCGACTTCGGCTCGCCGCAGAATTCGCCGCTCGGGAGGCGTGGGCGCTTGGCGCTCATCGGACATTGCAAGCACTCCTTGACGCTCCTGAGCGTCGTGAAGGAGTGGTGAATCAAATGCCTGACAGCTCGAAGACGCATTGCAACTGCAATGCAGCTGCCATCGTCCAAAGGGGTACGCGAACTATCCGCGGATAAGCTTCGTTGCGGCAGCGAACTTTCCGGCAATGGTCCGCTCCGTCATGCCGAGGCGGCCACCGTGGTGAGCGACGAGCGCAGAGATGACGGCGTCCTGCGTCTTGAACTTCGAATACGGTTCGCCCGAAGGGCTCGCTCCCAAAAGCAGATCGCGCAATCCGCCAATGACGTGCAGATAGGTCGTCTCAGCGCGCTGTGTTATGGATGTCTCATCTTCTTTATGGAGCGTGCGGATATTCCGTGCAGGCATTTGAAGCTTGCTTTGCAGCTGCTCGATCTGCAGCTTCATCGCTTCTCGCTCGTCAAGAAGCGCTCGTAGCGTCTCCTCGGTCACGAATGCGCGGGCGAGCCTCTTTTCGGTTTCGTTGAACAGGAAGTCGGGCCGCTCTCCTGGATAGCAACGAGTCATCCAGCTCTTCAGATCGACATGCCGGACAGTGAGGTCCGGATGCTCAAGTGAAACGTGGCGGCGAACGGTAACGCCGCGCAGACCGTAAGGAAGGTCTTTATTCAGAATGGCATCGTGGATGCGTTCTACGTGGAGGTGAAGTTGCGGCCACTGGGGAAACTCATCGGGGTTCGGAGCGAGCCGCCTTTTGAGGACACGCAGGATAATGCGTTCCTGATCGGCTGCACCACTCCAGCGGATTGCCGCCTCGATCGGCCGATAGGACGTCTTCAGTAATTCGCTATGATCCAGCGCCGCAGCCATGCATCCTTACTCTCTGCAGGACACGCCCGCCGAGCGAGCCAGCCGGACGTGTCGGACAGTATCCTTGAGCACTTCGTCGTGCTTGCGCGCCTACCTACATAGGCGAGTTGACATCGCAAGCGATGCTCCTTACCTGGTGCATATACTGCGAAAATTCGGCAGAAAATGTGCGCGAATTGACTTATCGCGCCCCAGTGTCGTCACGAGCTAACGTCGGACACGGATTAAGGCGAGCGCTAACTCGTTGGCTCTTTTCTGTGATTCGCGCGAATGACGTCGCCGAATGAGATCTGCCCGCCTTGAAGAGCGCACATGATCGCCTGCACGCGCGTCGCCACGCCCAGCCGCTTCTTGGCATGCTCGATATAGGTATGCACCGTGTGCTCGCTGATCTTCAGTATCTGCCCGATCGCCCAGTTGCTCTTGCCTTGAGCTACGAGTTCTAGACATTGCCGCTCGCGCTCGCTCAGCTCCGCAACGGGATTTGCAATGATCGTCGAATCGTCCCGCATCGTCGCCGCGGCGTAGAGACGCGAGGCCATGAGCTCGACTGCCCAGTACGATCGCGCATCGAGCGTATGGGACTCGGGCACGACGGAGCACGAGGCCCGCGGCGCACCGGGGCGCCACGGCAAGTGAATCGGCACCGTATAGCCATGCGCGACGCCATGCTCTGCAGCCCGAGCCAGAAGCTCGCGCTGTGCCTCCATCACGCTGGCCTGGAATCCAGCGGAGTCCCAGTGAAATGGCAGGAGCGTGCACTCCGCGTACATGGGCACCGGGTCGATCTCATAGAGTCTGCGTTCGTAGTACTCGCGCTCCCACGCGCGCGGGTAATTGTGCAGGACGAGCGTTCCTGGCGGCGGCTGGCGTGGATCGACGTGTGAACAGCAGGCGAAGTAGCGAAATCCAAGTTGCTCGAGAGCATCTTCAAATGCGGCTCGAAGCATAGGTGTCCGGTCGTCACGGACGACTTGCTCGATGAAGGATTGCGCCAGATCGAAGGGCTCCATCTCTAAGACCCCGGCAGTCGTCACGACAAACCATCAGGGGATCGTCGCTTCAATATATTGACTGCGATATTACGCGGGCCGTTCCGCAGTTCTGGTGAGGATTCGGTTAATGCGGAGTGTCCTACGCGCGTCGAAAGTTGAGTCCTTCAACTACGAATACGAGATTCCGGCAGAAGGAGTCCCACTCCAATCAAAGAAAGTGACGCCAGGCGACAGCCGCGAAATTCGCGAAACCGCTGTGTGCCGGCTCGGCACATACTATATTCGGACATTGCGAACCGAGTGCCCGGAGTCAGGGTGCGTTACCTGGCGCCGCACGGAAGACCCGACGAACGGAATGCGGGGGTGTCATGATCAATCGAGATCCGTCCGGCGCGGCGCCGTATTGGGTGCCACCACACGTGCGGTTCTGTGTGACATCGACGGGTGCCGTCGTCCTGGATCTCAAGCGTACTCGCTACTTCGGCATCGGGAGCAAGGAAACACGGGCACTTGCGACTCTCGCGCTCAACTGGTCACGTGCAAGCGTCGTGGATGGCGATTCGATCGAGCTGATGCCTTCCGAGGAGGCGCTGGGAAACCTCGCGAACTTGCTGGTCACCGCGGGCTTGCTTGCGACCGCGCCTCCTTCGGAAGAGCCGCTGGCGTGCCAAATGCATCGACTCGATCTACGAAGCGTAGAGTGCGAGCACCACTATCGGGGATTTCCGCGTATGCGCCACATCCTCGCATTGGCGCGGGCGTTTCGCTGGGCCAGGCGCGCCATCAATTCTCGCGACCTTTACTCCATTGTTCGTGAGATCGAGCGCGAGAAAGCGCTGCTCCTTCCTGTCACGGAGTCCAATACGAGGCGAGCGATCGAGTCAGTGAGTGCGTTTCGACGCCTTCGTCCCTACGCATTTACAGCCAAGGACCAATGCCTGGTGCATGCACTGACTCTTACGAAGTTTCTCATGCTCTCCGGCACGTCGCCGACCTGGATCATTGCAGTCCGTCCCCGCCCGTGGGCGGCGCACAGCTGGGTGCAACTCAACAATCTCGTGCTGGATAGCAATCCCGAAGAGGTCAACGGATACACACCGATTCTCGCCGTTTGACGATCGGCGGGCACCGCAAGGGGAGCGGTCATGTATCGCTATGTCGCGCTGATCTGGAACGCGGCGGATGCCGGACAGGGTGCTTCCGTGCAGGTATTGATCGACCGGTTGACGGCCGCGGCGTCGGGCTGGACGGATGTCTTTCATCAACGAGGGCTGATCGTACTGAGCGCGCATGGCGATCCCGCATCACTCGATGCGCGCGTGCTCGCCGGAAATGCCGGCGTCGTGTTGGGCGTGCTCTTCGAACGTGAAGAACCCGATCACGACGGGTCTTGCGCACGAGTCGTTCTCGATGAGGAGATCACGAACGAGATTCTAGCTAGCCGAGGTGAGTGGTTGCTCCGTCATGCGTGGGGCAACTACGTCGCGCTCATCTGCCGCGGAGCGGCGCCGGTCACGCGAATCATCAAGGACCCCTGCGGAGAGCTCCCGGCCTTCATCACCACCGTTCGCGGATGCACGGTCGTCTTCTCAGCGATGGCCGACTGTCGCGACATGGAGCTGTGTGACTTCACGGTGAACCGCCGCTTTCTCGAGCTGCACGTGAGCGGCGGGGACGTGATATCCGATGAAGACGCGCTCGCCGAGATCACGCAGGTTCGCCGCGGTGAGGCGGTGGAAATCGACCCGCGAGTCTCGCCGCCCGTCGTCGGCCGCCGCTTCTATTGGACTCCCTTCAGCTTTCCGCGCTGGGACGAGCCTGTTGATGAGCTGCAATCAGCGCTGAAGGCCCTGCGGAGCACCGTCCGTTCGTCTGTGAGCACCTGGGCGGCCGGACATCGCACGGCCCTGCTTCGCTTGTCCGGAGGGTTGGACTCTTCAATCGTCCTCGCCTGCCTCGCCGAGACATCCGAACGGCTAGGGCTTCTGGCCTACACGCATTTCACCTTGGACGGCGGATCGGACCCACGCCGCTGGGCGCAGATCGCCGCCGAGTATGCAAGCTGCCCGCATGTGGAGCTCGCGATTCATCCGGATCGAGTGGCCCTGCCAGCTGCACTCGCCATGGCGCCGACCGTCGAACCCGCTTCCGCATTGATGTATCTGACGGTGGGCGAGTACGAACAGCAACTGGCGGCGGCGCGCGGCGCGAGCGCGGTGTTCACCGGCGAAGGTGGCGACAGCAGCTTCGGGAGTCTTTGCATTGGCGAGGCGGTGGCGGCGTTCCTCCGCCGCCGCGGGCTGCGGCCCGGGGTTCTACGTCTGGCAGCGCATGCTGCCAGGGCTTTGCAACAGTCGGCGGCGTCCCAGCTGGGAAAGGGCGTTCGCTCTTGGTGGACAGGTGCGCCGGCACGTACCCTGGAGGGCGAGCAGCGCCAGGTATCCAAGCTCGTGGCACGGCGGTTGACTGATGACCGCCCGCCGACAACCAGAGCACAGCATCCCTGGTTCAAGGGCATCGAGCCTGTGCCATGGGAAGCGGTAGGCAAGCTCAGCACTTTGCTCTCCACGCCCGATCCCTACAGCGCTGCGCAGTCACCCGCAGCGGATGCGCCGCAATTGATTTCACCGCTGTACTCCCAGCCGTTGATCGAGCTTTCGCTGAGAATTCCAGCGGATCTGCTCTTCGCCGAGGGACGCGACCGCGGCCTGGCTCGACGAGCATTCGCAGACGCAGTGCCCAAGCCGATCCTGGATCGTCATTGGAAGGACCGGCCGGGTTCGTTCCATCAAATGCTGATTGCGCGGCACGTCGAGTGGCTTCGGCGGATGTTGTTGGATGGCGTCCTCGTCAACGAGGGGCTACTCGACCGCACGGCGGTCGATCACGCCTTGTCCACAGCATTCGTCAAAACGGATGTGTCGAGCGGCGAGATCCTGCGCCATCTCGATACGGAGCTCTGGGTTCGCCGCTGGTCGAATGCGTCTGCGTAAGAACGCGTACCGAGGCCGGCCCCCGTCACGAATCCGCGTCTCTCAGTATTTTCAGGACTTCGTGAACGCGCACACGTGCTTCCTCGCGCGAGATGCCTTGCGCAGCGGCAATCTCCGCGCACGTCAGCTCGCGGCGAAACCACGCGTCAACGATCAGCAACTGCTGCGGTGCAAGCCGTGTGAGTAAGGCCTCGATGGGGACAATCTCAGCCAGTTCCACGGTGTCCGGCTGCGCCAGCGTGCGATAGGCCCACGCGAGTGCATCCTGCTCTATTGCGGTTTCGTGGAGCGCCACTGCGGTATTCATGGGCGCCGTTACGCAGTGCGGGCCCGGCGCGGGCGCACGTGACCGCTCCGGCGCGCTCACGCGGCCGCGTAATCGATTCAGAAGAGCGAGCATGAATCCTTCGATGCTCCACTACTAACCCCGTGTGGAAGGATTCTCGGTCAGCACTGCTCGGTGAGGGATACGACCAAGGTCGCACGTTCGTGCGTCTTCCCTCAGCAATTGCGCGTATTGAAAGACGCATTTTCTTGAATGACTGAGTGCGATCCTCCGGCGCGGCCGACGCCGAAACAAAGAAAAAGGGCGCGGAGCTCTCGCTTCGCGCCCGATTTGCCACTGGGCAGCACCATGATTATCGAACTCGGCAAAGTATCGTGAGGAGACTTGCGCTTCTATCGCGCGAGCTGAACTTGGACCTGAGGCTCGGCTGCCGTCAAGCATGCGGTGTTGCCCCGACCGGACCAATCCCTTTTTTTCGGTGAGTCGTCGATGCTGCGCGCGACAAATCACGCTGGAGACTGCGACATACACATCCGGAAGGCCCACGTCCCAGCTCCCAGCGGCGGAAGGCTCGCGGCAGGTTAGACGAGTGACTGAGTAGGAGTCTTGGGAAGTATTGCTTATGGAATCTTGCGCGATCCGCGACTGTAAACGAATCGTCGGCGTCGGACGTATGGGATTGACGTTCTTATGTCGTGCGGTGCCAACCGTGCGGCTTGATCTGCGGGCGGGGAGTGCGCACGCCCTAACTCTGCGATGCCGTTCCGCGCCTATTGGGTCCAACGCTCCTACTTTGCTCCGTGCCGAACTGAGCCGCGCCTATTGCGGCACGAGGAATGGATTGGAGCAAGGTCCTGCCAGGCGCAAAGGCTTGTCACCGTGTCAATGCTGCGGCAAACGCGTCGCGCGACATCGCGGCAGCTCGCTGCGCTATCGGCATAAATGCCCGCACGGTCGACCGTGTCCAGGAGGTGATCCGATGTGGGGCTCCTATGGAATCGCGAGCAATAAGAACTGCGGGCAATGCAATCGCGCGCGGCTTGCAGCTGGCGGCGAGTTCAGGAACGAATCGTCCTGAGTCCGGTCCGGAGTGACTTGGCACGTCTCCTAGGAATTGAGCGCGCTTTCCGTGAGCTCGATCAACTTGGGCATCAGGCGATCAATCTGCTTGTAGAGGTGCTGGAAGGCAACGACCGAAATCTCGAGCGTCGTTCGCGTGAGCTCGACGGGGGCGGTGTTCGTCGGCTGAATCGCATGAAAGTCGAGTCTGCGGTTCACAAGATCCGGCTTGGAGTACAAAGATGCCGCGCCTGCCCAATTGGGATGCGCGTACTCGGAGAGGTCGGCGTAGATGCGCTCCATCTCCTGGATATCCTTGCCGATGTGCTTGAAGAACGTGAGCACGTTGATCGCGTCTGGGGTTTCCGCACACGGTTTCGCCGCCTTGAAACCGAGCAGCAGTTTCATGAGATCGTCGTCCAGCTCGGCGACGCGCCGCGCTTCGATCGCGCGTTCGATCTTGCGTGTCGCGAACCACAGTGCTGCGACAGTTTCGAGAGCCGCCCTTGCCAGAACAACTGCGGCGGCGATCTGGCCGCCCTTGAGGGATTGCAGTGAGACACTGGCAACCTCGACCAAGCGGTAGAGCAACCCGGCGCGCAGCCCAGCGACCTTCGAAGGGATCTTCGCTTTAGCAGAGTAGTGAGCAGGATCGACCCGGCTGGGCCGCAGGGCTGCTAGTGCGGTCAGCGTGGATTCGATCGTGCTGAGTGATTCGGCTTCCGGGGCTGTCACGACAGTTTCGCGAGCAAACGGCCGCGACTTCGCACCGCGAACTTCTTGTACACCGAAGTGAGCTGTGTCTTCACCGTCCTCACGCTCTTGTCGAGCATGCATGCGATCTCCTTGTTGCTCCATCCCTGACGTACAAGATCAACGA
>CADEEJ010000156.1:8274-12462 GCA_902826315.1 uncultured Steroidobacter sp.
CGTTTGCACGGCGGCCGCCTTGGTCAATGTTGAAAGCGCATGCGCGTCGCTAATAGACGCAAGGGGCATGATGTCCGACTTGCGAGCCGCTGCCTCGAGGTGTGAGGAGAGCGCTTGAAGCAATGCCTTCTGACTCCTCGTCAATGCCCGTTGGTGGGGCATCGCTTCGTTTACAATCGCCTTGAGCGTCGTAAAGAACGCGAGCGCATCCACGCCTGAATACAGGCGATGCAGCAGCGTTTGCAGCGGCGGATGGTTCGAGAATTGCCGATCGGTGGCCGGTGCAAGCATCGACGGTCAGTGCTCAATAGGTTCTTGTGATTCGCGAGCGCCATCCTTGCGATGAGCGGCGAGCAGCAAGGTGCCGCGCTTGTCGTCCACGATCGAAATGCGCAGCTGGGCTTCGAGGGTTTTTGCAAAGGCCATCGGGTCGGCGGCATCGAAGACGCCCACCATGCGACGTTCACCGATGGCGGGCTCGAGCAGCTCGATCTGGATTCGATTGCGGAGGTTCAGTTCGCGAATGGCCTCGGCGACCGTGCCGTTGAAAACAAGCTTGCCTTCGACCCAAGCGAGCTCTCGCTCGACATCGACGTGCTGTGCACGCAGTGGCGCGCCGTCGGGCGTCACTTGAGTCCGTTCGCCTGCTTTCAGGACGATGGACCCGCCGCCTGCCGCCAGTGTCGGCGCCGTCCTGGTCTCGCGGGGCTCTCGAACAACACCGACCAGCCCCTCTTTCACGGTAACCGACACGCGATTCGGATCCGTGCGTTGCACGGCGAACGCAGTGCCGATGGCGCGTGCCGTCGCCAGGTCGGTGCGGACGAAGAACGGGCGAGCATGATCCTTCGTGACGTAAACCATCACTTCGCCGTGAGCAAGGCGCAGGACGCGCTCACGATCGGTCATGTCCACGCTGAGGCGCGTCCGTGGACCGGCGTGGACGATAGTGCCGTCGGCGAGTCTCGCAGTCTGCCATTCGCCGGGACCTGTGGAGATCGTGCGGCCTGATACTGCCTCGATGGCAATCGCCATGAGAGAGGCGATCGCCAGGAAGGCAACGACGGCCGCCAATTTCAACCGCCCTCGCTCCGGCAGCATGCCCCAGCGATATGCAGTCTGCTTGGCGACTACCACGATAAGTCGTGCGACGGAGTTTGCCCTCGTTTCGATCTTCGAGGCCGCCATGTCCGATAGTGTTGGATCACACCGCGCCTTCAGCGTATCGACATCCACGCGATGATGGTTCTTCATGTGTCTGAGAGCATGCTGATAGGCCGTGGCCAACAGAATCTCACGCACATGTCGCGGTGACTCGCGCAGCCAACGCCCGAAAGCGGCCTGTACATCCGGCCCACCATTCTTCAGTCGCCGCAGCCAATCGGCGGCAAGCTCGGCTGCCAGCAACTCTTCCCTTCGTTCCGTGTCACTCATTGGTCCTCCCTTTGATCCTCACCGTCCGGGTGATGGCGACCTGCCTTGCAACCATGCTGGTCTCGTATCCTGTTTGACGGCCTCCGCACCGGAAAGTCGGTATTCCGCACCGTATCGGCTTGAGTTTTTGCCGAAAGATCACAAGGCTTCGAAGCCTTGATAGGAGGATGCGCACAAGAAGCCGGCCGCCGAATCAGGGCGTTGGCGTTACCGCTCGCCTCGCGGCGAATTGACTACGGTGCAGATTGGACGACGATCGGCCGCGCCCGAATAACGAGGTCATCCCCGCGACGTTCGAGCGCAATCGAGCCGTCGCTCGCCAGGTAAGCCAGCAACGTCTCGGGCTCGTCCGCGTCAAAGACGCCATTGAAGAGGCGTTCGCGCAGCTCATCGCCTTCGACAATGAGCCGTGGTTTTGCGTTGTAGCGCTGAAACTCTTCGACGATTTCACCGAGCGGCCGGTCGCGAAAGACCAGGCGCCGTTGGCGCCACGCGCTGATCTCCGACACATTCACGGGCATTGGTACGCTGATCGTGCCGGTGTTGCTGATGCTGAGCGCCTCGCCTTCTGAAAGCTGCGTGCGCTCAACGAGCACTTGAAGTGACGAGGCAGCGACCGCGTCCGGGTGCTCTCTCTCGACACGCACCCGCCCTTCGAGCACCGCCACTTCGATTCGTCCCGCAAGGCGATGCACGTCGAACTTGGTGCCGACCGCTTGCACGACGCTGCCATCGACATGCACTCGAAAGGGTCGCGCCTTGTCGTGTGCGACGCTGAAGAGCGCTTGGCCATCATTCAAATAGACGTCTCGCCTTTCGGGGGACAGCTCGATCCGAACGCTGGAGCGGGCGTTCAGCGAAACGATTGAGCCATCCGCGAGCGCAATCGCGCGTTGCTCTCCCACCGACGTGGCGTACTCGTGCCAGAGCACTTCACGAAGAAATGGCAGCGCACCGAGCAGGACAGCCGCGGTGATGGCCAAGCTCAGGCCAACGGCGGCAAACCGCGGCCAGCGCAGCGCCAGCACGCGCTTAGGAACGGATGACCTGCGACTGGGTGTGACAGCTACTACGTTGTCGGAAGCTGCGCGGAGCCGATCGATATCCACCTTACGCTCGTGCCCCAAGTGATGGAGAACCGTTTCCCAGGAGCTCGCGAGCAGCATCTCGCGGACGTGTGCCCGAGACTCGCGCAGCCAGCGCGCGAACTCCGCTTGCTCCTTCGGCGTCGCCGTCTTCAGCTGCTGCACCCAGCGCGCCGCCTCTCGGGCAATCAGTTCTTCGGCTGTTCCTTTGAACTCGTCCATGTGTGTTCCTATCGCTCCCATTTCACAGCGCGGATGCGCGCGCGCGCCAGCGTCAAATACTTCTCTACCGTGTGCACGCTGATCTGAAGTTCCTGGGCGATTTCTTGATACGTCAATCCTTCCTGCTCGAAAAGCACAAGAATCGTCGCTTGCAGCGGGGGAAGCTGCGCCAGAGCTCGTTCGATCTGTTCAGCCAGCTCCAGCCGATCGGTGGGATTTTCGGGCCAAGCGGCTTCCGCGCTCTCCGACCATCGATCGATCTCTTCACTGTCCGCGGTCACGTGCCCTTCGCGCTGTTCGGTCTCGTTCCAATCGGAGAGCACGTTCGACGCAACGCGGTACAGATACGCCAGCGGGGTACGCATGTAATCGGCATCGTCAATTCGCAGCAGACGCAGATAGACCTCCTGGGCCAGGTCATCGACGTTCTGGGGCTTGCCAAGCCTGCGCAGCAGATAACTGTGAAGCTGACGCTTGTACTGCGTTGCGACCTGCCAAGCCTGCTTAGGTAAAAGCGATTTCATCGAATCCCGGCCGACAGAATCGGTATCCCATATTGGTTTGACGGCGTTTTTTCGGGAAAGTCGGTATCAACGTAACCAATTCTGTATCAACGAAACGAAAAGGGCACTTCTGCAACAGTCTTGCAACGAAAGCTTACCGACTTTTTCATGGAAGCCCCGTCAAGCCAGTTAGGAGTACGCACAATCTGGAGGCTTAACGGCCCCGCGTGCACCGTCTACTAAAGAAAGGGGACAACATGAAGACGATCCTTTCTGCCGCGCTCGGGGCGATGCTGGCGCTATCAGCGATGGACGCAGGCGCTCAGGACAAGGCAGCCGACAGGAAGATCGAGCTCGCGATCGAGCAGCAGAGCTTGGCCGATGCGCTGAATGAGTGGGCGAAGCAGACGGGATTGCAGCTCGTCTCGTCGAGCTCGGAGATGATGAATACGACGCTCGCGCCGAGAATCAAGGGCGAGTACACGGCCAAGGGGGCGCTCGAGGAGCTGCTGAAGGGGACGTCGCTCACGTACGAGTGGGTGGGTGAGCGGGCGGTGGCTATTCGGGAGAAGTCGCCGATCGTGCCGGCAGCATTGGAGACGACCGGGGCGCGTGAGCGCGTCGAGGTGCCGCGCCTGCAGTTCGCGAACTTGGCGGGCCAAGATGAGCACGGCGCGGACACGCGGCGGGATGAAGAGTTGCGCCGGCGTGGTGTCGATCTGCCAGGCCGGGAACAAGATGTTGAACGAGTGGAAGAGATAGTCGTAACCGGAACGCGTCTTCGAGGAGGACGCCCCCCATCGCCGGTCTCAATATATAGCCGTGATGACCTACGCCTGAGTGGTGCTGGGAATATCAGTCAGTTCATGCGCGCTCTGCCAAACAACGTGGCTGCAACCTCGGAGATCACGGGGACTGCAGTGAACGGAGGGCGCGTTGCGCCG
>CADEEJ010000157.1:0-1559 GCA_902826315.1 uncultured Steroidobacter sp.
CCCAGCCCGGCTGTTCGCCGCTGTCGGCGACGACCGGAGCCGCGACGGCTGCAGCTGGCGCGAGGTCGCGCCGCTCCCAGACGTCGACATCCAGCGCCTTGAGATAAGCGATGCGGCGCGAGTCCATCACTCCGCCACTCGCTTCTTCTTGACCACTTTGCGGTACAGCCAGAACAGCGGCGCCGACAACGCATACGTACCGAACAACGCGAACAGGGACTCGGGCGCCAGCGACACGATGACGTAGCCCAACGGGATCAGCGCCATGTACACCCACGGAATCTTGCCGCGCAGGTTCAGTTCCTTGCCGCTCCAGTACGAGAACTTGCTGACCATCAGCGCGCCGATGACGATCGTGATGCCGAACGCGAGCACCAGTGCCGGCAGGCCGGTGAGCTCGAACTCGCTCACGAGCCACACGAAGCTCGCGACGGCGGCGGCGGCCGACGGACTCGGCAATCCCTCGAAGTAACGCTTGTCGGCGCTCGCGGCGCGCGCGTTGAAGCGTGCCAGGCGCAATGCGGCCGCGACGGCATAGAAGAAAGCGGCGAGCCAACCGAAGCGCGTCCAGAACTTGCCGTAGTCGGCGATGCGCTCGATGCCCCACTGATAGGCGACGATCGCCGGCGCCACGCCGAACGCGACCATGTCGCACAGGCTGTCGTACTCCTTGCCGAAATCGCTCTGGGTGTTGGTCCAGCGCGCTACGCGCCCATCGAGGCCGTCGAACAGCATCGCGACGAAGATCGCGATACCGGCGCGCCCGAAGTCGCCGTTGATGGCGGCCACGATCGCGTAGAAGCCACCGAACAGCGTGCCGGTAGTGAACACGTTCGGGAGCCAGTAGACGCCGCGGGCGGGATTCTTCGCGGGCGGCACATCGCCGGTTTCGTAGTTCTCGGCGCTCATGGTTTGGCTGCGAGGAGGTGGACACATGATATTGTGCGACGCGCGGCCCACACAACAGACGCGGCAGATCGGGTTCGTTTCACGTTGAAAGCCCCCTGTGCAGTATTGCTCCTGCTCGCGCTGGTCGCGAGCACGCCTGCTTTCGCGGACCGCCAACAGGATCCGCAGCTCGGCAAGCTGCTCGAGCAGGCGCTCGCCGCCGGTGCCTGTTTCGAGGACAAGTTCGACGAGCAGGTCTGGTTCGCGGCCATGGAGCCGAAGCTCAAGCCGCTGCTGAAGAACGCGAAAGAGCGCCAGGAGATCCTGCACCACGTGCATTGCGAAGCACGCCGGCTGCAGCTGCCGCCCGGGCTCGTCATGGCGGTGATCGACGTGGAGAGCCGCTTCGATCGCTGGGCCGTCTCCAGCGCGGGCGCAGTCGGCCTGATGCAGGTGATGCCGTTCTGGCCGCGCCAGCTCGGCATGACGAACCAGGAGCTGGTGCGCATCCCGCAGAACTTACGCATGGGTTGCACCATCCTGAAGTTTTACCTGGACCGCGAGCGCGGCGACTACACCCGTGCGCTAGCGCGTTACAACGGTAGCGTCGGCCGCAGGAATTACGCAGATCTCGTGCTCGAACGGCTCTCGCGCCGCTGGCACTACCAATA
>CADEEJ010000157.1:1659-12341 GCA_902826315.1 uncultured Steroidobacter sp.
GGCGCCACTTCCCCGCACAGCACGTCCGTCACGTGCGCAGCCGGCGGACCTTGCCGCAGCCACTCCACGAGCGCGTGTACCGCGGCGGGCTCGCCGACCGCGAGTACTTCGACGCGACCATCAGGAAGATTGCGCGCGTAGCCGCGGCAGCCCAGTTCCTGTGCACGCTGGCGCGTCGATGCGCGATAGAAAACACCTTGCACGCGCCCGGACACGTAACAGCGCCGTGCAATGATCGCCGACAACGGAAAGTCAGCCTGTGTTGCTGCCGGGCTGGGCGGCGCCGAGTGCTTCAGCCGCTTTGTCGCGGGCAGCGATGGCGTTGCGCCGCGCGTCGCGATATGCGCGCCGCTCCAGGCTGTCCTCGGCGCGATTCAAGAGAGCTTCGGCTTCGTTCAGCTTCTGCGGCGCGGCTCTTTCCGCTCCGGCGTCGCGCGCGGCACGGATGGCCTGGCGGGCATTGCTCATCTCCTGCACGGGCGCGCCAGCGCACGCGGCAAGCGCGAGCACTGCGACCACTAGAATTCCCGGCATGCGAGCGTTGTGGGCCATGGTCATTTTTCAATCGACCGTAGCAACCGAAAGCCTACACCGTCAAGCATGGGCTGAATACAATGCACGCGGCTCACGCGCGGCTGTTGCGTTGCATTACTCCCACAAGAGCAATGACAGAAATACTGGTGCTGTTTTATTCGCGCAAAGGCGCTACCGCCGAGCTCGCTCGACAGGTCTGCCGTGGAGTGGAGTCCGTGGCGGGTGCACGCGCGCGTTTGCGCACCGTGCCGGCAGTCGCGACCGTGGTCGAGGATCCGCAGCCCGCGGTGCCTGCCGAAGGTCCGCCGTATGCCACCCACGAGGATCTGCGGGAGTGCCACGGCTTGGTCATGGGCAGTCCGACCCGCTTCGGCAACATGGCGGCGCCGCTGAAGTTTTTCCTCGACGGCACCAGCGCTTTGTGGGTCAGCGGCGCGCTCGCCGGCAAGCCGGCCGGCGTTTTCACGTCGACCCAGACACTGCACGGCGGCCAGGAGACGACGCTGCTCTCGATGATGCTGCCGCTCCTGCATCACGGCATGGTCATCGTCGGTTTGCCTTACACAGACGTGGCGTTGTCGAAGACGCGGGCGGGTGGCTCGCCTTACGGAGCCAGTCACTTCGCCGGCGATGACACGCAGCCCCGGCTGACGGAAGAAGAGCGAGTCCTGGCGGTCCATCTCGGCCGGCGCGTCGCAGAGCTCGCGGTCAAGCTGGCGACTTGAGCGTTACGGCTTCACTGCGACTCGGGGCCTGCGCTGCCGCGGCGCTGCTGTTAGGGCTCGTCGTGTATTGGACGCTGCTCGCACCTTCGCCACCGCGCATCCTCGCGGGCGCGATCCTCGGACTGCCGCTCGCTGTCGGCGTGCCGTTTCTCTATGCGGGGCATCGCCGTTCATATGCGTGGATGACGCTCGCTCTCGCGCCCTCGCTCGTGCTCGGGCTCACCGAGGTCGTTGCCAATCCGGCAATGCGGACGTGGGCAGCGCTGGTGCTGTTCGACGTCGTTGCGGCGCTCGCGCTGTTCGTCGCGTATCTGCGCGCTACGCGCTCTTCATCACTGCCTTCACAAACGGCACCGTGAGCCGCCGCTGCGCGACGAGCGATGCTTGGTCGAGCTCGTCGAGAAACGTGCAGAGCGCAGCCATGTTCCGCGGCAGCCGGCGCAACAGGAATTGCCCGGTCTCTTCCGGTAGCTCGCAGCCTCGTAATTGTGCGCGCAACTGCAGAGCCGCGAGCTGCTCCAACTCGTCGAGCGGCTGCAAAGTGAGAACGACACCGCCGTTGAGACGAGAGGCCAGGTCAGCCAGCTTGAACGGCAGCGCCGCGGGCGGCGCCGTGCCCGATATCACCAGCCGGCCTCCCTGCTCATCGAGCTCCTGGTGCAGCCCGAACAACGCGCGTTCCCAGCCGGCGTCGCCGGCGACTGCCTCTGCGTCATCGAGACACACGAGCGAGAACTGGCCGTAGCCCGAAAGGACTTCCCCGCCGAGTTGCGCGACCTCGCGCAGCGGCAGGTATGCAGCGGTCCGATTGTCGGCATTGGCGCGCGCGCACATCGCCTGGAGCATGTGGGTCTTGCCGACCGACGGCGCGCCGTGCACCCACACGCAAGTGGGCCCGTCGTTCGCGCCCGCGCGGCGAGCGCTCAGGGCGGTGAGCGCGTCCACCACCGAACGGTTGCGTCCGGGAAAGTAGCTCGCGAAGACCGACGTATCGCGCAGCCGGATTCCGAGCGGCAGCTGCTTCGCGTCCATCTACGCAAGACCGCGGCGACGGCGGCTGACCTCGATTGCCCGGCGCGAGTAGGTGAGAACGTAATCCAAGCCGCTGACGACCGTCGTGATGAACACGAGCGCGCCGAGCACAGTGATCGCGATCTGCGGCGTAAAGTCATAGGCACGCGAGGCCACGACCAGCAGCAGGTAGAGGATCTGGAACAGCGTGTTCAGCTTGCTGACGGCCGTCGGGCGTCCCTGGAGCTCGCCGTAGCCGAAGAGGGATTTGTAGATGATCGCACCGACCGTGATGATCACGTCGCGAGCGACAGCTGTCACCGCCAGCCACAGCGGCACGACGCCGAGCGCACCGAGCGTGATGAATACGCCGACCAGCAGGATCTTGTCGGCGAGCGGATCGAGGATCTTGCCGAGCTCCGAGGTCCAGCCGCAGCGCTTCGCGAGCCAGCCGTCCAGGCCGTCCGTCGCGGCAGCAAACACGAACATCGCCAGCGTGATCCGGTAGTTGTCGGTGACCAGGAGCCAGGCGACCGGTATCACCAGCAGCATGCGCAAAATACAAAGCGCATTGGGGATGTGCCGCATCTTCGCTCAGGGCTTGTAGCGGAACGCGAGCTGATCCGCCGCAGCACCATCGGCCGCGTCCGTCGGCACCAGTCGCCGATCCAGAGCGATCGCGCGCCGCAAGGTCGCGGCGTCGCCGCGCACGGCGAGCCGGAAACGCATCTTTTCGCCCGCGACCTGCTCGAGCGCGACACTGCGCACGAGCGTCATGCCTTCCAGGTAGTTCAGCGTCGCGGCGTAGGCGCTGAGGTCGGAAATGCCGGCGACCTCGACGATGACGTTGCCGAGCGACGAGCCCGAGGCCGCAAACACGCGTGCGAAAGAATCGGCCGCGAGATGCACGCCATCGTCCAAGCCACCGCTGGCCTGAGCAGCGCCTTCAGCGGAAACCAGTGTCCACTGCACCGTGCCGCCGCGCGCACGTCCGAGCAGGACGGCGTTCGCTTCGTAACGTGCCGCGGCCTGCAGCAGGCCGGGACCTTCCGAGCTGGCTTCGGCACGCTCCTGCGCATCCATCACGGGCCACTTCAACGGCAGACCGCGCTGCCGCGCGACCTTCTCGATGACTTCACGCTCGCGCGCAGGTGAGTCCGCCGAGAGCCAGCGCCAGGTGCCTGCCTCCTCGACACCGAACATCACGACGGTCGCTGGACGTTCGCGGCCCCAGATCGGTAGACCGGCCTTCGACAGGAGTTGATCCACCGAAGTGCTGTCGAAGCCGACCTGCAGCACGTTGTCGGCCGTGAACCCGAACCGCTGTACGTACTTGCGGGGATCGCTGACTTCGCCGACGCGCAGTGCCGCGTCGCGCTGCCCGCTGACGCGCACGAGCACCGTCTTCAACGCTTCGGCGAACGCGGCGTCGCGCGAGCCGTCCACCGGCTGCGAGGTCTCATACAGGTCGGGGACCGTGACGGCCTGGGCGGAGGCGACTATCAGGAGGGCCGAGAACAGCGCCAGCGCCGAACGAAGCGAGCGGATCATCGCCATGAGTGGGAACAACGGCATGCGTGTAAAATATCACGCGCTCCCCGCCCCCTGCCGAACAAAACCACTGGCTACTCAGGTCACCATGCCCACCGACTCGATTACCTACAAAGACGCCGGCGTCGACATCGAAGCCGGCGACGAGCTGGTCGAACGCATCAAGCCCGCCGTCAAGCGCTCGCTGCGCCCCGAAGTGATCGGCGGTCTCGGCGGCTTCGGCGCGTTGTTCGAGATTCCGCTCGGGCGCTATCGCAAGCCGGTGCTGGTCTCCGGCACCGACGGCGTCGGCACCAAGCTGCGGCTCGCGATCGAGACCGGCCGCCACGACACCATCGGCATCGACCTGGTCGCGATGTGCGTGAACGACGTCGTCGTGCAGGGCGCCGAGCCGCTGTTCTTCCTCGACTACTACGCGACCGGCAAGCTCAGCGTCGACGTGGCGGAGTCGGTCATCAAAGGCATCGTCGAGGGCTGCATTCAGGCGGGCGCGGCGCTGATCGGCGGCGAGACCGCGGAGATGCCCGGCATGTATGCCGCCGGCGATTACGACCTGGCGGGCTTCTGCGTCGGCATCGTGGAAAAAGACGCGATCATCGACGGCAGCCGCACGCGCCCGGGCGACGTGATCATCGGCCTGCCCTCCTCCGGACCGCACTCGAACGGCTACTCGCTGATCCGCAAGCTGCTCAAGACCGCGAAGGCGACGCCGACGACGAAACTCGACGGCGGCACCTTGTACGACGCGCTGCTCATACCGACGCGCATCTACGTCAAGCCGCTGCTCGCGCTCGCCAAGTCCGTCCCGGTCCACAGCTTCGCGCACATCACGGGCGGCGGTCTGACGGAAAACATTCCGCGCGTCGTCCCGAATGGCCTCGAAGTCCTGCTCAGCGCGCAGACGTGGACACCGCCGCCCGTGTTCGAGTGGCTGCAACGCGCGGGCAGTATCCCGCCAGACGAGATGTATCGGACCTTCAATTGCGGGATCGGCATGACGGTCTGCGTCGCAGCCGAGCATTGCGAGCGCGCGCTCGGCGTGCTGCGCGAGCACGGCGAGCAGCCGGTCGTCATCGGTGAAGTCCGGCGCGGCGACGGCGGCGTCATCATCCGCGGATGAGCCGGCTGCCGATCGCAATTCTGATTTCCGGCCGCGGCACGAACATGCGCGTCGTCGCAGAGCGCGCAGCCGGCGGCAGTTTGCCCGTCGACGTGCGCGTCGTCGTCAGCGACCAGCCTGCGGCGGAAGGCCTCAAGACGGCGGCCGCGATGAATATCACGACGCGCGTGCTGGAGCCGCGCGAGTTCGCCGATCGCCCGACGTACGACCGCGCATTGGTGCAACTGATCGAGCAGTACCAGCCGAAGCTCATCGTGCTCGCAGGCTTCATGCGGATTCTCACGCCGCATTTCCTCGGCGCCTTCGCCGGCCGCATCCTCAACGTGCACCCCTCGCTCCTACCGAAGTACCGCGGCCTGCACACGCACCGCAGGGCGCTCGAAGCCCGCGATACCGTGCACGGAGTCAGCGTGCATTTCGTCACCGAGGAGCTCGACGGCGGTCCGGTGGTTCTGCAAGCTGAGGTGCCGGTACTGCCCGGCGACAGCGAACAGACGCTTTCAGCCCGAGTTCAGCAGGCCGAACACAGGATCTATCCGCAGGCGATCGACTGGTTCGCGCGCGGGCGATTGCTGTTGCAGGACGGCCGCGCGTGGCTCGACGGCAAGCCGCTGGACGCACCTGTGCGGGAACCCTCGCAGGCAGCCGGCGGTTAGCTTGCGGGACCGCTGTTTGAGACGAGCCGTGGAGATCGAATGCGAATTGTGGGCCGGCTGACATCGACTCTGGCAACGCTGCTGCTTGCTGCTTCGGCTCAGGCCGAAGCCGTCGTGCCGCGACCGTTCTCGGCGACATACGCAGTCAGCTTCCGCGGCATCGGCGCCGGAACGATCACGTTCGACTTTGCGCACGACGCCGCGACCGGTCGCTACATCTATGAGACGCACGCCAGTCCGACCGCGCTCGCACGGCTGTTCGTGAGCAAGGCGGCGATGGAGCGCAGCGTCATGGAGATCGACGACTCCGGAACGCGGCCGATCGATTGGCAGCTCGACGACGGCAAGTCCAGCAAGGAAGACGACGGCGAGCTGCACTTCGACTGGTCGCGCAATCGCGTGACCGGCGTGGTCGAGGGCAAGCCGGTCGAGCTCACCGCCGAACCCGGCACGCAGGATCGCTCGTCGATCTCGATCGCCGTCACGACCTCGCTGTTACGCGGCGTCGAGCCGGGCACGATCTCGCTCATCGACGACAACCGCATCAAGCGTTACGTCTACGCCAGGAAGGAAACGGCGACGGTCGATACGGTGCTCGGCAAGATCGAGACCGTGCTCTACGAGAGCACGCGCGAAGGCGGATCGAGCCGCATCGCACGCTTCTGGATGGCGCCGAGCCTGGAATTCGTGCCGGTGCGCGCCGAGCAGGTGCGCAAGGGCAAGGTCGAGACCGTGATGATCCTGCAGAAGCTGGAACGCCCCTAGCTTTGCCGGAACTGCTTCGCGAGCTTCAGCCCCTGGCCTTGATAGTTCGACCGGATCTCTTGCCCATACAAGGCGGACGGTGATTCCGCCATGCGCTCGTAGCGCAACCAGCCAACGGTCTGCCCGTGCTCCAGAAGGAAAGGCACTTCGTGCGAGCGCACTTCGAGCACGCCTCGACTGCTACCGGCTCGTCCCGTTGCCGGGTTCCAGCCAAACCCGGGATCGAAGAAGCCAGCGTAATGAACCCGAAACTCGCCGGCACGAGTGTCGTAGGGCAGCATTTCCGCGGCATAGCTCGGCGGAACTGCAATGGCTTCCTTCGTCATGAGAATGTAGAACTCGTCGGGCACGAGTATCAGGGACGATTCCTTGTGCCAATGAATCGGTTCCCAGAAATCCAGCGGATCATAGTCACGCCGTTCCAGATCGATTCGCTTGGTGTTCTTCTTTGCCCGCCAGCCGATGAGCGAATCGCCCCGGCGCGCACCCTCGAGGTCCACCGTGAACGGCAGGACGCCAGGCTTGTCACCGAACCTGACCCGTTCCTCCGGGCTGCGAGCATCGACGATGCTGCCTTCGTCGAGCAGCGTCTTCCAATCCGCAGCAGCAATCTGCTTCGCTGCCGAGCCTCGAGCCCGGCGAAATCGCAGTTGATTGAGCCGGGTCCCACTCTTCACTACGACGCTGAAGCTGCGCGGTGCGATTTCGATGTAGAGCTGTCCCTCGTAACCATCGTCGACCTGGTCGAAGTGCGTCGCACCGTCTGCGATGAGCCGGGTCAGTATGTCCAGTCGTCCGGTCGAGCTCTTTGGATTGGCAAACGCCGCAACTTCGCTCTTCAGCGAGATGAACTCGACCAGGGGCACGACGTACACCCTGCCCTTTTCGAGTACCGCACCGTCGCTCAGATCGATCTTGAACCGCTGGAAATCCGCATCGAGATCTTCCATCTTCTCCAGAACTTTCACTCCACGACCAGGAAGAAAGCTGGTGTCGACGGGATAGGCGTGCGAGCCCAGACGCAGGTCGATACTCGCCGGTTGAATCTGATCGGATTCGATACGACGCAGGATTTCCGTCGCCCTGATCTCTTCTGCATCGACCATCTTGCGGATGGCCTGGTAGGGCAGAATTCCGGTGTAAACGGCCTGCCGCTCCGACACGTCACTAACAGTATCTGCGTCCGTCAATCTGGACTCCTGGCGATCTCAAGCAGCTTCTGCCGCGCAATGGTACTGCGTCGGGTGCCGGCTCAGGTGTCTTCCATCGTGATCGACGGGAAGGGCGCGTTCGGTTCGAGTGCCGTGCGCGCCAGGCGTGCCGCGGTCCGGCGCGCCAGATCGATGTAGGCGCGCCCGAGCGCGCTGTCCGGCTCGGCGACGACCGTCGGCCGTCCGCTGTCTGCCTGCTCGCGGATGCGGATGTCCAGCGGCAGCTCCGCCAGCAGGTCCACGCCGTATTGCTCGGCCATGCGCCGGCCGCCGCCGGAGCCGAAGATGTGCTCCTCGTGGCCGCAGTTCGAGCAGACGTGCGTGCTCATGTTCTCGACGATGCCGAGCACCGGCACTTCGACCTTCTGGAACATGCGCAGACCTTTGCGAGCGTCGAGCAGCGCGATGTCCTGCGGCGTCGTCACGATCACCGCCCCGCTCACCGGCACCCGCTGCGACAAGGTCAGCTGCGTGTCGCCGGTGCCGGGCGGCATGTCGACGACCAGGTAGTCGAGCTCGCCCCAGCGCGTCGTCTCCAACAGCTGCACCAGTGCCTGCGTAACCATCGGCCCGCGCCACACCATTGGCTGTTCGGCATCGATCAGGAAGCCGACCGACATCACCTTCACGTCGTAGGCCACGGGCGCGATCATCGTGCGCTGGTCGGGGCTGGTCGGGCTCTGGCCGGCCAGTCCCATCATCGACGGCTGGCTGGGACCGTAGATGTCGGCGTCCAGCAGGCCGACCGAGGCGCCTTCGTGGACCAGGCCGAGCGCCAGGTTCGCGGCAGTCGTCGACTTGCCGACGCCGCCTTTACCCGAAGCCACGGCGATGATGTTGCGGATGCCCTGGATCGGCCGCAGGTTGCGCTGGACGCCGTGGGCGGCGATCTGCCAGTCGACGTCGATCGTCACGCGCCGCGCGCCGGCGAGCGGGCGCACACGTTGCTCGATCGCGGCCGCCAGCTCGGTCCGGTAATGCCGCGCCGGAAAGCCCAATGTCAGCGAAATTGCGAGTTGCTCGGCATCGAGAGCGAATCGCCGCAACGCTCCGGCGGCGCGCAGCTCCAGACCCAGATAGGGATCGACGTAGGACTCCACGGCCTCGCGCAGTGCGGCTTCGGGCGCTGTATTCATAGAGATAATGAGGGAACGGTGCGGGCTGGGCCCGGGCGGGCGCGGATTGTAGCGCGGCAGCCGTGGCATAATGACTTACAACACGCAATGCAGACATCAGTGCCATTTTTCCTGGGGCCGAGCTTGAATAGCCTGTCGCGGTCCGTCGCCACGCAGACCGAGATCACTGGATGAGTTTCTTTTCGGATATGAAAGCCGAGCGCCTGATCGCGGACATCCGCGGAATTGGCGATCCTGCGCACCCGGAAGCGCAGAAGGCCTTCCAGAAGCTCGCGAAGATCGGTCCCGGCGCGATCCCGAAGATCCTCGACGCGCTCGCCGTCGCGGACAAGAAAGAAGCGGCCTCGTACGTCGAGATCCTGACGCAGCTGGTCGACAACAAGACTTTCCCGATGCTCGTGGAAGGCCTGACGGACGGCAGCCCGCGGACGATCGCGGCGGTGAGCTGGGCGCTGACGGCGAGCCACAACTACAGCCCCGCGCTGCTGATCGACCTGCTCGCGCGCGAGGAGGTCTCGAAGCCGGCCGTGCTCGAGATCATCGCGGCTCAGAAGCAGCGCTTTTCGGTGCGCGATCTGCTGCAGCACGCGTACAGCCAGGAGGCGAACGAGAAGGCGGCGCTGTTCCGCATCATCGCCGAGCTCGCCGACGAGGCGTCGATTCCCGAGCTGATCAGCCGCATCGAGGGCAAGGACTCGATCGCGCGCATTCACATCATCAACATCCTGTCGCGCTTCAACCGGCCGGATGTTTCGGCGGCGGTCCAGACGCAGCTCAAGGATCCGAACAAGGTGATCCGCCAGGCGGCGCTCAACGCGCTGTCGAAGATGGACGGCCCGATCGCCGTCGGCCCGGTCACCCAGCTGTTGCGCGATCCGGATCTCGAGGTCGCGAACCGCGCGATCGACGTCGTGGTTCGCGCCAAGGACCCGGACACGATGAAGTACCTCATCGAGGTGCTGAAGGACGAGAACGAGTACGCGCGGCGTGCCGCCGTCGAGGTGCTGAACCACCTAGGCACCGCGAAGGACATCAAGCACCTGCTGCAGGTCATCAAGGACGACGACTGGTGGGTGCGCACGCGCGCCGCGGACGCACTCGGCAAGATCGGCGGACCGCGCGTCGTCGACGCCGTCATCGAGCTGATCCGCGACGAGGACGAGGAAGTGCGCCGCGCCGCCATCGAGATCCTGAACCAGACGAAGGACGAGCGCGCCGTCAACTTCCTGATCGAGGCCACCAAGGACAAGGACTGGTGGGTCAGCGAGCGCGCTGTCGATGCGCTTGCGGAGATCGGCAGCAAGAAAGCCGTACCGACGCTGATGGAGTTGCTGAACTCGGACAACACGCGCTCGCTGCCGACCGTCGCGCGTGCGCTCGGCAAGCTCGGCGACGTGCGCGTGATCGAGCCGATGGTGCGCTTGCTGGAGCGGCCGGAGAAAGAGATCAAGGTCGAGGCGATCAACGCGCTCGCGCGGCTGGCTGACGACAAGCGCGCCGACAGCGTGCGCAGCTACATCCAGGCAGCCGGCGCCAATGCCACCGACGAGACGATCCAGCACGCCGCGATTCGCGCGCTGGAAGAGATCGACAACCGCTACTCGAGCACGGCAGTCGCGGCCGCGGCGGCAGCGACGGCGGCCAACATCAAGGCAGCGAAGATGGCCGAGCCGGCCCGCACGCTGCTGATCGAGAAAGGCGACGTCGACCAGGTCCTGAAGAAGGCGGAGGAAACCGCGGCGACGGCCGTCAAGATGGACATCGCCACGCTCAAGAACGGCGACATCATCGAGGGCCGCTACAAGTACATCGAGAAGATCGGCAAGGGCGCGTTCGGCACCGTGGTGCTGGTCGAGGACACGGTCGTCGAGGAGCGCCTCATCCTCAAGTTCCTGAACCCGAACGTCTCGCACGACGAGGAGATGATGAAGCGCTTCGTGCACGAGCTGCGCTACTCGCGCAAGATCACGCAC
>CADEEJ010000158.1:0-4438 GCA_902826315.1 uncultured Steroidobacter sp.
CCCTACTTCCAGATCGGCGAGTCGAAGTACGGCAAGCCGATCATCGATCGCGTCGTGAGCCGCAGCACCAGCCTCGCGCAGGCCGCGAAATGCGCGCTGATCTCGATGGACTCGACGATCCGCTCGAACCTGTCGGTGGGCCTGCCGCTCGACCTCGTGACAGTGCAGCGCGACGCCCTGCGAGTGCACAGTCACGTCAACATCGACGAGCAGCACGCATACTTCCGCATGGTGCGCACGCGTTGGAGCGAGAGCCTGCGGCACGCGTTCCACGAGTTGCCCGACCCGGATTGGATCCGGCGCAGCTGAGCCTCACTGCAACAGGTTGCCGGCGATATCGTCCTGCGTGATCAGTCGCACCGGGACAGCCGGCGCGTGCCAGATGTCATCCAGGTACTCGCGCACTGCGCGGTCCGAGGAAAACTTGCCGGAACGCGCGACGTTGAGGATCGACATGCGCGTCCAGCGATCGCTGTCCGCATAGGCGCCCGCCACGACTCGCTGACAGTCGAGGTACGAGCCGAAGTCCGCGAGCACCATGTAGGGATCGTGCAGCAGCAGGCTGTCGAGCAGCGGACGGAACAACTCGCTGTCGCCGCGTGCGAAGAAGCCGCTCGCGATCAGGTCGATGACTTCCTGCAATTGCGGCTGCGTGCGGTAGACCTCGGCCGGGCTGTAGCCCTGCGCCTTGAGCGCCACCACTTCTGCCGCACTCAGGCCGAACAGGAAGAAATTCTCGGCGCCGACTTCGGAGCGGATCTCGATGTTGGCGCCGTCCAGCGTGCCGATCGTCAGCGCCCCATTCAACGTGAACTTCATGTTGCCGGTGCCGGAAGCCTCCTTGCCGGCCGTCGACACCTGCTCCGACAGATCCGCGCACGGATAGATGCGCTGCCCGGTGCGCACGGAGAAGTTCGGCACGAACACGACGCGCAACCGGTCGCGCGTCGCGGGATCGCGGTTGATCATCGAGCTGACCGCATTGATCAGCTTGATGACCAGCTTCGCCATGCGGTACCCCGGCGCGGCCTTGCCGGCGTAGACGAAAGTGCGCGGCACAGGATCTGTGTCGCGCCCGTCCTTCAGACGCAGGTACAGCGCGACGACGTGCAGGATGCTCAGGTGCTGGCGCTTGTATTCGTGGATGCGCTTGACCAGCACGTCGAACATCGAGTGCGGGTCGAGCGTCATGCCCAGCTCCTGTTGCACGTAGCGCGCGAACGCAACTTTGTTCGAGTGCTTGACGTCGCGCCACGAAGAGCGGAAGTCCGCGTCGTCGACGACCCGCTCGAGCCCGCGCAGCTGCGCGAGGTCGTGCGTCCAGCCGGGGCCGATCCACGAAGTGATCAGGCGCGCCAAGCGCGGATTCGCCAGCATCAACCAGCGCCGCGGCGTGATGCCGTTGGTCTTGTTGCTGAACTTCTCCGGCCACAGCGCGTGGAAGTCGTGCAGCACGTCCTGCTTCAACAGCTCGGAGTGCAGCTCGGCGACACCGTTGATCGCGTGGGAGCCGACGCAGGCGAGATTGGCCATGCGCACGTAACGCTCGCCGTGCTCGTTGATCAGCGACAGCCGCGCGATGCGCGCCTCGTCGCCGAGAAACTTCAGACGTGCTTCGTCGAGAAACCGCGCGTTGATCTCGAGCACGATCTCCAGGTGGCGCGGCAGGATGCGGCCGAACAGCGCGAGCGGCCATTGCTCCAGCGCTTCCGGCAGCAGAGTGTGATTCGTGTACGCGAACGTCTGCCGCGTGATGCTCCACGCATCGCTCCAGCGCAGCCCGTGCTCGTCGACGAGCAACCGCATCAGCTCGGCGACCGCGATCGACGGATGCGTGTCGTTGAGCTGCACGGCGAACTTGTGATGGAAATTCTCCAGCGGAATCTTCTGTACTTTGAGAATGCGCAGCATGTCCTGCAGCGAGCACGCGACGAAGAAGTACTGCTGCTCCAGCCGCAGCTCCTTGCCCTGCAGCTGTTCGTCGTTCGGATAGAGGATCTTGGTCAGGTTCTCCGACGTGATCTTCTGCTGGACCGCGCCGTAGTAGTCGCCGCGATTGAAGGTCGAGACGTCGAACGATTCGGGTGCTTCGGCCCGCCACAGCCGCAACGTGTTGGCGGTGTTGTTGCCGTAGCCGAGGATGGGCGTGTCGTAGGGCACGCCGTTGACGATCTTGCCTGGCACCCAGCGCACGGTGCGGCGGCCGTGCTCATCCATGCTGTGCTCGGTGCGGCCGCCGAACTTCACCTGCTGCACCCACTCCGGGCGCGCCAGCTCCCACGGGTTGCCGTAGCGCAGCCATTTGTCGGTGCGCTCGACCTGCCAGCCGTCGGCGATGTCCTGCTGAAAGATGCCGAACTCGTAGCGGATGCCGTAGCCGAGCGCAGGGATTTCCAGCGTCGCGAGCGAATCGATGTAACAGGCGGCGAGCCGGCCGAGGCCGCCGTTGCCGAGCCCGGGCTCGTCTTCCTGCGCCAGCAGCTCGTCGAAGTTGAGGCCGAGCTCGCCGATCGCCTGGCGCACATCGTCGTGGATGCCGAGGCTCAGCAGGTTGTTGCCGAGGTGCGGCCCCATCAGGAACTCCGCGGAGAGATACGCGACGGTGCGCGAGCCTTTAGTCGTGTAGGCGGCGGCAGTACTGATCCAGCGCTGCAGCATCCGGTCGCGCACCGTGTACGCGAGCGCCATGTAGTAATCGACTTTGGTGGCAAGCGCGGGAAACTTGCCCTGGATGTAGAACAGGTTGTCGAGAAACGAACGCTTCAGCGCTTCCTTCGGCGCGGCGGGATCTTCCTGGAGTCGGAGTTGCGGCTGCATCGACCGATGAGCTGCAATTTCCATGCGCGACGGGACACGCCCGCCGCCGTCAGGTTCCGTGTGTGAATTGCACCAGCGCGTTGCGCCGGGCCAGCCGGACGCACCCTATCGGGGCGCCGTGCTCCTCTGCGTCGTCGGCGGCGCCTGTTCCCATCTCCGCCACACCCGACGCAGCTGATGCGCCGAGCTGAACCCTGTCTTCTCGGCCACCCGCTCCATTCCCAACTCGCTCTGCGTCACCAACTCACGTGCGAGCGCGACGCGCAGTCGCTGCACGTAGTCGAGCGGCGAGCATCCGGCGTGCTCCGCGAACAACCTCGCGAGATTGCGCGAGCTCATGCAGGCTTCCGACGCGAGGCGCGCAGCGGACCACTGCTTGGCCGGATCCTTGAGGACGGCATCCTGGACCCGATGCAATACCGGATGCACGTGATTGCGATGCATGAGCCACGGCGACAATTGCGGGTCGCCGCCGGAGCGCCGCATGTACACGACGAGATCGCGCGCTACGGTCGCGGCGATCTGGTGGCCGAGTTGCTGCCCGATCACGTACAGCGTCAGATCCGTGCCGGCCGTGACGCCCGCGCTCGTGAACACGCGACCGTCCTCGACGAAAATGCGATTCGCGTGCACGGTCGCCGTCGGCTCGATGCTCGTGAGATCGTCGATGTGATGATGATGAGTCGTGCACTCGCGCCCTTTGAGCAATCCGGCCTTGGCAGCGAGCAGCGCGCCGGCGCACACGCACATCAGCGTGACCGTCTCGTTCTCCATCATGCGCTTGAGCCAGCGCGTCACCGTAGTCGCTGGCGCGCTGTCTAGTCGCAGTGCCTTGGTCGTCACGCCGGTCACAACGATGACGCTGTGATCGGGCACGCTGTCCGGCAGCAGTTCGAGCTGGTCGAGATGCAGCCCGACCGCCGCCCGGATGTTGGACTGCGTGCTGACGAAGCGCAGTTGGTAGCTGTCCGGAGCTTCCCGTTCGGCAAGGCGAAACGCCTCGGACGCGCCGGCCACGTCGAGCAGCACGACCTCGGGAAGGATCGCGAACAGCACTGTCCTCACAACTGCAGAGTCTCCACGCGTTTGACCTCGGCGAAGCGCCCGGCGAGCACCAGCTCGGTGCGGTCCATGATGTCTTGCGGAGTATAGACGCGGCCGGATTCAGCCACCATCTTGAAGGTCAGCGTCGCATCCATCACGTAGCTGACCTTGTACCCCATGTCGGAGGCATGGCGAGTCGTGGTCTCGCAGCACTGCTCGGTGCGGATGCCGCAGACGATCAGCCGCTCGATGCCGCGCTTGCGCAGCCAGTAGTCCATGCTCTGGCCGTCGGCAGTGCTGGCGAACATCGCGGAGTGGACCGACTTCGAGAACACTTCGGTCGGCTCGATGCGCAGCCCGGCCAGCGTCTTGACGTGGCCGGAACGCCGCGAAAACGGGTTCGTCGGGCCCTCATCCTCTTCGACGTGGAACACCTGCAGCACCGGGATGCTCTGCGCGACGCAGCGGTCGATCAGCAGCTGCAGACGCTCGATGAAGCGCGGCGAGTCCGTTTCGGACCAGTAGGGGCGCTTGAGGAAGGACTGCTGGACGTCGACGACGATCAGGGCGGATTTCA
>CADEEJ010000158.1:4538-5691 GCA_902826315.1 uncultured Steroidobacter sp.
GGGATGGATCCCCGCCTGCGCGGGGATGACGGCTAAGCTGCGCGCGCCGTCACTTCTTCTCCTGCTCCCGCGCCCCCGCCAGGATGCCCGGCAGCGCATAGTTGCCCTCGTGGCACGCGTATTCGTAGATGTGGTCCTGCGTCTGGCTCAGCGGCACTTCGCCCTTCCACGGCTGCGTGTACGCCGCGCTGTCCTCGACCGTGAACTGATACAGGATGTCGTTCGCGCCGACGCGCGTGAAGCGCTCGGTCACTTTGCCGCTCGGCGGCAGGTAGAAGCGCTGCTTGATGCCGTAATGCGCCTTCTGCCCCGGGTTCAGATTCGTCGTCTCGACGACCAGGGTGTCGCCTTCCCAGTGGCCGATCGAATCGCCCATCCACGGCGTGATTGCTTGCGGCAGGTGCTTGCCGTTGAGCCGCACGACGCGGGCGTCGTGCACCATCTCGACGAGGATCATCACCGCGTCGGGCGTCTGCACGATCTGGTAGTTGTTGTTGTACACGTCCGGCAGCATCGGCGGCCCGCTGGTCGAGCCGAAGCCGAGCAGGCAGCGCTCGCCTAGCGCCCGCCGCTCCGGGCCCTCGAAATTCATGCTGGCGCGTGCTGCCTGGAACGCTTTCAGGCCGTCCGGCGTGTACGGAATCTTGCCGTTCGCGGGCTCGATGATGAACGAAGTGCGGTGCTCGCCTTTGACGGTCGCGAGCCGCGTGCCCGGATCGAGCCAGAAGGCGTTGTAGCCGCCCGGATCGCTGCTCGCCTTCGCCTGCACGCTGGGATCGGTCGGCTTCGCGTCGGCTGCGGCGAACTGCGCGAACGCGTTGGTGCGCTGAAATTCGTCGGCCTCCGCATCGGTGAACGATGCTTTGCCTTTGAACATGTCGTCGCGCTCGAGCGAAGTGAGCGAGGCATTGGTCCACGTACCCTGCAGATCCGGCGCGCCCCACGGCGTGCGCGGCGCCTGCCACTTCGAATCTGCAGCGCCCGCTGCACCGGCACTCGCCAGAATTGCGATCGCTAGCCACTCGCGCTGGAACATGAAAATCCCCTCCAATCGACAGCAGCCGGCCCTAGCCTACTGCGCGCCTGCAGCAAGTGTGTGAAGAACTGCGAGTGCTGGCCTGCAGGCGGCATGAGGCGCACCCCGAAAAGCACA
>CADEEJ010000158.1:5791-12297 GCA_902826315.1 uncultured Steroidobacter sp.
CACAACATGAAGGTGCTGGCGCGCTCGACGCCGACGATCGTCAACGCCGCATTCAATCAGCTGCAGATGTGGGATGGCCGCAAGAGCAGCCTCGAAGAGCAGGCGCTCGGTCCGTTCGGCGCCGACGAGCAGAACCTGCCGCTCGAAGAGCTCGAGCGCCGCGTGCAGTCGATCCCGGGCTATGGCCCGATGTTCGCCGAGGCGTATCCGGGCGAAGCGATCACGCGCACGACGATCGCGAAAGCGATTGCCAGCTTCGAACGCACGGTGCTGTCGGACGACTCGCCGTTCGACGCGTGGGTCGCGGGCGACCAGGACGCGCTCAGCCCCGCGGCACGGCGTGGCTTCGACCTGTTCGTCGGCAAGGCCAATTGCTCGGCTTGCCACCAGGGCTTCAACTTTTCCGACAACGGCTTCCACAACATCGGCGTGCGCGACCACGGCACGCCGGATCCGGGGCGATTTGCATTGAAGAAGCTGCCGTCGTTGCAAGGCGCGTTCAAGACGCCGACGCTGCGCGACATCGCGCTCACGGCCCCCTACATGCACAACGGCTGCTACGACACGCTCGAAGAAGTCGTCGCGCACTACGTGCGCGGCGGCGACGTGAAGGATCACTTGAGCCCGAACGTTCGCCCGCTGCAGCTCTCGGCGCAGGAGCAGAGCGACCTGGTGGCATTCATGCGCTCGCTCACCAGCGCGCCGCGCGTCGTCTCAGTCCCGGCGCTGCCGCGCTAACGAATCGAACCGAAGTATCCGGAGCTCATACCATGCGTTACCTGCTTGCCTGCATCGCGATCGTCGCCTGCGTCGCACCGGCCTTCGGCGCCGATCATGTCGTGACCCAGAGCGGCAAGGCGTTCTCGACCGCCGCGCTGCGGGCCAAGGTCGGCGACACCATCAGCTTCCGCAACGAGGATCCGTTCGTGCACAACATCTTCTCGCTGAGCGACGTGCAGTCGTTCGATCTCGGCACCTTCGCCAAGGGCGAGTCGCGCCAGGTGAAGCTCGACAAGCCCGGCAAGGTCGAAGTCGAGTGCGCGGTGCACCCGGAGATGCGACTCGTGGTCGAGGTCGTGAAGTGAATCTACGGGCGATTACCTGCCGTCCCGTCCGCGGACTGGCGCTGGCGCTCGCTTCGGCCAGCGTGCTCGCGTCGACGCATGACGCGCGCCCCGGCAATACGCCGGTGACGCGCGGCGAGGCGCTGTTCTCAAAGTATTGCGCGCTGTGCCACGGTGCCAGTGGCGCTGGCGACGGTCGTGCGGCGGCCGTGCAGAAAGTTGCGCCTGCCAACCTCACCGTGAGCACGCGCACTCGCAGCTATAAGATGCAGATCGTCCGCGATGGCGGCGCTGCGATGGACCGTTCGAGCAGCATGCCTGCCTGGCGCGACGTTCTGACGGACGCAGACATCGCCGACGTCGTCGACTACGTGCAGACCCTCAACGAACGGAATCGCAGGTAACCCGCGTGCGCCAGCTCCTGCAGTGGTCATGGTGGAGAGGCTCGGTGAGCCGTCGCATCGGTGTCATCACAGTGCTGACCATGGCGCTCACCGCCGCCGTCGCTTTCGTGAGCCTGCGCGGACTGCACGCACTGAACTCGGAGCTCGATCGCACGGTGCTGGAGCAGTCGCAAGCTGCGGCGCTCGTCGGCGCCATGCTGCAGGAAAGTCAGCGCCTGTCGGACAGCGCACGCCTCGCGGCCAGTGCGCCGACGCCGGAAGAGCGCGACGCCGCACTGGCGCAACTCGAAGCGTCGAAGAAGGCGCTGGGCGAGCGCGTCGACGAAATTTCCGCGCGCCTGAGCAACGCGCCGGAGCTGCAAAAGGCGCTGCAGGAAGGCTTCTCCAGCTTCGTGATCAGCGCCGTGAAGGCCAGCCGTCTGATCAAGGCGGGGCGCACGGAAGACGCAGAGCGCGAGCTACTGACCTCATTCGACCCGAAGCTGCTGTCGTACGTGCTGATGACGATCAACGGCATCTCGGAACACACCGAGCGCGCCGTCCAGGCGGTGGCCGTCACCGGTCACGACGCTTACGACCGTACGCTCGGCTTGCTGCTGCCGATTCTCGTCGCCGTGGCAGCAGGGATGATCATCAGTCACGTGCTGTTGCGCTCGACGGTGATCAAGCCGGTGCAGCGCGTCGCGCGTGCCGCCGAGCAGCTGGCGCAAGGAACTTTCGACATCGACCTGACCAGCACGTCGGCCGATGAATGCGGCCACATGCTGCAGGCGATGGCCTCGCTGCGCGGCCAGCTTGCCTCGATGATCGATGCGATCAGCTCTGCGTCGAGCGCGGTTGCGTCGACCGCCGACCACCTGGCCGAGGACAACCACGATCTTTCGTCGCGCACGAACGAGCAGGCTCGCGCGTTCCGCGAGGCGTCGCAGGCGCTCGAAGCTCTCAATGTGATGGCGCAGAAGAGCGCCGATGGTGCGCGCCAGGTCAGCAGCGACATGCAGCAGGCCTTCAGCTCGGCACAACGCGGCAACGACGTGATCCTGCAAGCCGTCGCGACGATGCAGACGACCGCCGAGGCGAGCCGCCGGATCGCAGACACGGTCGGCATGATCGACGAGATCGCATTCAAGACGAACATCCTGGCGCTGAACGCGGCCGTGGAAGCCGCGCGCGCGGGCGATCACGGACGCAGCTTCGCCGTCGTCGCGGCCGAAGTCCGCGAGCTAGCGGGGAAGAGCGCGACCGCGGCGAAGGAAATCGCCGCGTTGATCGATAGCAGCGTCGTCGCAGTGACGCGCGGCAGCCAGCTCGTCGGCGAGGCGGGCTCGGCGATGGAAACCATCGTCCGCCAGGTGCGCGATGCCGCCGGACGCATGTCCGACATCAGTGCAGCGAGCCGCGAGCAGAGCGTGCGCGCCGAACAGGTCACCAGCGCGATGAGCGCAATCAACTCCGGTACGCAGCGCAACGCCGGGATGGTGTCGCAAGCTGCCGCATCGACGGAGACGTTGCGCAGCGAGGCACGCGCGCTGATGGCCAGCGTCAGTGAATTCGCGCACCAGGAACCCGTCGCCGCGTAAGCTCGCTATTCCATCGACGCCGCGGCTGGCGCCGAAGTCGTGCGCAGCTTATGCGGTGGCGCGGCGTTGGTTGCGCGCGCGAGCGATCATCCCGCGTTCGGGCGAAGGGCCGTGCGACTGCCGGAACATGAGCGCGGATTCGACCACGTGCCCCGAGCGATCGTACGGCTCGCCGCGCAGCTGGCGCAGCAGCAATTCCGCGGCTTGCGCCGCCATGGCCGGGATCGGCTGGCGGATCGTCGTCAGTGCCGGCCACACCTGGCTCGCAAGCGGTACGTCGTCGAAGCCGACGACCGAAAGGTCTTCGGGAATCGCGAGCCCGAGCCCGTGCGCCACGGCGAGCACACCCGCTGCCATTTCGTCGTTGCTGGCGAAGATCGCCGTCGGTCGCTTCGCGACCGGCACCTGCAGCAGCTTGCGCGCACACTCGACGCCGGAGTCATAAGAGTTGTAACCCTGCACGATCAGCTTCTTGTCGAGCGCGAGGCCGCACTTGCGCAGGCCATCGCGATAACCCTGGAATCGATGCGCGACTGCCGCGTGGTCCGGATTGCCGATGACGAAGCCGATGCGCGTGTGGCCGAGCCCCGCGAGTTGCTCGGTCATCCTCGCGCAGCTCTCGCGGTCGTCCGTGTAGACGCTGCGACGATCGTCGGCGTGCTCGGCAGGCGCGATGCGCACGAACGGCACGTTCTGCTCTTCCAGCAGCGCCTTCAACGTTTTCATGTCGGACAGCGGCGGCGTCACGATCACACCATCGGCGCGCGACTGCCGAAGGTTGCGCGTGACTTCCTCGGTCAGCGATGGCGACGTGTAATCGCACGGCTGCATCAAGACCTGATAGTGCGCGGCGCGACACGTTTCGACTACGCCGGTAAGCACGCTGGTGGCGTAGTACGCGCAGGTCACGTCGTAGAGCAGGCTGATGAGATACGAGCGGCTGCCGCTCAAGCCGCGCGCCGAAGGGCTCGGGTGATAGTCGAGCTTGCGGATCACGCGCAGCACGCGCTCGCGCGTGTGGGGCTTGACGGTCTTGACGTTGTTGATGACGCGGGAAACGGTTTTTATGGATACGCGAGCCTGCGCAGCGACGTCGCGGATCGTGGCAATGCTCATGGTGACGACATTCTAATACGGCATTAATAGCGCAGGCCGAAGCCGTACGGGAACAGCGGGTCGTACTTCCGGTCGTTGCGGTTGAGCGAGGTCTGCGCCACGGTCCGCGGCCACGAAAACGACAGCTTGCCGGTGAAGTTGTGGTTCACGCTGCCATCGGCCTTGCGGAACAGCACGTCGGCGATACCGCCGCCTTCGGTGCCCGGCAGCCAGGCGACGACGAACGCATCGCACGCGGCGAGCTCCGGCTCGATCCACAACGGCCGGCCGGTGAGGAACACGCAGACGCTCGGCACGGAGTCCTGCCGCAGTTGCTGCAGCAAAGCGAGCTCGGCGCCGCCCGCGCCGCGATAGTCGATCGACCGCAGGTCGCCGAACCACTCGGCATAGGGGTCTTCGCCGAACACTACGACAGCGACCTCCGGCTTCGGCCCGCCGGCGCTCGCGCTCGCTTTGCCCCCGCCCTCCTCGACCGCGCGCGCGATGCCCTGGTAGATCGAGGTCGCCCCCGGGAAGTCGGCGTTGGTGTTTTCCGTGCCCTGCCAGGTCACGGTCCAGCCACCGGTCTGCTTCGAGATGTTGTCGGCACCGTCGCCGACGACGAGCACACGCGAGTTGCGACGCAGAGGCAGCAGGCCGCGCTCGTTCTTGAGCAGCACGAGCGACTCGCGCACGGCTTGGCGCGCAAGCTCGCGGTGCTCTGGCGCGCCGAGAAGCGCGGTCTTGTTGGCGAGCGGCCGCGACGAGGGCCGGCCTCGCTCGAACAGGCCCGCACGGAATTTCACGCGCAGAATGCGCGACACGGCATCGTTCACGCGTGCTAGGGGAATCTTTTCCGTGCGAACCTGCTCGATCGTATTGCCGATGAAGTTCTTCCAGTCGTTCGGCACCATGACCATGTCGATGCCGGCATTGATCGCTGGCGCGCACTTGTCTTTCGAACAGCCCTGAACTTCGTCGACGCCGTCCCAATCGCTGACGACGATGCCGTCGAAGCCCATGCGCTTCTTCAACACCTCGGTGAGCAAGTGCTGGTGGCCGTGCACCTTCAGCCCGTTCCAGCTGTTGTATGAGGCCATGATCGTCTGCACGCCTGCATCGATCGCAGCGACGTAACCCGGCCCGTGAATCTTCAGCAAGTCGGCTTCGCTCAGGTGGGTGTCACCGCGGTCGACGCCGTCAGTGGTGCCGCCGTCGCCGATGAAGTGCTTGGCCGTGGCGAGCACGTGCGAGGCGTCGAGAAACTCCTTGGAGCCGCGCGCGCCTTGCAGCCCGCGCACCATCCGGTCCGCGTACGTGCGCACGATCTCCGGATCTTCGGAGTAGCTTTCGTAAGTGCGACCCCAGCGATCGTCGCGCACGACCGCGACAACGGGCGCGAACGCCCAGTCGAGCCCGGTGACGGCTACTTCGTGCGCAGTGACCGTACCGATGCGCTCCAGCAAATCCGGATTGTGCGCGGCGCCCAGTCCGATGTTGTGCGGAAACAGGGTCGCGCCGATCACATTGCTGTGACCGTGCATCGCATCGGTGCCCCAGATGATGGGAATCGCGAGCTGGCCGTTCGTAGTGTCCATCGAGGCGTCGAAGAAGCTGTCGGCGAGCGCGACCCAGTCGGCGACACTCGCGTGCTTGTTCTCGCCGGGCCAGGCGCCGCCGCCGTTCAATACCGAGCCGAGCCGATACTTGCGCACGTCATCGGGAGTGACGCTGCGAATATCGGGCTGCACCATCTGCCCGATCTTCTGTTCGAGCGTCATCCGCGCGAGCAGTTCGGCGACCTTGCGTTCGACCTGCGGAGCCTGATCAACCTGCCCGCCGGCGGGCGCGACATCCGCGGACGCCGCGCTCCACAGCGCGCAGCCCGCAAGCACGGCCGCGACGGCCGGTGCGACAGATGTCGATGACCTCATGACTGATTCCCCCCGACAGATGCCTTATGTTCTCGGGCGCAAGTGATACTCCCGCCGAGACAACGCTGTCAATTTTCATCGGCCGATGAACACCAGACATGCAGCGAAGTGATTAATTTACAGGATGACAACGGTGGTACTTTTTGAACAGCATGGGCGCAATCGCGATCAGGACCGGCGCGAGCAGCGCGATCCAGGTGCCCGTGTTAGCCAGGCGTAGGTAACGACGAAACGCCAACTCACCCGCATGCGGGCGATGTTAGCGAAAGGAGCTCCGTCAGTTGACGTTGCAGCCGCCGCCCGAGCAGGTCCGGCCGCGGTTGAGATCGTCGCGCATCGAGCGGCGCGTGCGTTCCATCTCCTTCAACTGCGCCTCGTTGCGGCAGTCGACGACCGGGAATTTCGAGCCGAGGATGACGGTCTTGGTGC
>CADEEJ010000159.1:0-8496 GCA_902826315.1 uncultured Steroidobacter sp.
CGCCCCAACGAGCGCATCGTGTTCGAGAATCTCATGCAGCTGTACACGCATGATTTCTCGGAGCAGTGGTACGACCGCCCGACCGGCGAGGTCGACGAGCAGGGCCGCTTCCCGCCATATCAGCTGGATCCGTATTGGCGCGAGCCGGACCACGTGCCGCTGCTGCTGCGCTCGAATTCGCGCATCGTCGGCTTCGCGCTGCTCAACCGCGTGACCCACACGGACCGGCCGCTCGACCGCAACATGGCGGAATTTTTCGTTCTGCGAAAACATCGGCGCACCGGTGCCGGCACCGCCGCGGCCCAGGCGATCTTCAGCCGCTATCCCGGCATCTGGGAAGCGGCCATTGCACGCAGGAATGTCAGCGGCGTGGCGTTCTGGCGCAGGGCGATCGGCGAGCATCCGCTCGCGCAGCACATCGAGGAAGTCGATCTCTCGACCCCGGCGTGGAACGGGCCAGTCTTGCGTTTCAGGATCCGCGGCGGCTAGCCGGGCGCCAGTTCGGGTTGCGTTGCCGCCGGATGGAAGCGGCGCACTGCCAGGAAGCCTGCGATCACGAACAGCACCAGCACCACTCCCTGTGCGAGGACGAACGGAGGCTCAGTGCCCTGCGGCGCGAGTGCGTGCAGCGGCGGCACCTTCAGAAACGCCTGCACGACCAGCACGAAGCAATTCAGATACAGCGACACGACCGCGCCGACCACATAGATCCAGCGCCACGCACCCGCGAGCTGAAACGTGTAGCGCGCCAGCAGCGTCGGCGCAAGCACCAGCGAAGACACGATGCCGGTGCCGATTGCCGGCGTGAAGCCGCCGAACGGAAACAGGAACCCGGTCAAAGTCGTGGCCACAGTCGTGACCAGGAACCACAGTGTCCAGCCGTTGAGCGGATCGTTCTTGAGCAGCCCGAACAGCACGACCAGGCCTGCGACGATGCCGATCAAGCTCAGCGCGACGTGTATGAGCGTGAAGGTGTAGCTCGCGAAGAAGCTCATCGGTCGACTCTTCTGAGCGCTGCCTCGACGCCGTCTATCAGCGCATGCATGCCGAAGGAAACGTCCTGGATGATGCCGTTGATGAAGAACGTCGGCGTGCCGCGTACGTGGCTTTGCGTACCACCCGCCATTTGCTCGCGCACGCGCTGTAAGTAAATTTCGTCGTCCATCTCCGCGATGAAGCGCGGCATGTCGAGATCCAGGCGTTGCGCATACTCACGCAGATTCGCCATTTTGAGATGACTCTGGTTGTCGAACAGCAGGTCGTGCATCTGCCAGAACTTGCCTTGTCCGCCGGCCCCCTCGGCGGCTTGCGCAGCGTGCATGGCATGCGGATGGGCCGACTCGACCGGGAAATGACGGAAGACAAAACGAATACGGGGGCCGAACCGCTCCAGCATGAGCTTGACCGCAGGCGCGGCCTGCTTGCAGATCGGACATTCGAAATCGCCGTACTCGACGACGGCAACGGGCGAGTGCTCGCCGCCGAGTGAGTGGTCGACTGCGCTGATCGGTACTGCGAGATCGATGTGGCGGCTCATGCCGCGACGTTACTCGCTCGGCAGATCGAAGACCAGTACCTCGGCGTCGCGTCCGTCTTGCACCTGTAACTGCGCGGTGTCGCTCAGTTTCAGTGCGTCGCCCGCTTCCAGTGCAACGTCATTCGCTCGCACGGCGCCCCGCGCGACGTGGACGTAGATCAGCCGTCCCGGCGCGATTTTGAGCGATGCGCTCTCGGCGCCGTCGAACAGACCGGCGTACACGCGTGCGTCCTGATGGATCAGCACCGAGCCTTCGCTCTGGTCGGGCGATGCGATCAGGCGCAGGCGGCCGCGCTTTTCTTCGGACACGAAACGCTTTTCCTCGTAGCTCGGCTCGATGCCCTGCACGTTCGGCTGGATCCAGATCTGCAGGAAATGCACCAGGCCGGCGGGCGAGGGGTTGAACTCGCTGTGGCGCACGCCGCGGCCCGCGCTCATGCGTTGCACGTCGCCGGGACGGATCGACGAGCCGTTGCCGATGGAGTCGCGATGCGCCAGCTCGCCGTCCAGCACGTAGCTGATGATTTCCATGTCGCGATGGCTGTGCGTGCCGAACCCCTGGCCGGCGGCGACGCGGTCCTCGTTGATGACGCGCAACGGACCGAACTCGATGTGCTGCGGATCGAAGTAGTCCGCGAACGAGAACGAGTGGTACGACTTGAGCCAGCCGTGGTCGGCGTAACCCCGCTCCTGGCTGCGACGGATTTCCTGCATGACTATTTCTCCCGTAACGCCGGGGCGAGGGCAAAACCCAGCTGGAACCCGATGTCCGGCGTGTTGTTGAGGTTCTGCAGATTTTCGGTCACTGCGAAGGAAATCAAGCCCGCACCGATGCGGTGATAGATGCCGAGGCTGCCCTGGAACTTGGTCGCGCGCAGCTCGTCGAGGTCCGTGTCGCGATCCGAGTAGACGCTGGGACTGACGTAACCCTGCAGGATTACGTGGGTGTTGCCGGTGAGATGGCGTTCGTAGCCGACGAGCAGCGTCGGGATGATCTTGCCGTCGTTCGGCGCGAAGTTCGGGCTGCCGGCGTAGTAGACGGCGGACCCGGCGAGATACCAGGCGTGCCGCTTGCCGAATTTCTGCAACGTCATCTGCACGCCGTAGTCGCTGCGTCCGGTCGACAGCAGGTCGCGCCGGCCGCGCACGGGGACTTTCGTCGCACCTTCGAGGATGACCTGCCAGTCCTTGCCGAACGTGAGCCCGGAATAGCGCACGCCGATCGTCGGATCGAGCAGGCCGCCGCTGGTCGGCGCGTCGAACAACGCGACCTGCGAGTTCTTCAGATCCAGGATGTAGCTGGTGCCGTTGCGCACGACCGCCGGACGGCCGAAATCGCTGAAGCCGAAGGTGTCGTGGAAGCTTTCGATCGAGCTGTCGAGAAAGCCGCCGCCGTAGTGCACGCCGCTGAGCACGAGATACGCGCCCCACTGCGAGGAGAACTTGTATTGGAAGGTCACATCGAGCAGTGCGAGCTCCAGGTCGGCGAGATAGTTTTCGCCCGGCAGCGCGCGAATCGCAGCCAGCTCGTCCGGTCCGATCTCGCGCCGGCCTTGCAGCGTGCCGAGATAGCGCTCGACCTCGGGGCTCAAGGCCCAGGTGTTCTGATAGGCGAGCTCCATCTCGACGCCCCAGCCGCCGCTCGGAACGGCGACGGCATGTGTCGGCCGCATGTCGAGACGCAGGAAACCGAACGGCGTGATGTCACGAGCGCGCAGCAGGCCGAAGAAATCGCCGCTGTCGCCATCGGCGGCAGTGGCGACCTGAGCCGTAAGACCCAGCAGTGCAAGCGAGCAGCAACCAAGTAGGGTGCGCATTACTTTCTCCCCGCAATGATTGCTTCCTCGACGTCGCGCAATCGATCCTTGCCGAAGTAGATCGCGTCGTCGACGAAAAACGTCGGCGCGCCGAACGTGCCGCGCTCGACCGACTGCGAAGTGTTCGCGGCGAGCTCGTCCTTGACCGACTGATCCTGGGCGAGCGCCAGCAGCTTCGCCGCATCGAAACCGGACTCCTGGAGCGCGGCGCCGATGACTGCAGGATCGTCCATGTCTTTCGGTTGGACCCACATGTGGCGGAATACCTCGTCGACGTAGCGATCGAACACGCCGAGCCGCTGTGCGGCGACGGCACCGCGCATCAACGCCAGCGTGTTCACGGGGAAGAACGGATTGAACTGATAGTTGTCGATGCGATGCTGCTTGATGAAGCGCTCCGTCTCGAGTCGCTCATAAGGCAGCTTGTTACGCACACCGGCATACGCCTCGACCGGTGAACGGTTGTTCGTCAACTTGAAAACGCCGCCCAGCAGGATCGGCACGTAAGCGAATTTCACGCCGGTGCGCTGCTCGATGCGCGGAATGACCGCGTGACTGAGGTACGCATTCGGGCTGCCGAAGTCGAAATGAAACTCGACGCGCATCACCACTTCTCCGCGAACGGACGAATCTCGTGCTCGAACGACCAGGCGTCGCGCGGCTGCTGGTACAGCTGCCAATACGCTTCCGCGACCGATTCCGGCCGCATCAGCTGATCGGGCTCGATACGCGCGAGCGCTTCTTCGCCACCGGCCGCCTTGATCCGCTCGCGCACGAACGCCGTGTCGACGCCTGCGTCGATAATCAAGTGCGCCACGTGAATGTTCCTTGGACCCAGCTCGCGGGCGGCGCTTTGTGCTACGGCCCGCAGTCCGAACTTGGCACTCGCGAATGCGGAGTACCCGACGTTGCCGCGCAAGCTCGCCGTCGCGCCAGTGAGGAAAATACAGCCGCGGCCTCGTGGCAGCATGTGACGCGCAGCTTCGCGGGTGGCGAGAAATCCCGAGTAGCAGCCCATCTCCCAGACTTTGCGGAACACGCGCTCGGTGGTTTCGAGCAGCGGAAAATTTACATTGGCACCGATGTTGAAGATGCAGACTTCGAGCGGCGCATGCCGCTCGGCATCGGCCAGGAACGCGACGATCTCTTCTTCCTTGCGAGCATCGAGAGAGCGGGCGACGACACGCCCGCCGGCGCCTTCGATATCCGCGACCAGCGGCGCGAGCTTGTCGCCATTGCGGCGGCCGGCGAAGACCGTGAATCCCGCGGCTGCAAAGCGACGTGCAATCGCGGCGCCGATGAAGTCGCCTGCGCCAATGACAGCGGCCGTAGCGTTTTTCTCGGGCACGCTCGGGCTCCTGTGAGTGCAGAGGGGTCGGGTTGCCGACTATACGCCAGATTGCCGGCGCCGTTGACGTGTGCAGCCACGCGGCTCATTGTTGTCCGCAGCGGGGAAGAATGATGAAGAAGCTCGTTCTAATCGGCCTGGTGCTGGCGGCCGCCTATTTCGGCGGCGTGGAAAGCGGCTTCATTTCGGGCAAGCCCGACGGCAGCTCGGGCAAGCTCGGCAGCAGCAGCGCCAACGGTGCCGACCAGGTATTGGCAGCGGCGTTCGAGAATCGCGAAGGTGACATTCAGGTCCAGGGCAGTGGCCGCGTCAGCAGAATTCTTGCTGATGACAACGATGGCAGCCGGCACCAGCGATTCATCATTCAGTTGGCGTCCGGGCAGACGGTGCTCATCGCGCACAACATCGATCTCGCGAGCCGCGTGGACTCACTCGCAGTCGGGGACTCCGTCGCGTTCAACGGCGAATACGAATGGAACGAGCGAGGCGGCGTCATTCACTGGACGCATCGCGATCCGCAACGCAGCCATGTAGACGGTTGGATCAAGCACAAGGATCATACGTACCAATGAGGGGGCGTCGTGGAGCAGGAAAAGCCAATGGGTGACCGATGATGCAAAAGGTGACCCCGGCGGCGAGCCCCGACGAATACGTTGCGGGACTTTCCGGTTGGCAACGCCCGTGCGTGGAGCACCTGCGCGCGAATGTTCGGGCGGCACGAGGCCTGGAAGAAACGGTGAAGTGGGGTCACCTCGTCTACTTTTCGAACGGGCCGCTGCTGCTCATTCGCGCCGAAGAGCAGCGTGTGCTGTTCGGTTTCTGGCGGGGCAAGCGGCTGCTGAGCATCGATGAGCGTCTGAAAGCCAGCGGCAAGTACGAGTTGGCCAACTTGGAGTTGCGGGAAGGAATGGATGTCAGCGCCGCAATCGTGCGGCGACTTACGAAGGAAGCGATGGCGCTCAACAGGAAGCTTGGCGATCCCAGAGGAGCGGCCAAGCCGAAGAAGAAGGCCGCGAAGTCAGCGAGGTAACAAGGAGAGTCCAATGATCGGCTTCCGAGAACTCATATTCATAGTAGTGATTTTTGTTTTCATCGTGCCCATTATCGTGGGCATCGTCTTTCTGATCCGCGCGGCGAGCAAGCCGTCCAAGCCGTCGCGTAGCGTGGCCCAGCGACTGGCCGAGCTGGAGTCGCTGAGGAACGCTCAGCAGATCACTGCGGCCGAGTACGACAAGCAGCGGGCAGCGATTGTCTCCAGTGTCTGACATGAGCTCAAGGGACCTCGCAAGGACGCCGATCAGCAACCGTGAAGGCGCCAACAGGCATTTTGCTTGTATGATCGGCCGATGCTTTTACGCGCTGTTCTGACGATCGCCCTTGCTTGCCTGGCGACAGCCGGGGTTTCTCGCGCGGTTGCCGCAGATTGCAAGTCGACGGTCAGCGGCGACCTCCGCATCCAGCCGCTCACCAGTAAGATTTTCAACAACACGCGCTCGATCCGCGTGCTGCTGCCGCCCGGCTACGATGCGAAGGAGAACAGCGGCAAACGCTATCCCGTGCTCTACATGCTCGACGGGCAGAATCTGTTCGATGCGTGCCTGAGCGATGTGAGTCACGCGGAGTGGCAGGTCGACGAGACGGTCTATCGTCTGATTCGCGAGAAGGCGATACCGGAGATGATCGTCGTCGGCATCGATCATGCGGGCGTGAAGCGCGGCTACGAGTTTCTTCCGTATCGAGACTCCTTCAATCCTGACGTGGTGGAGACTGCAGGCGACCGCTTCCCGGATTTTCTTGCGAACGAAGTACTGCCGTTCGTGAACGGCCAATACCGCACGCTTACAGGCCACGGCAACACGGCACTTGGTGGCTCATCGTATGGCGGCGTCGCCACGCTCTATGCGCTGATGGCGCGGCCACAGATTTTCGGTTATGGCCTGATCGAGAGCCCGACGATATGGGTCGGGATGGGTCAGCTGATCCGCGACACTTCGCCGCTCGTGGGTCTGCCGCGGAAGGTCTTCATCGCGTTCGGCGGCGAAGAGGTGACGCACGGCGCGGCGGAGAGGCAGGTGCAGGGATTTTTCGCCACGGTCACCGCGAACTTCAAAGCTGCTGGTTACAACGAGAGCAACTTCCGCTATTTCTACGAGCCGGGCGCGAAGCACACCGAGAGCGCGTGGGCCAAGCGATTGCCCGATGCGCTGAAATTCCTGCTCGGCGACTGGAAGCCGGAGGTGCAAGATGCCGGCAAGTAGTGATGTTCTGATCATCGGCGGCGGCCACAACGGCCTGGTCTGTGCTGCGTATCTCGCTGCAGCCGGGCTGAAGGTGACTGTGCTGGAGCGGCGCCACGTCGTCGGCGGTGCGGCCGTTACCGAGGAATTCCATCCTGGGTTCCGTAACTCCGTCGCTGCGTACACCGTTTCGCTGCTGAATCCGAAGGTCATCCGGGATCTCGATCTTCATGGGCACGGCTTGAAGATCGTGGAGCGTGAAGTTGCGAATTTCCTGCCGACGGAGGACGGGCGATACCTCGCTATAGGCGCAGGTCGCACGAAGGAAGAAGTCGCGAAGTTCTCGCGCAAAGACGCAGACCTGCTCGACGTGTACGCCGAGCGGCTCGAGGTCATCGCCGACGTATTCCGTGAGCTCGTGCTGGAGACGCCGCCTAACGTCGTGGAAGGGGGCTGGCGCGTCGCGTTGCCTGAAATGTTACGCGCCGCGAAGATCGGTGGACGCTTCAGCAAGCTCAATCTCGCGACACGACAGGAGCTGCTCACGTTGTTCGCGACCTCCGCCGGCGACTATCTCGACGGCTGGTTCGAGAGCGCTCCGATCAAAGCTGTGTATGGCTTCGACGGCATCGTCGGCAACTTCAACAGTCCTTACGCGCCGGGATCCGCATACGTGCTGCTGCATCACGTGTTCGGCGAGGTCAATGGCAAGAAAGGTGTGTGGGCGCACGCCATCGGCGGCATGGGCGCAATCACGCAAGCCATGGCGAAGTGCGCGGCCTCGCGCGGTGCGGACATTCGCGTCAACGCGGGCGTGCGGGAAATCATCATCGAGAACGGCAAAGCAGTGGGTGCTGTGACCGAATCGGGCGAAACGTTTCGCGCGTCGGCGGTCGTCTCGAATCTAAATCCGAAGCTGCTTTTTTTGAAGCTGCTCGACCCGGGCGTGCTGCCGCCTGCGTTCCGTCAGCGCATCAGTCAATGGCGCTGCGGCTCAGGCACGTTCCGTATGAACGTCGCGCTGTCGGAGTTGCCGGACTTCACATGCTTGCCGGGCAAGCAACGCGCTCCGCATCACACTGCAGGCATCATCATCGCGCCGTCACTCGCGTACATGGAGCGTGCGTACTTCGATGCGCGTCTGCAGGGTTGGTCGAAAGAGCCGATCGTCGAAGTGTTGATCCCATCGACGTTGGATGACAGCCTCGCGCCGCGTGGCCAGCACGTCGCGAGCATGTTCTGCCAGCACGTCGCGCCGGAATTACCGAATGGGCAATCGTGGGATGCGCATCGCGAAGCCGTCGCCGATCTCATGATCGAGACGGTGAACAAGCACGCGCCGAATTTCAAAGCATCGGTGCTCGGGCGCCAGATCATGAGCCCGCTCGACCTCGAGCGAACGTTCGGCCTGATCGGCGGCGACATCTTCCACGGCGCGCTGAACCTGGATCAGATTTTCTCGGCGCGCCCGATGCTCGGCTACGGCAACTACCGCGGCCCGCTGCCCGGCATATATATGTGTGGCTCGGGCACGCATCCGGGCGGTGGTGTGACCGG
>CADEEJ010000159.1:8596-10697 GCA_902826315.1 uncultured Steroidobacter sp.
TCCTGAAGTGGATTGGCTGGCGTCAGTACATCAGCGAATGGCTCATCGTCCTCAGCATTCGCAACACGTTCGAAGTCGCGACCTGCTTGCTCGCTGTCGCTGTCGTGCATCGACTCGGCTTCAAACGCGCGGCGCGTGAGCTGGGGCTGACGAAGCCCGTCGGGCGCGGACTCGCGTTTGCAGCGATCGCTACGTTGCCAATGCTGATCACGTTCTCGCTGACGTCGTCCGTGAACCCGAAGATGACGTTTCTCACCGTCGGCGTGCTGTGTTTCATCGCGCCATTCGCGGAAGAGGTGCTGTTTCGCGGCTTCCTGTTCCGGCAGCTCTACCGTCGCGCGCGACTCGGCTTCTGGGTGGCTGCGCTGTTCCCGTCAGTGCTGTTCGCAATTGCGCATCTGTATCAGTCGGACGATTTCAACGAGCTGGTCGGCATCGTCGCGATCACCGGCACCGGCAGCATCCTGTTCTGCTGGCTGTACATGAAATGGAAAGACAACGTGTGGCCTGTGTTCGGCCTGCACGCCGGCATGAATCTGTGGTGGGAAGTGTTCGCGGTCGACGACACGGCGCTCGGCGGATGGGTTTCGAACGGCGCGCGCCTGGCCACGATCATCATCGCGGTGCTGCTGACGATCTACAAAGACAAGATCTGGAAGCCGCTGCCGTCGGAGACGATCGACGTCGATGTCGAGCTGGCGGAGTCGAAGACGACCCCGCGCGACTTGAGGTCGGCCGTCACCTGAGGCCTTGCGGAACCTCTCGGCCGCAGGCAGAAAAGTCGCCCGCGGCCGGCTTGATTCCGGCGTCGTTGTGATAGGATGCGCGCCCCGTGAGGGCTCCCGGCCGGCATTCGTCCGACCGGAAAGCTCGAGCGGATCGAGGGGCGAGGCGAAAGCAACTCCTTGATTCCAGGGCAGATCTGCGCTGTCGGCGCGAGGCCCTACATATATATGTGCCTGCACCGCGCGCGCCCGTAGCTCAGTTGGATAGAGCGCCTGGCTACGAACCAGGAGGTCGGGAGTTCGAATCTCTCCGGGCGCGCCAATCATTGGCGCCTTGCGCTGCTCAAAAAACGATCACTGTGGTCTTGAATAGCGCGTCGGCTATTCGGGCTCGTAGCTGAGCCAACACCCGGCGAAGTTCACACGATCGCTGCGTAGTGGTTCTGCGTCGTCAGCTGGCAGTCATCAAACCTGGAAGATGCTGTCGGCGATGAAGTCCATCACACAGTGGCTCAACCAAGCGGGCCAGATACTCTGATACCTGAGCACCATTGCTCCCCAGAGCAGCCCGGCCGCGAATACGACGACGAGCAGCGGCAGCGGGAAATGCAGATGTCCCTGACAAAAGACTAGCGCGGAGACGGTGATCGCGACTGGCTTGTTGCCGACGTATTTCATCAAAATTGCCAGCAGCGCGCCGCGGAAGATGTACTCCTCATAGAAGTTGCTGAACGCATTGCCAATCATCAACAAGAGGTTCGGCTCGAACATCAGCTTCAGCGCGCCGACGGCCGCGAGCGCTGCGGCGATGACGGGGACAATCAGGACACCAGCTGCGGCACCCACGAGCCACGAGCGCTGATCGGTCGGGCGGCGAAGATAAATCCGATCCAGCCCCACGAGCTTCCACGCCAGCAAGGTTGCGACAACCAGGTAGGCGAGGAGCATGAACGTGATGTGGTCCAGCCAGTAAGGCACCCCGCCGACGGCTCGTTTGAGCGCTTCGCGCAGCGGCAGGTTCACGTAGGCCCCGACTACCAGGTAAGTCGCAGTCACCGCCGCGGCGACGGCAAGATCTCGGAGGCGGATAGCGTGTGTCTGCATATTGTTTTGATAAAACGAAATCCATTCTGGAATGCGGCCACAGAGGGCTGCAACTACCCCAGACCGCGGCAATGGCCGTCAATGCCACCGCGCCGACCTGCTTATGTGAGATCCGAAGCGTGACCGCACCCGCAGTTTCGCCTGCTGCGCGCCCCACCGAGACGTCCGCACGCTGAGCCGATTACTCACGCCTGTACGCTGCGTGCTGCGAGGTGATTCTCAATGGCACAGCGGGAAATGAGCGGCAAGGCGCTCCTCGACAAGCTGTATTC
>CADEEJ010000159.1:10797-12239 GCA_902826315.1 uncultured Steroidobacter sp.
TTGATCCGCGCGAGCGCGTAGCCGGGAGGACCGCCGGCGCTGGCGAAGCCGCCGAGCAGGATCTTGTCGTCGGGCAGCACCGCCACAGTTTCCGCGCTCGTTTCCAGGCTGAAGAAGTTGATCGTCAGCTTTCCGCTCGCGGCAAACCCGGCGTCGAGCGTGCCGTCGTCGTTGTAGCGCGCGACGCCGAACTGGAAACCGTCGGCCGACCCGGACACGAGAATCCTGCCGTCTCTCTGCACTGCGACCGATTGCGCGGAGTCCAGGGTGCCGAACGCCGCATTGACCGTTCCGCCGCTGCCGAATTTGTCATCGACGCTTCCATCGACGTTCAGGCGCCGCACCTCGAACTGGGTCACGTTGGCGTTGCCGACGCCGACCTGCTTGCTGCCGACCAGCAAGAGCTTGCCGTCGCCTTGCAGTGCCAGACCTTCGCCAACGAACGCGCCGGCGATCTCGACGCTGCCGAACGTACCGAAGCTCCCATCGGGGCCGCCGTTGGCCGTATAGCGCTCAACAGCGGTTCCCGAACTCTTGCTGAACGCGCCGCTCAGGACGATCTTGCCATCCGGCTGCAGCACGATGTTCTTTGCGCCATCGATGCCGGCGGTGACGTCGGTCACCACTGAACCGGAATTGCCGAAGGTCGTGTCGAGGCTGCCATCGGCGTTGAAGCGTGCGAGTCTGAAATTGTCTTCATTCGCAGTGAGCGTGTCATCGCCGGCCAGCAGGATCTTGTCGTCGCTGACGCCTGGATTGTTGAGCACCGCGACCGCGAACGCACGGCCGACGACGGTGCTCTTGACCTTGCCGGTCCCACCGAAGCCGAAACTATTGTCGAGGCTGCCGTCGGAGTTGTAACGCACGAGCGTGAACGTGAATTCGTCGAACAGCGAGCCGCCGCGCACTTCGCTGACGCGCACGTTGCCGGCGACGATGATCTTGCCGTCATCCTGGACGGCGACCGCGCGCGCCTCCTCCTGTGTGAAGCCGCCGATGTCAGTCGTGACCAAACCTCCGACGCCGAAGCTTGCATCGAGGCTGCCGTCGGCGTTGTAGCGCGCCAGCAAGAAGTCGAAGATCGAGCCACCCGCCATCAGAATCTTGCCGTCGCTTTGCACCGCCATCGCCGTGTTCTTGCCGCCGAACGCGGTCGTGACTTTGCCGGCGCTGCCGAAGGTTGAATCGAGACTGCCACTGGGTGACGTCCGGATCGTCGAACAGCTCACGTCGACATTTGTGATGTCCGCTGAACCGACTGTCCCTGTGCCGTTCGATACAGTGCAGGACTGATTCGCAGGCGGAGTCGCGACTGTAATCGCATAGGTCGTGCCGGTCGCAAGGCCGGCGAAAGCAAACCCGCCGTTGTTGCTTACCGTCAGATCACTGCGGCCGTTGTTTTCCAGCGTAAGACTGCCAATCATGCCGCCGACGTGACCGCT
>CADEEJ010000160.1:0-2827 GCA_902826315.1 uncultured Steroidobacter sp.
CGAAGTCGCGAACCTGTTTCAGGATCGTTACGTGACTCGTCTTCCGGTGGTGCGGATCGCGATCGTCGGCGGTGGCACGGCGGGTTGGATCGCAGCGAGCGCGTTGGCCAGGAAGCTGGGGCCAACGTGCTCGATCCAGCTGGTCGAGTCGCCCGATATCCCGACGGTCGGCGTCGGCGAGGCGACGATCCCGGGGATCATCGACTTTCTCCGCTTCCTCGGGATCGATCAGCAGGATTTCATGCGCCATACGCAGGCGACGATCAAGCTGGCGATCCGCTTCGTCGACTGGCAGCACCTCGGCCATCGCTATTGGCATCCGTTCGGCCCGTTCGGCGTCTTCATCGACCGGCTGCCGTTCTATCACTTCTGGCACAAGGCGCGCGCCGAGTCGCTGAACGTCGAGCTCAGTCATTTCAATCTCGAGATTGCGATGGCCGAGCAGAACAAGTTCATCTTCCCCGGCAACTCGCTCGGCATCGCGCCGAACCTCAAGTATGCGTTGCACTTCGACGCGGGCCTCGTGGCGCGCTACCTGCGCGCTTACGCCGAACAAGCCGGCGTCGTGCGCCTCGAACGTTCGGTGACGGGCGTCACCCAACGCGCCGACGGCTTCATCGATGAGATCGTCTTCAAGGAGGGAGACCGGTTGCAGGCCGATCTCTTCATCGACTGCACCGGTTTTCGCGGGCTGCTGATCGAAGGCGCGCTGAAAACCGGCTACGTGGATTGGACCAAGTACCTGGCGAACAATCGTGCGGTGGCGGTGCAGGTGCCGAACCAGATTCCGCGCACGCCGTACACGACCGCGATCGCGCGCGGCGCCGGCTGGCACTGGCGCATTCCTCTGCAACACCGCATCGGCACCGGCTACGTCTACTCGAGCGAGCACATCAGCGACGATGAAGCGCTGCGGGACCTGCTCAGCATGCCCGAGAACGTCCAGCCGTTGACCGAGCCGCGCTTCATCCGCTTCACCGCCGGGCGGCGCCGCAAGTTCTGGAACGGCAACTGCGTCGCGCTCGGCCTCGGCTCGGGATTCATCGAGCCGCTCGAGTCCACCAGCATTCATCTGATCTGCGCCGGCGTGTACGCGCTGCTGGATCACTTCCCCGACATGACGTTCGATCCGGTCAACATCGCGCACTACAACGAGCAGGTGATCGAAGAGTTCGAGCGCGTGCGCGACTTCATCGTCCTGCACTACTGCACGAGCAAGCGGACGGACACTCCCTATTGGCAACAGCGACAGGAGATGGAGTTGCCCGACGGCCTGGCCGAGCGCATCGAGATCTACCAGCGCACCGGTCGCATCTTCCAGAAGCGCCACGAGATGTTCGTCGAGCTGAGCTGGTTCTTCGTCATGCACGGCATGGGGCTGCGGCCGCAGTCCTTCGATCCGCTCGTGGACGCGTCGGATTGGCAGGAAGTGATCAAGGTCATGCAGGGGATGCGGCAGAAGGTCGCCGCCGAAGCCTCCGCCGCGCCGACGCATGACAGCTTCTTCCCGGACAGACCCGAAACGACCGCGCCGGCTCCCGGCTGGGTGCAACGTCGACAGGCGGTTTGACCGCCGGGCGCCGGCACAAGACCCCCAACGTGTGCCGGCGCCTTTTCAGGGAAGCGCCTAGCAGCGCCCCAGCATCCGGCGCGTACTTCCGTCGCACTGACAGCCGATAGAGGACAGCACCTGCACTGAGCGTGGTTCTGTCCCATGCGGCATCGGTCCGCCCAAGTCGTTGCGATCCTGATCGGAATGTTTTGCTCGGCGCGTTCGCCGGCTGCCGACGTCATCGTCGAGTGCACGGACTGCGCCGTCGCCGCTGCCATCGCTCGCGCTCTGCAGGAAGACGATGGCGACCGCCTCGGCCTGCGGCTTGGCGATGGCGACTGGCTGTTCAGTGTCGCGAGCCGTCACGTCCGGTTCGGCATCACCGTCGGTTTCACCGAGCAGATCATTCCCGATCCCGCGATGGATGATGCGATGGATCCCGACTGGACGATCGGCCTGCGCTTCGAGATCGGCGCGCGCTGAGAAGGGCACGGTTGCGCAAATCGGCGCACAACCCAAAGTTGTCACAGCCACAGTGCTGCACGATGAGTGCACAGCACCCCGAGTGCATTCTGCACGGTGCCTGCACGCTGTATGCCGCGGCATTCCGCGCGTACGACAGCGCCTTCCTTTCGCATGACATAAGCGACAACCCACGATTGGCCCCGATGCGCGCGATCGCTTGATCCGCCAGAGGCATAGCGCTCATTGCTGACGCTGGCGCTCAGGCGCTGCCGGCAATCGTCGACGGGGCGCCGACGTATGCAATTGCGAGAGAGCAACACGGTGCGTGACGCGTGCGAGCTGCACCTTTCCCGGTCAATAACGCGAAATTCGCAATCGTAGTTTTATGTCTGTGGCCGCGGTGCTACCGTCCGCGGGCCTACGAAAAATCACGGCGCTCGCACGAAGCGCTTCGTGCGACGCCAAGACGTCATAAGGAGAAGGGGATATGAGTTCGCAGCTCAGGGTTTCACGCACTTTATTGGCATTGGCGGTGGGCTTGGGCCTGTCGAGCGTCGCGCTCGCGCAGGACAAGGCCGCCAACATTCAACTTCCACGGCAGACGGTAGATACGGGCGAAGAAGCAGCGGCACCGGCAGCTGCAGCGCGCTCCCTCGCGAGGTCGGCGACTTCGTCGCAAGAGCAGCTCGTCCAGGAGTTGCTGCACGCGACCAGCGAATCGAGCGAAGGGTTGGCGGTCGAGCAGCGCGCTAACGGCGTGCAGGCGATCAATCTCGACGGGCAGTTCATGAGCGTTGCGATCGCGACGCC
>CADEEJ010000160.1:2927-7433 GCA_902826315.1 uncultured Steroidobacter sp.
ACGCTGCTGGCGGGTGGCAAGGACATCTACTCGCACTACACGCTCGACGTCACGACGAACAAGCTGTGGAACAACATGACCGATGCGGAACGGCAGGCTTCGGCCATCAACGTCCGCAAAGTGTCGTGGAGCGGCATCAACGTGAAGAAGGACGTGCCGAAGGTGCTATCGCCCGGTGAGCCGTTCGTGCGTATCAACGGTGCGACTCCGCAGCTCCTCGCGCTCGGTGTTGCAGCGTTCGGCAATCCGCTGACGGCTGCTGGCGTGACCGGCGATGTGGCGCTCGTGAACGATGGCGTAGGGGCCACGGCCGACGCCTGCGAGCCGATTCCTGCCGGCTCTCTCGCCGGCAAGATCGCACTGCTCGACCGCGGCGTCTGCATCTTCACTGTCAAAGTGAAGAACGCGCAGGACGCCGGCGCCATTGCCGTGCTTGCTGCCGACAACGTGCTCGCCGATCCGCCGGCCGGATTGGGCGGCGCCGATCCGACGATCACGATTCCGTCAGGCCGCATCACGCTGCCGGCCGGTAACGCGATCAAGGCGCTGCTGACGACGCAGACCGTAAACGTGACGATGGCTCTCGACCTGTCGATACTGGCGGGCACGGACCGCGTCAAGAAGCTGATGATGGTCGCGGCGCTGAATCCAGTGGCGCCGGGCTCGTCGATCTCCCACTGGGACACCGCGGCGACGCGTAACCAGCTGATGGAGCCGTCGATCAACGTCGACCTCACCTCCTCGGTGACGCCGCCGGAAGACCTGACGTCTTCGCAGATGACGGACATCGGCTGGTTCTCGGATGCGGACGGCGTGCCGGACGGTCTCGACAATTGCATCGGCTCCGACACGCAGCCGACGGTCATCGTCGATGGCTGCAACTCGAAAGCCGGCAATGACGTCCAGGCGAACGGCTGCACCGTTGCCGACGACGTCAATCAGTGCGAGATCGACTTCCCGCGCAAGCCGCTGCATGCGCTGGCCTGTGTGATCAACAACACGGAGCGCCTGCGCAAGGCGAAGATCATCACGGCGAAGGAAGCTGCAGGCATTCTGGTCTGCTCGCTGCTGACGCTCGGCCACTGATCGATCGAGCGATTGAGACGAGGGGCCTCCGGTTGCAAGACCGGGGGCCCTTCACCTTTTACGGGCGGGCTTGCGCTTTTTCGCGGGGGCTTGTTTCTTCTTCGGAGCTTGCGTCTTCGCCACTTTCTTGTTCGCCGCCACCTCGATCGCTCGCCGCGCCCAGCGCGTCAGCTCCTCCGCCTCCTCGATCACGTCCTCGGGCACCTGGAAGTAGCCGAGGCTCGGCTGGCCCGGGAACGGCATGAACGCTTTCATTTTGCGTGACACATAGTCTTCGCGGTTGCTGTCGTCCACCTTGAAGAACAGCACGTCGTCGTCGATCAGCGCGAAGAACAACTCGCCGCTGTATACGCCGATGCCACCGAACATCCGGCGCGTGCTGACCGACGGAACAGCTGCGAGCTGGTCGACGATGTATGTGCGGTAGTTATCGGAGACTGACATACTCGCTTCCCTTCAAACGGGTGCCATTCTAGAGGAGAGCGGCATGACGAAGTCGATCCAGTGCTCCATCGCCGGTGCAATCGCTTGCCTGGCTGCAGTTCCGGTCCTGGCGCAGGCGCCCGCCGAGGTGTCGCTGACTCGCTTCGACTGTTCCGCCAACGCCCCGCCCGCGGATATCGGCCGCTTCTCCGACACGATGGCGTATGACGGCAAGAAGCTGCAGCTCACAGCGAGCTGTTATCTCATCCGCCATGCGGATCATTACCTGATCTGGGACACGGGCTATCCGGCGGTGGCCGCTGGCGCGACGCCGACGGGCCCGGCCGTCAAAGTGCCGCTCGTCGATCAGCTCGCGCAGCTGAAGATCAAGCCGGAGCAGATCAACTATGTCGGCATCAGCCACTATCACGGCGATCACACCGGCCAGGCGGCTTCGTTCCCGCAAGCGACGCTGCTGATCGGCCAGGGCGACTGGGATGTGCTCAAGGGCTCGACACCCTCGGGCACGACCAACGCAGCGCCGCTCAAGCATTGGCTCGGCGGCGAAGGCAAGTCGGAGCCGGTCGCGAAGGACAAGGACATTTTCGGTGACGGCCAGGTCATCATGCTGGACATGCCAGGCCACACGCCCGGCCATCACAGCTTGCTGGTGAAGCTCAAGGACAAGGGCAACGTGCTGCTCACCGGCGACCAGGCGCACTTCCGCGAGAACTACGAGAACAACGGCGTGCCGACGTTCAACTTCAATCGCGCGGACACGCTGGCGTCGTTCGACCGGTTCAAGCAGATCGCGAAGAACCTCAACGCGACCGTGATCATCCAGCACGATCCGCGCGACATCGACAAGTTGCCGGCATTCCCGGCCGCAGCCAAGTGATCGAGACGGCTCGCAACGAGGACCTCGAGCCCATCCTGCAGCTGCTGCACACGCAGCTGCAGGAGCACGACATCATGCTCACGTCGCACACGCTGGAGCGGGCGACGCGCGGACTGATCAAAGATCATTCGCTCGGCCGCATTCTCACCGCGCGGCTCGACGGCAAGCTCGTCGGTGTCGCCGTCATCTCGTTCTTATGGACGTTGGAGCACGGCGGCCCGGCCGCCTGGCTCGATGAGGTGTACGTCGAACCCGCGTATCGCGGCCACGGTCTCGGCAAGCAACTCATCGAAGCAGCGATGCAGGTCGCGCGCGACAACGGTTGCATCGCGCTCGACCTCGAAGTCGATGCCGGTCACGAAGCCGCCGAGCGGCTGTACCAGCGAATGGAATTCCGCCGCCACCGGCGGGTCCGTTGGGTGCGCATGCTCGATTGATTGCGTCGCACGCGCGGACCCAGCGAGCACAATCGGCCGAACTGCGTGACGCGACGCTGCGCGACCCGCGAGCGAGCGTCGTATTCTCGCCCGCATGACAAATACTGAATCCACTCTGGTTGCCTCCGGCGACCATCAGACCGCGGGCCGTAGCGCGCTCAAGACCATCGTTACTGCAGGCCTCGTCGCCGGCGCGCTCGACATCGCGTACGCCTGCATCATCTGGGGATTGCGCGGCGTTTCGCCGATCCGCATCGGCCAGAGCATCGCCGCCGGATTGATGGGCCGCGAAGCTGCGGTCGGTGGCGGCCCCACGACCGGAGTGTTCGGCCTGGTGTTGCACTTCGTCCTGATGACAATCATCGCAGGCATCTACTACATCGCCGCCCGCAACATCCGGTTGCTGGTGGATAAGGCTGTGCCGTTCGGTATCGCGTACGGCCTGGCGACGTACGGAGTGATGAACTACGTCGTCCTGCCGCTCTCGGCGATTGGCCAGGCGGGCGGCGGCGGGCCCACGTACATCGTGGTCACCGGCATCCTCGTGCACATGTTCCTGATCGGCCTGCCGATCGCGCTGATCACGCGGCGAGGGCTACGCAGCTAGCTCTGGCGACGAGCTCACTCTCGCGGCTTGCTCGTCCAAAACACTTCGCGATACGTGATCGCGGTCGCCGCGACCGCCTGTCCATCGACGAACTTCGGCCGGAACAGCGAATTACGAACTGCCTTGAGAACGTCGCGCGCCCATTGATCGCGCGTGTCGTGGTCGACGATGCGAGCGTCACGGACGGAGCCATCGGCGGCAACCGTGAATTCGGTCTGCACGTAGTGCGACGTGGTATCGACCGCTGCCGTGAGGATGGGTACGTGAGCAACTATCTGTGGCGTCGGATAGTAGACCCGCAGCGGAACGTTGAACGCAGCGGCGGTGGAGTCCGGCAAATTCGGCGTCGTGCGGATGAGTTGCCAGGCGCGCTCATAGTAAGTGAGCGCTTCGCGCGGCGACTTCTTGATCTGATACCAGTCGCCCATCTGCAGTAGCGTCTCGATGCGCGTCTGCGGCGCCGAGCCCGGGTCCGAGTCCAGAATCCGCAACGCGTGCTTCAGCGCGTTCTCGCCTTCTTCATTGAGCGTTCGCGGTTGGATGTTGAAGCCGTTCGCGTCGAAGGCAGCGGGGTTCTTACATTCGGGAGGCGGCACGGCGTACGGCAGGCCGCAGCCGAGCTTCGGATACGGCGGCTTGCGCCACTCATCCGGATAGCTCGACCTCAGCATGTAGGCCCGCGCGATTCCGCGCAGGGGCTCGACGATGATCGGCGCATTCAAGTTGTCCGTCGTGCCGACGATGTTGAGGGCCATCTGAAAAGTCAGGCGGGCTTCGGGCGTTTTGCCGATGTCCGCGAACCAGTCGCCCAGGTCGCACAGCCATGGAATGAGCTTCGGGCTGCCTTCGCCGTATGTCTTCTCCGCGGCTCGCACCCTGTAGGTCATGAGGTCCTGCGCTTCCGGCTGGCGATCGAGCGCGGTGAGGCTGCCGGCTAACGTCGCAAGCACGTCCTGCTGGCGCAGGTCGAACATTCCAAACTGTGCGCGTGTAATCGCGACCGCTCGCTGCAGCAGCGGAATCGCGTCGTGATGATGGCCGGCTCTGGCGAGCGT
>CADEEJ010000160.1:7533-8673 GCA_902826315.1 uncultured Steroidobacter sp.
CCGCCGGCGCAGCCGATTCATTCTGTGTCCGAACATGCTCAACGGGAGCTGCATCGGCGCAAATCGAAACGCAGACCGCCAGCGCCGCGATGGCAACCCCGAGCAGGGATGGAGGAAGACGGTCCATAGCGCTTGCACCTGTTCTCCATTCTTATAAGACGATTTTCGAGAGCAGACAACGGCGCCCGCCCGGGCGTTCGCGACCCCAATCCAGACCGAAACCAGACCGCTCCCTTACGACTCCGGGGCGCGGCGTCCTTACGCTGTCTCCCGTCCCGAACGTCACGAGAGAGCACGCACCGATGGTCTTGAGCCCCCATGCCAGCTACCCGCACGAGCGCTCCTACGTGCTCAAGCTGCACATCGACGCCTCCCCCCGTCAGGGGCGGATCGTCGGCCGGCTCGAACACGTGGCTTCGGGACGCCAGTTTCAATTCACGTCGGGCGAGGAACTGCTCGCCTGCCTGATCGACGCCGCCGCGCTGCATGAACAGCCGGGGCTCGAGGAGAGCGAAACATGACTGCCAGCAATCGCCAGCAACCCCGTGTGACCGATACGGACGGCACATCGTTGCGTGTTGGCCCGGTGCGGAATTCCCTACCGATGTTTGACGGAGGGTCGGACCGGGCCAGCCGGGCGGAGCGCGGACAGGTCATAGCTGCCTCCAGGGGCTTGCTCTTCGTCGCCATCGCGAGCGTGCTGTCGGCGTGCGCGGGAATGCCTCAGGGCGCCGCGCGTCCGCAGCTCGCTTCGGCCGCTGACTATGCGAGCTCACACTCACTGGCAGCGCCTGTCGGCGCGTGGCCGGTCGAGAGCTGGTGGCAGTCGTACGGCGACGCGCAGCTCGATGCTTTGATTCGCGAGGCGCTCGTCGGCTCGCCGAACATCGCGGTCGCCGAAGCTCGTCTGCGTCGTGCGTATGCGTCGGTGCAAGTTGCCGACTCGGCGCGCCGGCCGCAGGCATCCGCAAGCGCGACCGCCATTCAGCAGAAGCACAGCTACAACTACCTGACTCCGCGCGAGCTCACTCCGCAGGGTTGGGACGACTACGCGACGGCGTCGCTGACGTTCTCGTGGCAGCTCGATTTCTGGGGACGCAATCGCGCGGCGCTCGCCGCTGCGACGTCCGAAGCGAACGC
>CADEEJ010000160.1:8773-12186 GCA_902826315.1 uncultured Steroidobacter sp.
CCTTCGCGGTGCGGAGGCGGACTACGCCGCTGCGGCAGCCGAGTACAACCGCACGGTGATCCAGGCTCTGCAAGAGCTTGCCGATGCCGCTGTCGGTCAGAAGGCGCTCGGTCCGCAGCTCGATCGCACGACTGACGCGGTCGACGCAGCGCGCGAAGCATGGCGCATCCAGAGCAATCGCTACGAAGGCGGCCTGGCGAGCTACCTCGACGTGCTGTCCGCGCAGGACGACCTGCTCGCGAGTCTCCGCGCGCAGAGCGACCTGCAATCCCGTTCATTCGCCCTCGACGTCGCGCTGGTGCGCGCGCTCGGCGGTGGGTACCAGACCAAAACAATGTAATCAGGAGGTTTTATGACCAAGCTCGAAACTCAGACGCTCGATGCGGCTACCGAAGCTGCCGAAGACTCACGCAATCGCGCCAAGCGCAAGAAGTGGCTGCTGATCCTCGGCAGCACCGTGCTGTCGAACTCGATCGGCTACGGCTTGTATTCGCACTACTACGGTTCGAAGTTCATTTCGACCGACAACGCCTACACGGCCGCCGAGAATGCGCAGGTCACGCCTGCGATCAGCGGCATCGTGCGCGAAGTGCGCGTCAACGACACTCAGCAGGTGCAGAAGGGCGACGTCATCGTCGTTCTCGACGATACGGATGCGCGTCTCGCCGTGGCACAGGCCGATGCCGAACTCGCGCGCGCCCTGCGCCGTGTGCGTGGCTACGTCGCAAACGACATGAGTCTCGCGGCGCAGCTGCTCGCAGCCAATGCGGATCTCGAACGCGCGAAGGTCGATCTCAATCGACGCGAAGCGCTCGCGAGCTCCGGCTCGGTCTCGGGCGACGAGCTGACGAAGGCGCGCAACGCTTTCGAAACCGCGCAGGCCAGCGTGAGAGTCGCCATGGGATCTCGTGAAGCGAACGCCGTGCTGATCGCGGGCACGACGGAAGATACGAATCCCGAAGTCGCGCTCGCTCGCGCACAGCGCGACCAGGCGCTCGTCAACCTGGAGCGGACGGTCATTCGTGCACCGAAGGCCGGCGTGATCGCGCGCCGCTCAGTGCAGGTCGGACAGCAGATCCAGGCCGGCGCGCCGCTCCTGTGGGTCGTGCCTGTGCACGAGGTGCACGTCGACGCTAACTTCAAGGAAGTGCAGCTCGAGCGCGTACGCATCGGTCAGCCTGTCGAAGTGAAGTCCGACCTGTACGGCCGCTCGGTGACGTATCACGGCACTGTGGCCGGTCTCGCAGGCGGCACGGGCTCCACGTTCGCCACGATCCCGGCGCAGAACGCGACCGGCAACTGGATCAAGGTCGTGCAGCGCGTGCCGGTGCGCATCCAGCTGGACGCGACGGAATTGGCCGCGCGTCCGCTGCAGGTGGGCCTGTCCATGACCGCCACGATCGATACGCGCTCGGACAGCTGAGCGCGTCACTTACATCGCCTACTTACATTGCTGAGGGGGAATGCACATGTCCGGCACGATGTTCGAAGGCCCGCTGAAAGGGCCGATGCTGTGGATGGCAGCCATCGTGCTCGCCGCCGCGAACTTCATCGCGGTACTCGACATGACGGTCGCCAACGTCTCCGTGCCGAATATCGCGGGAAGTCTCGGCATCAGCAGCAGCCAGGGCACCTGGGTCATCACTTCCTACGCAGTCGCCGAGGCGATCTTCGTACCGCTGACCGGCTGGTTGGCGGCACGCTTCGGCGCGGTGCGCGTGTTCACGACGTGCATGGGTCTGTTCGGCGTGTTCTCGCTGGTGTGCGGTTTCGCCAACTCGCTCGGCATGCTCGTCTTCGGGCGCATCATGCAGGGCGTGTGCGGCGGCCCGATGATCCCGCTGTCGCAGACGCTGTTGCTGCGGATCTTCCCGAAGGAGAAGGCTGCGGCCGCGACTGCGCTGTGGGCAGTGACCACGCTGATCGCGCCGGTGATCGGTCCGATCCTCGGCGGCTGGTTGTGCGATGACTTCTCGTGGCCCTGGATCTTCTTCATCAACGTGCCGCTCGCGCTGATCTGTGCGCCGATCGCCTGGCGCATGCTCAAGCGCTACGAGGACCAGCTCAAGCGCGTGCCGATCGACAAAATCGGCCTCGTGCTGCTGATCGTCGCCGTCGGCGCGTTGCAGCTGATGCTCGACCTGGGCAAGGAGCACGACTGGTTCGAGTCCGCCGAGATCTGGGCGCTGGCGATTATCGCGGTCGTGGGCCTGGCGGCGTTCCTGATCTGGGAATCCACCGAGCGCCATCCGATCGTCGACCTGCGCGTGTTCCGGCATCGCGGCTTCAGTATGTGCGTGCTGACGATCAGCATCGGCTTCGGCGGCTTCTTTGCCGCCAACGTGCTGACACCGCTGTGGCTGCAGAGCTACATGGGTTACACCTCGAGCGCGGCCGGTCTCGCGACTGCGTGGACCGGGCTGCTGGCGATCTTCATGGCGCCGGTCGCGGGCATGCTCATGACGAAGACCGATCCGCGGCGGCTGGTCTGCTTCGGCCTGCTGTCGATCGCCGCTGTGACGATCTGGCGCGTGGGCGCGACGACGGACATGACGTTCTGGCAGGTCTCGGTGCCGCTGATGCTGCTGGGCCTTGGGCTGCCGTTCTTCTTCCTGCCGATCACGGCGCATGCGCTTGCAAGCGTCGATGAGAGCGAGACTGCATCCGCGGCGGGGCAGATGAACTTTCTGCGCACGCTGTCCGGAGCCTTCGCGACATCGATTGCGACCACAAGCTGGGAAAGCAAGACGTCCGCGGCGCACGCGGAGCTCGCCGGGCAGATCGATCTCAGCGGCGAGACGACCCGCTCGCTGCTCGGCTCCGGCATGGACATGGACTCCGTCCGCAGCGTGCTGGATGGCATGACCCAGGGTCAAAGTGTCATGCTCGCGACCAACGAGATCATGGCGACCTGCGCGCTGGCATTCTGCGTAGCGGCGATGCTGATCTGGCTGGCGCCGCGCAGTGCGCGCGTCGTGGACATGTCGAAGGTGGGCCACTGAGCGGCCCGGAGGACGGTATCGATGGCGCAACACGCGGTGACGTATCGCGGCACGGTCTACCCCTGGCATTGCGACCAGATGGGGCACATGAACGTGATGTGGTACGTCGGCAAGTTCGACGAGGCAACCTGGCAGCTGTTCTCAGCGGCAGGCATCACGCCCTCGTATCTGCGGGCGCAGCGGCGCGGCATGGTCGCGGTCGATCAGCGGCTCAGCTACCGCGGCGAGCTGTACGCCGGTGACGTCGTCAGCGTGCGCTCCGCGATCATCGAGCTCGGCACGAGCAGCATACGGTTCGTGCACGAGATGCAACGGGACGAAACCGGTGAGCACGTCGCAACCAGTATTCTGAAGGGCGTGCATATCGATACCGTCGCGCGGCGCTCGTGCCCGCTGCCGGAAGAACTGCGT
>CADEEJ010000161.1:0-2678 GCA_902826315.1 uncultured Steroidobacter sp.
TGGATTCTCCCCGCCTCCCATCATGTTCATGACTGTCCGGCGAAACGAAATCCGGACAGGGCTCTTGGCGTAGGCCGTCTGAACATGTTTTAGACCTGTGCACCTGGGGCCGCAACCGGTTGGACCTACGGAAACTCCGGAGGGCTAGGGGACAGCATGGAAAGCTGAGCGTCACACCTCGACACTGACTGCAACCCCGCGCGCGGCGACGTGCAGTGCTCTGATGACGTGAGAGCGTACTCATCATGAGTGCATCCACGCATCCCCCTCGCATCAAGCTCATCCAGCTCGACGGTGCATTACCCAACCTCGGCCTGATGAAGCTGGCGCATTGGCATCGAGCTCACGGACACGAGGTGCTGGTGACGCGCAGCATCGAACCCGATCTGTTCGAAGGTCCGTTCGATCGCGTGTACGGTGCAGCCATCTTCAGTTTCTCTGCCGAGAAGGTTGCGCGGTTTCGACAGTGCTACCCGGACGGAATCCTGGGTGGGACCGGCACAGACAACACGCTGACCGTCGAGGAGCTGCTGCACGTTCCAGCGTACGAGCACTACAGCTATGAGGGCTGGGACGTTCGCTACTCGCTCGGCTTCACGCAGCGCGGCTGTCGATTGAGGTGCAAGTTCTGTGTCGTGCCGACCAAGGAGGGTCGCGTGCGCTCGACGAACACGATCGCGGACATTTGGCGCGGCCCTTCGCATCCGAAGCACTTGCATCTGCTCGACAACGACTTCTTCGGCCAGTCGCGCGAGCAATGGCAAGCGCGCATCGAGGACATTCGCACCGGCCAGTTCCGGGTGTGTCTGAGCCAGGGTATCAATGTGCGCCTCATTACAGATGAGGCGGCCGCGGCGCTCGCGAGCATCGAGTACCGCGACACCAAGTTTCGGGAGCGGCGGCTCTACACGGCGTGGGACCAGCTCGGCGACGAGCGTACGTTCTTTCGGGGCGTCGATCGCCTCGCCGCGGCGGGCATTCCGGCCTCGCATCTGATGGTTTACATGCTGGTGGGATTCGATCCGCACGAAACATGGCCACGCATCTGGCACCGCTTCAACGCCATGGTCGAACGCGGGATCCGTCCCTACCCCATGGTCTACGACCGAACGCGCGCAGATCTCCGCCGCTTTCAGCGCTGGGTCGTGACCGGGCTGTATCGCGCGGTGCCCTGGTCGGAGTATCTCGGTTCGATGCGACGTGAGACCGTCGAGCTGCGACTGGGTCACGCCATCAACGAGCAACAGCTCCCCCTCGAAGCGATGCCAGACTAAGAACTCTGCCGCTACCGCAGAGCGCTACCCGAACCCGCACTCACGCCGCGTTCTGACCCACAAGCTTCGAGCGACGCTTGTTCGAGACGAACGGCTGCAGCGTGAAACGATGATCGTCTACGACGGCAGGAGTTCGCGCCGCGTCGTCTCGACTTGCTGAATCCGCCTTCCGGGAAATCATGAACTCGCCGGCGACTGCACGGCGAGCCCCTGAAAGGACGATGACGTGAGCGAATCCAAACGCAAGCGACTTGAAGCCGCGCGCGTCGCTAAGACGCTGCTACCCGCTGTGTCGCGCATCTCCGCGGCACTTCGCAAGTACGCGACGGCGGCGAGCAGCAGTCTCGGCAGCGATTGCTATGTGCACGCTGAACTCGGCCGCATGATGTTGAACGACTTGGATATCGAGGCGCGGCTTGTAGCGGGTTTTGCCGCCTGGCGCATCGGACCCGGAGCGGATGACGTCCTCGGTCATGTCCCCCATCTGACCGCGTACGCACCCACCGGCGGCCCGGGACTCGCGTATCACACGTGGCTCGACTGTGGCGCATTCCTCGTCGACTTCACGACCTACCAACTTCGGCACAAGGCTCGGCAACTGGATGCTGCGGACGGTGGCACAACGACGGTGACATGGTGCCCGCCGTTCCTCTGCGCCCAGCCTCATGAGCTTCGTCGCTACGAGGAACTCGTCCATGCTCGCACGCCCGGACTCGCTTACTACAAGGCCCAGCCAGAACTGGAGAGCGTGCTGCGACCGCAATCTCAGGTTCATCCCGCCCACGTGTCGGCCGTGCGGTTGCTGCTCGCAAACCCCGACATCAATGTCATCGGCCCGAACGACCTCGACGCATGAGCGCACCGGCCGAAAGCGTTCGGCACTGGGCCTCACCCACGGTGCGCATCGGTCTGCCGCTCACCGGTGGCGATCTCGTGCGCGCCGCGCGTGCCAGAAACCTTCCCGTGCTCTTCTCGGCCAATGCGTTCGCATAGCGCTTTCCGAAGGGTCATGAGCGCGAGGGTGAGTTTCGCCCCTTTCGTCTGCCCGACCTCGCGCAATTCGACGGACTCGATGCCGCTCTCGACTCCGCGGGTTTCGTCGCTGCGATCAGATGTGGAGAGTATCAGTGGGATGTCGCCGACTATCTCGATCTCGACGCGAGTTTCCCTGAGTTGGTGGGCCGCGACGGTTCACCTTACTTGCGAACTACTACATTCGGCGATCTGAATAGCGAAGGACGTGGTGGCGCACGCAATGGGCTTCACTCCGAACGCGGGCCAATCATGATGATGGCCATGCCTGTCATGGCAATTCCGGCCCCAACAAGATCCCATGGAGTGGGCCGCGTTCCATCAACGAGCCAGAGCCAGAGTATGGCGACGGCAACGTAGACGCCTCCATAT
>CADEEJ010000161.1:2688-12132 GCA_902826315.1 uncultured Steroidobacter sp.
ACCAGGCGAATAGTGCGAGGCTTGCGATGGCAGGAACGAGCAGCCAAGCCGATCCATTCCTTTTCAGCCACAGATACGGCAGATAGCAACCAACGATCTCTGCAACGGCGGTGACGACGAACAGACCGAACGTTTTGAGGATCAGCATGAGCGGGCACATCCCGCCTTCTCGCGCCGTCCGTTGCCCTCTGGAATATGCGCCGGCGACAGCGTGCAATCTTCGACACGGATGCAGCCACACTTCAAACCCAGCTCGATCGCGTGCCGCATTCTTTGGACGCGCACAGCGAGAAGGTCGAGTTCGCGCAATTTCGCTTTAGCCAGTGATCGCCACCGGCTGCTCAGAGGCGTCTCCCTACCGAATCCATTGAAGAGGGTCTTGATTTCCTCGAGTGTGAATCCCGCCTGCTGGGCGAACCTCAGTACATCGATTCGATGGATCGCGTCCGCATCGTAACGGCGCTGCCCGCTCACTCGCGCAGGGGTCGGCAAGATGCCCGCCTCTTCGTAATACCGCAGCGCCGAGGTGCGGATCCCGGTGCGCTTTGCCACTTCACCGATCGACAGGGGCTTCATCGAGAAACTCCTTGACTTCAAGTTAACTTGAATATGTACGCTTTGACCCATCGTCGCAAGTGCCTCAAGGCCCTGGAGATAGCAAATGAGCTGTACAAGTCCGGCGCCCGAACTGGCGTGCCTGCCAGGAGCGATCCCGGCTGCCGATCGGGACGCTCACTTCACATTGGCGCGAGAACTCTTTCATGAGCGGGCTGAAGTGCGGACAGCGCTGCCAAACGGATATGCCATACGTTTTGCGCCCGACGCGCTGGAGGCGGTGGCGCGGTTCGTTGCGAACGAGCGCAAATGCTGCCCATTCATGAGCTTTGAGTTAGCCCTCACTCCCGCGTCAGGACCGCTCTGGTTACGGATGACGGGACCGGAGGGCACGCGCAGCGTGCTCGACGCGGAATTGAACCTGGCTGGTTCCTCTTGCGGCTGTTAACGGGGAAGCTCAAATGAACAACAATGTCAGCAGTAGCGCCAGCGCCCCGGCACGCGTTCAGCAGTGCAGCTGCGGCCAAGCCGCCCGCGGCAGCAAGCGCGCGATCAAATGGACCACGGCAGGAGGTCTGCTCGCCGCACTGGGCGTCTGTGCGGCTTGCTGCCTCCTACCGTTCGCCCTCTTGAGCGTTGGGGTGGCCACCGCCTGGGTGAGCGCACTCGATGCGCTGGCTCCGTACAAATGGGTCTTTATCGCTCTTACTGCTGCCTTGCTTGGCTACGGGTTCTATGTGGCGTATTGGAAACCGCGGCGTACGTGCGCAGCGGGAGCCGCCTGTGGGGTGTGCGGTACGGGTCGCTCGGTGCGGGTTTGCCTGTGGATCGCCACGATCCTTGCCATCGGTGGAATCGTGTTCGAACAAGTGGAGCCCCTACTTGGCTAGATAGACGTCTGGGGGAGATTTGGATGACCACTTTTACCAGACGCGCGGAGCTGTGGTGGGACGGTGACCTGGCGAGCGGTCAGGGCGAGGTGACCGGCAGCTCCGGGGCATTTACTGTCCCAGTGCGCTTCCCAAGCATTGCCGGAGATCCAGCCGGTACGACAACGCCCGAGGAGTTGTTGGCCGCTTCACATGCAGCCTGTTATGGCATCGGTTTGCGTTCGCTCATCGGGCGAGAGGGCGGTAGGGCGCAGCACATAACAGTGGAAGCTGCAATCAGCGCAGAAAAGGGTCCCGGCGGAATCCGAATCCAATCGTCTCACCTGAGCGGTGTACTGCGAGGATTGCAAAACCTCGATGACGAGCAGCTGCAGCACATTGCTCGTGAGGTCGCCAATGAGTGCACGATCTCCCTGGCCCTTCGTGGCGCTGTGCGCATCACTCACGACGTGAAGGTTGAGCCGGCCGCCTGATAGAGGTTCCCTTGCCGCTTCCTTGGTAGTGTTGATGTCCACGACATTGTAAGAGCGCGACCGAGCCCTCAACTCTGCAATCACGCTCAGCAGCTTCGCATTCTTGGACGCGATGCGCGCAAGACCCATTCGCGCATTTCGCACTGGCCCTGCAACGGATAACGCGACTCGCGAGCATCGAAGACTTGCTCGCCGATTCTCGACGGTGCACATAGCACCACTTGCTTCCAGTGGACAATCCGCGGCGCGCGCTTGCAACGGGCGGATCCCTGCCCTCATGTCGGGTTGTGTGCCTGTGCAGTTCCATCGTTGCACGGAGTGGCGACGCAGTTCTCCTACACATCAATGACGCCAATCCCCGTCGCATCCACAAACGCCGCTGCGAACTGGCACTTCTGACGATGGCGCCTATGTTCATGGAGTGACACGCAACCGAGATCCAGGAGGTGTATCCGTGGCACGCAAGAACGCTCGTCAGGCCCAAACACCCAAGGCGAAAAGCAGGAACGCGCGCGCGAACCGTCGACATAGCCGGCTCCCGGAGGACGTGGAGATCGCTCTGAAGGGACTGCTACGTCGCGTCGAGGTCGCCGCGTTCGGTGCCAGTACCGTCATGGGTGCCCTCTTACAGCAGGACATGGGACGCGACGGTGAGATCGCCGTGTGTATCGAGACACTGATTGCCACCGCACTCGACGAGATCGTCGATGACGGCGCCGAGCTCGTGCGTACTTGGTGCGCGACGCCGTTTGCGCCCGCATTGCAGTCGCTGCTTCTCGGGATGCGCAGTGAGCGTCGCATACAGCGTGCGCGAGGGGCCCGGGGTCGATGACTACGACAGAGTCGCGATACGACGCGGTCGCTCAATTGTGGTCGGCCGTCACCGTGCCCCCAATTACGCGCATCGAGGCTGAACGCGCTGCGCGGCGCATCTATCAGCACTTCGGCAGCGTTCGCCTGGGTGGTCCCGACATGACCCGTGCCGCGCGGTTCAACGGTCGCGCACGACGTTGCTGGATTACGCCCAGGACGAACGCCGGCTTGAGCAAGGGTTGGCAGCGGATCGTGCATGACGTTTCGCACCGGATCTTCGCGCGACGCCACCCGAACTTCCGACCGCATGCCGGCGGCCATGCGCGGCTCGAGCATGAGATCGCGAGCTATGTCGTCGCGAAAGGGTGGCTCACCGGCACGCTGCGATCAAACGCGAAGCGCAAGCCCACTCGAGCCGAGCGACGTGCGCAGGCTATCGCGCGTACCGAATCCGCGATCGCCAGATGGACGTCGAAGCTTCGTCGCGCACAGACGGCCTTGCGAAAACTGCGCCGACGGCACCGCGCGCAGCTTCGGCGACTCGCACCAACTCCCAGCACGGACGCAGCCGCGACATCGCATGCGCCGTAGCAGCTCCCAGTGCGTCTCTTCGCGGACTCGACACTTGCAGATTGAGCGCTCGATGAGACGCTAACACTGCGCTCGACGATCCGAGGACATGGCGGTCGACCCCGCAGCTTCACTGGAACGCGAGCGCTTTCAAATCTACGGAGGGCCTTCTCTTGAAGCACTGCTACCGAATTCGATTGCGACCGGCATCCTGCACGACGCTTCCACCCGGGTTGATCTGGGAGTTCGTGGAGATGCCGCCTGACATCGCGCACCAACGCAGCGACCTGCCGCGCTCCTCACATCGCTTCGGCGTGATCGCCACAGCACGCCCGCTCTCGGATGAAGAGCTGGAGCGCTACGAGATCGACGTCCATCCAACTGGGTCAAACGAGGCACGTACCGATGAAGCATGACAAGGCAGCAACGGAAAGCACGGTGCTTCGGACGCGCAAGACTTTGCAGGCTCGATCCTTCCGCGAGGAGCTTCGTGCCGAAGACAAGAGACTGGGGATATTCATGGCTCGTGTCCGCAAGTCCACCGGTATGACTCAGCGACGACTCGCAAAGCGGCTGAACGTGCCGCACTCGTGGGTGAGCAAGAACGAAGTGGCACAGCGGGGCGTGAGCGTGGACGACTTCATCAAGTGGGCTCGCGGGGTCAACGCGAATCCGGCGGAGTTGCTGGGGCAGTTCGCTGCTGAGCACCCCCACGCACAGTCTGGCGAACGCGCGGCGTCTGACTCTGATGCTCACGGGAGTTGCTGAGCGCCTGCGATGCGCTGCTAGTCGGGCGACGCACCGGCCTGATCCGCGGAGACACAGCACACCCTCATGAAGAAAACGCTGCCACTCAAGAACCGCGCGATGGCTCGCAAGCTCGCGCGGGGTGCCTGCATCGACCTCAAGGATTGCCCGCGTACCGTGACAGGCGACTACGTGGTCGCTGCCGCCAGCTTCCGTGCCGACCACGACTACTGCGACTCCTCGCGCGAGGTGTGGATCTGGTCGATCGCCCTGATAAAGCGACCGCTGCCCTCGAAGATGGCGGACGGCAACGCTAGGGTCATTGCGCCCGACACCTATTTGGCTTCGCCCACGGCCCGATTCCATGACATTGATACAGCGGCAATCCAATGTGTGTGGCTGCGGTAGCGAATACTCGCACGCCGCGAATGCAGCGAATTGCTCAGGACGTTGCGTCGCCCGCGCGAAGTTGCTGATCTGCGCGCGGCGCCTACCTTGCTTGCATGAAGCAACAAGACCTCTTGAGTCCCGTCACCGGCGCCGCGCAGTTGCCCCAGGCGGCAGCTGATGGCAGCGTGTTGCCTCTCTGCGTTGTCGCATGGTTGCACGCCGAACACGAGCAGCTCCTCCAGGCGCTCACCCGCGCACGCAGTGCCCTCGACCTTGCGATGGACGGCGAGGCCATGCTCGCCATCGAGGAGCTTCCAGAAGCGACACGGCAATTTCTCTGGCGCGGCATGCGCCGTCATCGCCCAGCCCTGGCTCAGCTCGTTCGAGATCCCAACGTCCTGGAAATGCGCGCGACATTCGGCGCGCGCCTGCAGCTGCGAGTGAGCGACCTCGTGCAAGTGATCTGTGCGGCGGCACCAACCGCCGACGCACGCGTCCGGGGCCAGCGCTGACTGCGACGTCTGGCCGGCTTACGGCTGAGTCTTGCCACGTGTCGTCAACGCTGCAGGCCGCGCGATGCACGCGACACTCCGGATCGATTTCGACGACCAAGCGGTCGACCTCCTTCGTGAGATCGCCGGGCGCAGCGGTGTCGAACACCGCGGCGACGAGCGAGACCGACTTGGCGACCCCTAAGCCCCCCTAAGCCATACTTTTCGATGAGCAGGCCTGCGAGTTCTGCATTTGCGTGTTCCCACGCGGATTCGGTACCCGCTCGTTACTCACATCCGCTCTTCGGCACGCCCTGATCGATAGTCGCAGAAGCGACAGTACATTCCTGGCGGCGGTGCCGGGCCTTGCACGCGGCAAGCACTTCGCCGTTGGTGATATCGAGCGCCGCGAACAAGGCCCGTGTCCAAACGGTGGGTAGGGCGGCATTGGACCGAATAGCACCGCCATCGCCTATGGCGTTTGGTATCACCGCTTTGCATTGCCCTCAGCTCCGAACCCGCCAAATGCATCTGATCGTTCGCATTTGTGCGCCCGTTCACAAGTGACCAACCAGCGAGTTCGACGTACATCACGGGCATCCCCGCTCAGTTCGTCGGATGCTGCGAACTTCGCAAGTCAATGAACGTCGGTATGAGTGTTCGCACGAGGTGGATTCCAGCGTTCGGCTTCATCGTCAGCACGCTCGCCGTGGGCGTGCCGTACTTCCTCACGCCTTACCGCGAGCTCAATCTGCCGAATGCACTCTACGGACCAGGCCTATGCGTACTCGTCGCGACCGCGGCGCTGACGCTCGGCTGTGGCGCGACAACTTTCTGGAAGGGCGTTGCGATCATTGGCGCTTCCGTACCGGCCATCATTCTGCTGCGCGTCGCGGTTGAGACGACTGCCGATCCCACCTCGCACAATCTCTGGCCGTTCGAGATCATCATCGGCTCGATCGTTGGCGCGCTTTGCGCGTTCGCCGGCGCTCTGATCGGCTGGATCTCCTCGAAACTTCGCGGTCGAGACAGTGCCAACACGGCATGATTGATCTCGAAGCATCTCTGCTGCGGCGCTGGAAGGGCTTGCGCATTGTCGCAGTCAGCCTCGGGCTTGGGCTCATCGGCGTGCTGCCCTTACTCGCTTACATCGCCTTCGGACCCAAGGATGGCAACCCGATCGGCCTGGGCTTGTTGGCCGTACTTGCCGTCCCGATCGCAACGATCGGGGTACTCGTAGGATTGATCAGGCTAGTCATCGAAGTTTTCGTCCGAGAGAGACATTGAATGTTCAAGCTGCTCGGCGCCCTCGTCGGGCTATACACGCTCGTCGCTGCCTTGAACGGCGTGGTCTATGCCAAGTCGGGCGTATGGGGTCGCACGATCTCGAAGCACGAATCGCCCGAGCATTTCTGGATCGTCATCGCTATTTATGGCGCATTGAGCGTTGCTCTGCTGACAATCTTCTGATCGCGAAAGCAACATGAGTCTTCAACCCGTCCACTGAAGCGGCCGACAAGACCATCGAACAGCTTCGGGCCGGCGCGCCGCAATGTGCGCTCGCGTTAGAAATGGAAAGTTTCGACGCATGAGTCCGCGTCGGATCGCCCGCACACTCAACCGCACCGAGGACACGATCAATCGGGATCTGCGGTTTGCACGGGCCGCGATGCGCCGCAACCTGAGCACCGAGGAGAGTGGCACTGACGACTGAAGGTAGCAGAGGCCTCGTTCGTTCTTGCTTCGACGTCACGCTGGACGAGAGCAAGTCCTCGCGCGCGTGTGCGCTGTGGTCCGCGCTTGCGCAATCACCCTCCCGTGTGAATCTGCCTCAGCGCGATGGTCTCGCGCATACACAGAGGGAACGTTCCCATGGACTACACAGTGAGTCTGCACGTGACCGTACGACCGGATTCCACAACGCTCACCGCCGATGAACACGCCGAGGCGGTCGCGCGCGAACTGCGATTCTTCGTGAGCCGCGGCTTGCTGACCTCGCATGAGCCGCGAGCCATCATCGACAGCTACACCATCAACGTTCAAACGCATTGATTCGACGCCAAGGCGCGAAGTAGACCGTCCGACACACACATATATGTATGCGTGGCCTGCCTGCGGGCTAAAGCAAGGGCGCCTTTACGACGCGATCGCGCGCGTCGGGGCGGCAGGCCGCTGTGAGCCACCCGAGTGCGCAACATGATCGAGCAGTCGCGACAGCACTCGGCTCCTAAAGGACACGTCGGTGGGCGTGAGCGGTCCCTCGGTCGCACCCACGGCGTGGTAGATCGGACCTGCGCCTTGCTCCAGATCCACCCGATCCGCGAGGGCCATCTCCGCATCTGCGGCCAACACATCGAACGACAGAACGGCACGACCATTGGGGCCGACCGACTGCACCTGAAAGCTGACGCCGCGCTCGTGCGGGAGCGCATTGCACAGCGTCTTTCGGATCGTCACGACGCGCCCCCAGCCGACGAGCAACCGGCGCTGTACGTCGAGCAGCACCTCGAGTGTGCGGCGATCCACGACTCCATCGAGCGGCACCAGAAGCCGTCGAGAATGGATGGGCTGCGCGACCACCTCCCGGATGCGCACCACGCCCTTCGCCCCGGCCAACAAGAACAGCACAACGAACGGGCCGCGGTCCGGCTCCGACCCGCACGCCGTTCGCAGCGGCGGCAGCTCCTCGTCAACCTGATAGTGGGCATCGGTGCTGTACATCGGCTCCAATAACTCGCCCGAATCCAGCCTTGAAGTCACGGACAGGTACACGCCCTGCGTGTCGTGAGCTGAGCGACTGAGCTTGCGGCACAGCTCCGGCAAGCCGTGCGGGTGTGTTCGACCGAAATCGTACAGCGGCTGGCCAGGCCACACCTCCATGCTCCGCGACACCTCGCGCAAGGCGGCGTATTGCGCCGAGAGGCCATCATCACCGGTATAGGGGAACAGGACATTGAGTCGTGCAGCGGCAAACCAGCGACACATGAGATGCACCAAGCGGGGCGGCTCGGGCAATTCATCGGCATTCCGAACGCTCGCGGGCGCTACACCGAAGGGGCAGCCGCGAGCGTGTGCAGGACGGTCCAGCATCCGCGCGAGCGCGTAGGTCGCCTCTGGCGTGCGCCTCGCGAAGAGCATCGGCGACGCCTCACGCATCGATCGACACTCACAGTCGATCCAAAGGCGCATGCGCGCGAGCCTGGCCAGCCACTCGCTCAACCAGGGCGCGTCGACGCCATCGCGGAAATGGTGCGTCAGCGCCTCGATCTCGCGGACCCTGAGCGCGCGCACGGCGACGCACGCATCGCCGGGGTGATTGGCGAGTACCAGGCGCACGCGCTGTGACCTGGGACTAGCCGGCGGCCGCCGCCGCACGTCGCCGACGGGGTGCAACGGGGGTGACGACGACTGTATCCGACTGCGACTCTGCGCCGGGTTCAACGGAGGTGTCCGGTTCGCTCGACTCGGCCTCCGCCGCTACGACCAGGTCGGCGGGATCGCGGAACTCATCGGGCAGCGCTTCGGGCACCCCGCTCCCATCGCCATCCAGATCCTCGTCCGCAGCGTCTGTCGTCTCGACAGACGACTCGGCCTCGGCCGCCGCCATCGGAGTCGACGAGGCTGGATTCGGCACGAGCGTCGCAGGCCCCATTTGCTGGCGTGCGAGGCCCGTGCGCGTGCGATTGCCCAACTCGCGAAGGCGGTTGGCCACCTTCGTGAGCCGGCGCTGCCAGTTGTGGCAACGCGCCCAGTATTGATTCGTTTCGATGTTCCCGGACAACCACAGTGCGTCGTAGCGCATGAGGAGCTGATCCATCTTCAGCAGCAGATCAAGAAACTCCTTCGCACGCGGCGTTGAGTAGGCCACGCGGATCTGCGGGATATTGTCGTACTCCGCGAGGTCGGTGAGCTTCGCATCATCCAGCAGCGCGTCGGAGCGCTCGAGCTCGGAGTCCAGATCCTTGCGCACACTGCTGAAGCCATCGGAGATGATCTTCTCGATGGCCTTGGCGGCCTCGTCCATTCGACCAGCGAGGGTTCGGACCGTGAGAACGTACAAGTCACCCTTCAGTCGGTCGAAGCAGCGCTTGTAGACGCGTCTGGCAAACTCGGTGTTGAGTTTCAAGCTGACGCTGAACACGGGCATGGTGCGTGGCGGTGCGCTGGAGCGCGCGGGGGCGGCAGGCGCAATGTCGTTCATGAGAATCTCCGTCTGAGCATCACTGGGTAAACCGCGTCACGGCATGAGCCTCGGCTGATGCACCGAGAACTGCGTGTCGAACTGGGACTGCGCGAGAACGCCGAAGGAGTTCGCGAAGCGCGTAAAGAGGTTGGGCGGTAGCGTGTAGTCCTTCAGCTGGTCGACGCCGAAGTGCTGTTTGACGACACTGTCCAGGTCACACAATCCGTCCACCAAGCCAAGCGATGAGGCCTGCTCTCCCGTCCAGTAGTCACCGGAGAACAGCTCCGTCGGATTGCCTTTCAACCGGGGGCCGCGTCCGTCTTTGACCGCCT
>CADEEJ010000162.1:0-8119 GCA_902826315.1 uncultured Steroidobacter sp.
TCCTTCGCGGTGATGCGCTCGCGCTATCTGATCGACACCGGCGACTGGTCCGGACCGGTCGCCGCGATGAAAGTGAGTGTCGCAGGGTTGATCACCGCAGAATTCACGCGCGACTGGTCCGACGCTTACGGCGCCGTCCGCCACGGCAAGCTCGATGCCGCAGTCGCTGCGATCGAGCGTGCGAAGAGCTCCATCAATCGCTACGTCGCAGCGGCCAACGCGGCCGGATTGGAAGCAGACGCGCCAGCGCAGCGGGTGGCGAAGATCGAGCAACAGCAACTCGATGGTCTGCTGCTGTTGAAGCGTGGTCGCACGAACGAAGGCATCGCGTTGCTGTCCGAAGCAGCGGCGGGCGAGCGTGGGAGCCCGATGGAGTTCGGGCCGCCGTCGCTCGACAAACCGGCGAACGAGCTGCTCGGCGAAGTGCTGCTCGAAAACGGTCGCGCGAAGGAAGCGTGCGTCGCGTTCGAAGCCGCGCAGGTGCTCGCACCCGGACGCGGGCAGTCGCTGCTCGGCCTGTCGAAGTGCGCGCGGCAGCTTGGTAATACTGAAGTTGCCGACAACGCGGACGCTCGGCTCGCGAAAGTTCGCCTGCGCGAAGCGCTCGCGTCTTACATAACACCCGGCTCACCTTAAAGCGCGTTGACAGAATCCTGGGCGCGAGCGCACGCTGCTCGCGCTGCAAAAGGCACACCTCTCGAAAGGGAGGGTCGCAAAGCTACCGGTCTAACGGATCTTTCCTATGACAGCGGGGTTGCCAGTATGGGGATTCTTCTCGCTATTACTCCGTGGCCCGCGATTTCCGCGCTGTTCTGGATAGTCCTGGCAGTTGCGGTGCTCTACCTCGCGCGACACACCGCACATCAAGCGATTCACATCACGGCTGTCGCGCTCTCGCGCGGCCTGCGCATGGCCGCGCATTCCGTCGGACGCGGCGAAGCGAAGCTCGCGACGCGCAATCGTGAAGTGCTGCTCGCGGCCGGTCGTGAAGCGAAGGAGCGCATCGTCGAACGCGAGTTCGTGCGCGTCGGCGAAAGCGTGCGCAAGGATCTTGCGAACTACCCGGCGCTGCATCGTGCGCTGAGCGAATCGATTGCGCGCATCGAAGAGAATCACCAGAACGCCGTCGACGTGCCGCCGGAAGCGCCGGGCTGGGTGCGCGCCGTCGAAGCGGTCGCGGAGATCGACGCGCGCAAGGGCGGCACCGAGGTTCTCGAAGATATTCACAAGTCGCTGGTCAAAGCGCACAAGGAAGCGATGGAGGCGTATCGCACCGCCAGTGCCGAGCGACATGGCCTGTTGCGCAAGATGATGCCCGAGTGGCGAACCGTGCTCGACACGCTCGGGCACGTCAGCAAGTCCGTCGAGAGCATTCTCACGCGCGCCGTCGTCGTCGATCGGCACATGCAGGAGTATGAAGACATCGTGCGCGGCCAGGATCGAGCGGTGTCGACGCTGTCATCGTCGTCCGTCGTGCAGTTCTTCGTCTCGGCGCTGGTGTTGACGGTTGCCATCGGCGGGGCCGCGATCAACTTCTCCTTGATCGCCCGTCCGATGGCCGAGATGGTCGGCGGCACGAGTTACATCGGCACGTTCCGCACGGCCAACGTCGCGGCGCTCGTGATCATCATGGTCGAGATCTCGATGGGCTTGTTCCTGATGGAATCGTTGCGCATCACGCGGCTGTTTCCGGTCATCGGCGCGCTGCCGGACAAGATCCGCGTACGCATGATCTGGATCACGTTCGCGATCCTGACTTTGCTCGCGAGCGTCGAAGCGGGCCTGGCCTACATGCGCGAAGTGCTGCTGCAGGACGAGCTCGCGACCGGTGCGCTGCTGCGCGGTGAGAACGGCGGCGGCCTGCAGAACGAGTACCTGTGGATCACGACGGTCGCGCAGATGGGCATGGGATTCATCCTGCCGTTCGCGCTTACGTTCGTGGCGATTCCGCTCGAAACCTTCATTCATTCGTTGCGCACCGTGCTCGGCCTGGCCGGTATCGCGCTGCTGCGATTCATTGCGCTCGTGCTGCGCGTACTGAGCAGTGTCGTTCGGCATCTCGGCAGGCTGGCCGAGCGCATCTACGATCTGCCGCTGTTCGTGCCGCTCTGGCTCGAGGCAAGGATGAAGCATCGGTCCGATCACTGGCGGGCCGACCTGGAAGCCGAGTCGGAGGTGCGAACATGAAGCGCTTGGCACTGACGCTCGTGGGCGTGGTACTGGCGCTTGGCGCATGCGCGCCGGCGGCGCCGCGGAACACTGGCGTCTATCTGCTGCTCGACACCTCCGGCACGTACAGCAATGAGCTGAGGAAGGCCGAGACGATCATCCTGTACACGCTTGCGCGCCTGGAGCCGTCCGACTCGTTCGCCGTCGCGCGCATCGACACCGGCAGCTTCAGCGAGCAGGACATCGTGGCGAAGGCAACCTTCGACGATCGTCCGAGCACGGCGAACACGCAGAAGCGCGCGTTCGCCGGCGAGGTGCGGCAGTTCGTCGAGCATTCCAATTCGGCGCAGTACACCGACATCAGCGGCGGCCTGCTGCAGGCGATCGAGTTCCTCAACGAAAAGCAGCCGGGCCGCAAGACGATCATGATCTTTTCCGACCTCAAGGAAGACCTGGCGAAGGGCTATGTTCGCGACGTGCCGCTCGACCTGAAGGGCTTCGAAGTCGTCGCGCTCAACGTCACCAAGCTGCGCACCGACAACTTCGATCCGAAGGAATACCTGTCGCGCGTCGACTCGTGGAAGGCGAAGGTGGAGCAGGGCGGCGGACGCTGGCGGATGATCAACGATCTGGAGCGGCTGGACGGCTTGCTGTAAGCCGCAACAGGGATGTGCGAGCGTTACGTCACACCGGAGGCGGAGCAGGCCGAGCAGGAGTTCGGCGTGGTGCGTCGCTGGTGGCAATTCTCGCCGAGCTTCAACGTCGGGCCGTCGCGCTACATCCCCGTGATCCGCATGCACGACGGGCAGGTCGAGGGCGTCATGCTGCGCTGGGGACTGATCCCGGACTGGGCGGAAGCCGATGCGGCCAAGGCGAGCGCAATGACCGCGTCGCTGGCCGAGATCGAGCACGCCGCGGCGACGCGTGATGCGTGGGAGGCCGGACGTCGCTGCATCGTGCCGATGTTCGGGTACTACACCTGGCAGCGAACGTGGCAGGGCCACCGCCAGCCGTTCTTCGTTCGTCTGGTGAATCGTCGCGTGTTCGGCGTGGCCGCGGTCTGGGATCGCACCGAGGTCGAGGAGGGCGACGATGTGATCGAAGGCTGCGCGCTGATCACCGTTGGGCCGAATTCGATGTTGACGGAATTACAAGGCGCGGACTCTGCGATGCCGGCGATTCTCGAGCGTCGCGACTACGCGGTCTGGTTGACCGCGGCACCCGCGGTCGCGAAGACGGTTCTCAAGCCGCTCGCGCAGCAGCACATGATCGCGTACCCGGTCAGCCCGCGAATCAATTCATTTCGCTACGACGACGAGCACCTGATCCATCCGCTCGGGAACATTTCGCTGCCGATGTCGGTATGACAAGGGAACGAAATTCCGATGTGGGGAGATCATGCTGTCGCTGCGCTGCGCGCGCTGGTTTGCCGGGCTGCTCGTGTTGCCGCTCGTCGTCGCGTGCTCCAACGGCACGGGTAGTGTCAAAGAGCCGGCGGCACCCCCCGAGTCGCCGGCGCCGCCCTCGCAAGGTGCACAGAACAGCTTCACGGTCGGCGGGACTGTCACCGGGCTGAGCGGTAGCGGCCTCGTGCTTCAGAACAACGGCAGCGGCGACCTGCCGATTGCCGGGGATGGCTCATTCGAGTTTTCGGCGCGCCTCGCAACCGGCACGGCTTACAGCGTCGCTGTCATCGCTCACCCTACATCGCCCGCGCAAACCTGCACCGTAGCGAAAGGCACGGGCAGCATCGGCAGCGCGAACGTCGCCGACATCGCTATCACTTGTGCGACCAATCCCAGCAACAGCTTCACGGTCGGCGGAACGGTCAGCGGGCTGACCGGCACCGGTCTGGTACTGCGACTCAACGGCAACGAATTGCCGATCGTGTCCGATGGCAGCTTCACGTTCGAGACAGCACTACCGAGCGGTACGGTGTATCGCGTGCGGGTTGCGGATCCGCCCGTGAATCCGGACCAGGTGTGCACGATCACCGGCGGTGACGGGACGATCGCTAGCGCCAACGTGAACAACGTGCGAGTCAATTGCGCCGCGAGCACGTTCTCCATCGCCGGTACGGTCATCGGGCTCATGGGCTCCGGGTTGGTCCTGCAGAACAACGGCGGCGACGCTGTCACCGTGAGCGCAAACGGCGACTTCAGGTTCCCGACCGAGCTGGCGAGCGGCGCGACGTACGACGTTACTGTGCGCACGCCGCCATCCGCTCCGAACCAGGCCTGCTCGGTGACGAACCCACGCGGCACGATCGGCAACGCCGACGTCGGCAACGTCGTCGTGAGTTGCAGCACCGCCGATTTTGCGATCGGCGGCACGGTCCGGAACCTGGAAGGCTCGGGACTGGTCTTGCGCAACAACGGCGGCGACGACTTGACGATCGACCGCAGCGGCGCCTTCCGCTTCGACACGGCATTGTCGACCGGCGCGCGCTACGACGTGACGATTGCCGAGCAGCCGCGCAATCCGAACCAGACGTGCACGGTGTCGAACCGTTCGGGGTCCGTCGGCTCCGCCGACGTCACGAGCATCATCGTCGATTGCGAGACGCGCAATTTCAGTGTCGGCGGCCGCGTCACGCGCCTGCGGGGCCTGGGCGGCGTAGTCATCCAGAACAATGGCGGCGACGACCTGCGGCTCGGCGCCGACGGGCGGTTCACCTTCCCGACGCGTCTGCCGGGCGGCGCGCCCTATGACGTCAGCATCCGGCAGCAGCCGTTGTTCGATCGCTGCGAGGTTCGCCACGGCTCGGGCACGATCCGCGACCGCGACGTCGACGACGTCGAGATCCGCTGCGACCGATGACGGCGCCGGCCGGATCCGGTACAAATGCGGCATGTCGCCGCGCATCGCCTGGATCCTCATAGCGACTCTCGCGCTGCCGTCGCTCGCCTTCGCGCAGGTCGAGGAGCAGATCGCCAATGCGATCCGCAGCCGGCTGGAGGCGAATCGCCGCAACGACATGGCCACCTGGGCGACGTTCGTCGCGGACGACATGATGGCGCCGCTCGAAGGAGCGACGCCTTCGAAGCAATCGCGCATCGCGCAGCAGCAGGCGTGGCCGCGCGAAGTGACTTACTTTTACGGGCCGTTGCAGGACATGAAGGTCCGCATCAACGGCGATACGGCCATCGTCACGTATCACGCCGATCAGTTCACACAGATCGGTGGCCAGACCACATCGATTCACAAGTGGCAGATCGAGACCCACGTGCGCCGTGACGGTCGCTGGCTGCTGCTCGGCGTGGCAGATGGCCTGATCCCGCCGGAGCCGAAGACCGCGAAGATCGATCCGGCACTGCTTGACGCGTACGTCGGCCAATATGAATGGGCGCCGACGCTGATCTCGAAGATCGAGCGCAAGGGCGACAGCCTGCTGGAGCGTCTCGGCGGCGGGGAGCCGGGCGAATGGCTGCCGGAAAGCGAGACGACGTTCTTCGTGCCGGGTGCAGCCGCGGGCGGCGACGCTTCGCGCATGATCTTCGTGAAGGACCCCGGCGGTCGCGTCACGCACTATATTTACCGCGAGCTCGGCGGCACCGATCGCATCGTGAAGAAGATCAAGTAACGGACTCGACCCATGTTCCGCTTGCCCACCCTCATCGTGACTTTCGTGGCGCTCGCCTGCGCGGCAAGCGCAGCGGGCCAGGTCGCGAAGATCCAGACGACCGTCAAGCATCGGCCGACTTTCGTCGACGCCGACTTCGCGCAGATCGCGACGTATCTCGGAGAACTGACCAGCCGCACGATGGAGCTGGAGCTGGGCGTGTGCGCGACCGTCACGGCGAGCTGGGACAAGCCGCTGTCATCGGATGAGCTTTATCGCGCGTTCCTCGACATCGCGCGCGCGCTCGGCTACGTCGTCGTCGAGGACGGGCTCGTGACCAAGATCCAGCTCACGCCGGAGACGCCGAAAGATCCGACGCCACCGTGTCGGAGCTACCCCGTGCGTACCAGGTAGCACCGTTCGTTTCATTGGGAGTGTTGCCGATGGTCAGAGTGCTCGTTTGCGCGTGCTTCATGCTGGTCAGCGGGGTCGCGGCGGCGCAGTCGCAGCCGGCCGCGCCACGCACGCTGTACTTGATCCGTCACGGCGCGTATGTCGCAGATGCCAATGCGGACCCGCAGCTGGGCCCGAGTATTACTCCGCTCGGCGTCGCGCAGGCACGTTTGATCGCCGCGCGTTTGAGTGGCTCGGGCGTTTCGTTCGATTCCATGACATCGAGCACGATGCAACGTGCGCGGGACACCGCGGCGGTGATGCACGAGACGCTTGCAAACGTACCAGTGGCGCAGTCGGCGCTGCTCCGCGAGTGCACGCCGTCGCTGCCTGAAACAGTCGAGGACGACGTCACTCGCGAGCGGGCCGCATGTGCGAAGCAGCTGGACCAGGCATTTGCGGAGTTCTTCACGCCCGCCAAAGGCGCGAGTCGCAACGACATCCTCGTCGCGCATGGCAACGTCATTCGTTACCTGGTGACGAAGGCGCTGAAGGTGGATACGCGGGCGTGGCTCGGGATGTCGGTGCCGCACGCCAGCCTGACCGTGATCCAGGTGCAGCCGGACGGATCGACGCGAGTGCTCGCCGTCGGCGACAGCGGGCACATTCCGAGCCCGCTGGTCAGCTGGGGCGATGCCCGCGATCGTCAGCTGGTGGTGCCGGCCGGCCGCTGATTCCGGCTCAGTGCGACGCCTCGCGCGGGCTGAGCGCTTGCGGATTCACTTCGGTCTTCGCCAGCGAGCTGAGATCGAGGTCGAACTGCCGATCGCTCTCGGCATGGCCATCGAACAGCGCCGCCTGCTCCTCCAGGCCCAGCGCGCGGGCATGTGCGGCGATCGTTCCGTAGCTCGCGATCAGGTAATGCACCATCTGCTGGAGCGTCGCGACCAGCACGACGTCGCGCACGTTCGTCGAACAGTTTTCCGCGACCCGACTCGCTTCGTGTACGAGCGCGCGCATCACCGGGTTGCGATGACTGCTGCCTTCGTGCTGGGCGGCCCGGCGACGTAGCGCGGCTACGTACTGGCTCACGCGCTCCGCAAGCGGTCCGTTGAGCAGCGTCACCCAAATCTCGTCGACCAGCGCACACGCCTGGATCTCCGCGCTGCGCAGCTCGCGCAGTTCGGCGCGGTAGACCGCGTCCATGCTGTCGATCGCGGACTCGCCGCCGAGACCGGCGCGGATCCGCAACCATTGCTCATTGAGTGCCTCGCGCGGCGACTTCACGCCACCCGCGGGGGTGGCGGCTTCAGCGGCGGGCTCAGCGTCACGAAACCGCCTGAACAGACGAGTGCTCATATGCTTGATCTCCTAGCCTTCTTCGCGAGCCTGCTCGATCGAGACCTCGGTGCGAGGCTCGACGTCTGTGTTGTAGATGACCCGGTACAGCTTCCAGTCGTTGCCGATGTGGCGCCAGACGTGCAGGTACTTGCCTTCTTCGACGTCCGAGCCGCGACGCACGTTGCGTACGCGGTAGCGGCCCTGTTCGATGCCGAGGTCGCCGCGCACCAGCGTCATTTCGGTGTCGGTGTCGTACGTCATCTTCGGCGTGATGCTGTCCCTGAAATACGTCTCGATTTCCGCGTGCCCGCGGATCGCGGGACCGTGCTGGGGCAGGATCTGCGCGTCGTCGGCAAACAGCGCGACGCTGGCGGCGAGATCGTGACTGGTGATTGCCTGTTCCAGGGCGCCGGTGACGTTGGCAGGCAACGACTCGTGGCGGGCGCAGCCGAGCATCGCCGCGCCGCACAAGATGCAGAGGCACCACGTGCGAATTCCAGGGGTCAGACGGTTCATCGCATTCCTCCCGGAGGCGCGCGCACCGTCGACGGCTCGAGTCGCGTCGGCGGGCTGCGAGCTTCGAGCCCCCGAACGAAAGTGAACTACACCGATCGGCATCGAGCTTAGTCCCTTGCGTGCGCGATGGCTATTGCG
>CADEEJ010000162.1:8219-11126 GCA_902826315.1 uncultured Steroidobacter sp.
CTGGGCGAGTTCTCGCACGTCGAAGAAGTAGTCAGGTCAGCAGCGGCTGCAGCTGCGGATCGCCCTTCTGCATCGCCGCGCGGTACGCGGGGCGCGCACCGATGCGTTGCAGATACGCGAGGACGTTCGGATTGCCGGAGATGTCGCGTGGCGCGAATACGCGCATCGTCGTCAGCGGAAACACCATGATGATGTCGGCGGCGGTGAACTCGGCTCCGGCGAAGTAGGGCGCCTCGCGCAGGCGCGCTTCGACCATTTTCCACGAGCGCTCGCAGCGCTCGCGCTGGATCCGCGTGCGCGGCGACTCATCCGGACTCGGCTTGATAGCACCGGCGAACTGCACCGGCATCATCGAGCCGTTCGAGAAGTGAAACCAGAACAGGTAGTCGGCGTAGTTCGGTGCATCCGGCCGCACGCTTAGCCGGCCATTGCCATAGCGCGCGATGATGTACTCCATGATCGCGCCGGATTCCGCCAGCACGACTTGGCCGTCGACGATGACCGGTGCGGTCTCGAACGGGTGCAGCGCCTTGTAGTTGGCCGGTGCGAGCCGCGTCACCGGGTCGCGGTCGTAGCGCACGAGCTGGTACGGGATCGCGAGCTCCTCGCACAGCCAGACGATCCGCTCGGACTGCGAGATGCCGAGATGATGCACCGTCAGCATGGAACGTCCCCCGCTCGTGACTGCGTCGTTATTCTCGATCCTGGATTCTCGTGTCCCGCAACCGGCCGATGGGTGCCGCCGGGCCGCGGAAGCGCACGTGCAGTTCCTGCGTCTTGTAGTCGATGATCAGGATATCCAGCGTGCCGAGCACGTCCATGCCGAGCAGGACTGCCGGCTCCTCCGTGAGCTGCCAGTGCTCGAAGATCGCCGTGTCGGTGAACGTGACGCGGGCACCGGTGATGGTTGCCTTGCCCATCGTGATCGGCGGGGTGCGAATGTTGTCGCCGCGCTCGACGTCGAGCGTGACGCCGATGATTTCTTCCTGCGTGACGTTGCGCGCGCGCCGGTTCAGTGCGGTACGTAAGGCCTGATTGCCGATCGTGCGCTGTGCACCGGTATCGATGACCGCAGTGGTCGCTACCGCACCGATCTTGGTCTTGAACGACAGCAGCTTGCCGCGCGTCAGCTTCAACGGAATCTTGCTCAGCCCTGCGGTGGGCCGCTCGCTGCGCGAGCGCATGATCTGGATGCGGTCGCGGCGGAAGTCGATGGAGATGCGCTTGTCGCCAAGCGCTTCGTTGCCGAGCACGCCGTCGGCGCCGCCGAACACGTCGGGCACGATCGGCAGTGTCGAAGTTCCCATGAGCAACTCGCCGACTTCGAGCTGCTGGATCGTCACCGTCGAAACATCCGCCGAGCCGGTAACGCCGTGCACGCGCATTGCGGTTGCCTGCATGGGGATGTTGAGCGCGCGGGCGACCCTGGGGAGCAGGGCGGACTTGCTCGCACCGGTATCGAGCACCAGGCGGAACGGGCCTTGGCCGTTGATGAGCACCGGCGCCCAGATGCGCCCGATGCTGTCGCGCAGGGTCGGTGCCACGTAACGCGGCTCGGGCGCCTCGACGTGGACTTCTTCGATGTTGGGAGAAGCGACCGGGGGCGCCCCTTCGGACACCGGCGGCGCGGTTGTAGGAATCACGGCGTCCGACGGCAGTTTCGGCGCCTGGTTCTCCGCGCCAACGGCGGGGAACGCCGCGCTCAGCAGCACTGCTGCGACCAGAAAACCGCTCTTGGCCATCGATTCCCCCACGAACCGCAGCTCCTTCGACTGCGCGCACGCCAGACAGTTTCGCCGTCGTGTGCGAGTCCGATCGTGCTTGCAACGCATCGTGAGCGATACGGCCGGCCAAAGTCTAGCCGGACTGGCCAGTAATGTGACCAAACGCGGTCTGCGCTGCCGCCGGTGCAGCGTCGCGGGGCGTCGGCGAAATTCGCAATTTTTCGCCCTCGGCGCGCAGCGCCGTCGAAGCACCTGATTTGAGTTGACTTTCGCGGCATCATGCACAACCATTTGGTTGTGGATACGCTCAACCTGACTTTCCTGGCACTGTCCGATCCGACGCGGCGGGTGATTCTCGACCGCCTGCGCAAGGGTGCAGCGTCGGTGAACGAGCTCGCCGAGCCGTTCGGCGTTTCGCAGCAGGCGATCTCGAAGCACCTCGCTTATCTCGAGCGCGCGCGCCTGATCGAGAAGCGCAAGGAGGGCCGCCAGCAGTTCTGCTCGCTGCGCGCCGCGCCGCTCAAGGGCGCCTACGACTGGATGACCAGCTACCAGCAGTTCTGGGACGACGCGTTCGAGCGCCTCGACGTGCTGCTCAAGAAGGAGAAGAGACGCAATGCCCGCAAGAATCGCTGATGACACCCGCACCGTTCGCATCGTCTACACGCTCGCGACTGCGGACAGCGCCGGCAACGAAATCGCGCCCGTGCAGGCGGGTCATGACCCCCGCTGGCCGCGCGAAACCCTCGTGACGGTCACGTTCGCAAACGTCCGCGGCTCCACGCTGCTGACGCTCGAGCAGACCGTTCTGGAATCGCTGGCGAAGCAAACGGGCGCACATCCGAGCTGGCTGCAGATGCTCGATCGTCTCGCCGAGCTCGTCGTCGTGAGGAAAGCGAGCAATGCTTAGCAAGACCGCGACGGGCATTGCGTCCCTGGCGTTTGCATCGGCAGTGATTGCCGCGTCGGCAGCGGAGCAGGGGCGTGGTGCTTATGCCGAGGTGAACGGCATCCGGATGTACTACGAGGTCTACGGTCCTGAGCGCGGCGTCCCGCTCGTGCTGTTGCACGGCGGCGGCTCGACGATCGGCTGTTCTGGAAGCTCCGTGGGCGGCTGGGTCGGCGGGTCGGGGCGATCGGGCTGCGGATCCCGGTGTTCACCCCGGAGCGCAGGCAGGTCGAG
>CADEEJ010000162.1:11136-12096 GCA_902826315.1 uncultured Steroidobacter sp.
GGGGGCACGGCCGGACGGGCGACACCAGCGGGGCGGTGCGGTTGGGGGGATAGGCGGACGACGTGGCTGGGCGGTTGAAGGATTTGAGGATCGAGCAGGCGGACGTCTTTGGCTTCAGCAACGGCGCGAGCGTGGGGCTGGAGGTCGCGATCCGCCATCCGCAAGCGGTGCGCCGACTCGTGTTCGCGTCGTCGCTGACGAAGAAGGACGGCGCGCAGCCACAGCTGTGGACGATCATTCAGAGCGCGGACATCTCCAACATGCCGCAGCCGCTGAAAGATGCGTTCCTGAAAGTGAATCCGGACCCGGCGAAGCTCAAGACGATGCACGACAAGGATGCGGAGCGCATGCGCCACTTCACGGATGTGCCGGACGCACAGCTGCGCGCGGTGCGTGCGCCGACTTTGATCCTGATCGGCGATCGCGACATCGTGAGGCCGGAGCATGCGATCGAGCTCACGCGGCTGCTTCCCAACGCGCGCCTGCTGGTCGTGCCCGGCGGGCATGGCGACTATCTCGGCGAGCTGGTCATGACTCAACGCGCGACGCGCGAGCCCGAGCTCACCGCCGGCTTCGTCGAGGAGTTTCTCGACGCGCCGTGATTTCAGCGCGTCAAGTAGATGTCCGGTCTAACCACTTCCATGATGCGATCCGGTGCACTCAGCTGGGTGAAGCCGTATTTGGCGTACAAGCCGTGCGCGTCGCGCGTGGCGAGCATCATCCGACGCAATCCCTGCAGGTCGGGATGAGCAACGACGCGCTCCATCAGCTGCTTCGACAGTCCCCGGCCGCGATGTCCGTCCAGCACGTACACGTCGCACAGGTACGCGAACGTCGTCTTGTCGGTGACGACGCGTGCGAACCCGACCTGCCGACCTTGCCAGAAGGCGCCGAAGCACAATGAATTCTCGATCGCGCGCGCGACCGTTGCACGCGGAATGCCGGGCGACCAGTAGCTCT
>CADEEJ010000163.1 GCA_902826315.1 uncultured Steroidobacter sp.
GATCTTTGCCTCACGATGGTCGACCCAGACGATCGCGTGATAGTGGTCCTGCATGTCTGCAGAAGAGCTGATGGTTTTGCCGGCACCATTTCACCGCAGCTGCCCTGCGTTACGGATGAAATCAATCTGATGCGCGTCGCGTCTAGTGCGGGTCAAAACTCTAAAGCACCGGTCGACGCCAAACGCCGGAATGCGAGTGCGTCAGAGCGTTGAGCGCCTTGCGCCATTCGCCGACCTGGGCCTTGAGCTCGACGAGCACCGCCTGCATCGACTTGGCGACCGCGTTGTCGTCGCTCGCCAGCAGGGTGTTGCAATAGGTTCGAAAGTAGCTCGCGTAGAGCTCTTCGTACTCGGCGAGCGGGGTTTCGAATAGCGCCTCGAACATCACGTTCGACCCGAGATGACTCGAGCACAGATAACTCGCAGCACTGCGCAGGTAGCGCCCGTGCTCGGCAACGACTGCGCTCGTGTAGTCACGATTGGTAAAGAAGTGCGCCATGATGTTTTGGCGCTTGCTCCCGCGAACCTGCTCGTCGCGCAGGTATTCGAAGCATGCCTTGCGATGGATCAGCGCAATCGAAATGTCGAGCAGCTGAGCCGTCTGTACGCTGGGCAGGCGCTCGACCGCGATCTTGCGCATGAGCGTCGCGTGCTCGTTTTCCCATCGCAGGTAGTCGCGCCCGTTCTCGAGAATGCGCGTTGCCACGCGCTCTTCACTGGGCAGACCTGACACCACGGCGTTCGCCAAGCGTTGCTGCGACTCCTCCATGAGTCGATCATGGCTCAAGCGTCGAAACTCGCCGGTCGAGGCGCAGCTGGCAAAGCGTTCGAGCAGCATCGATGACCGTCTCGATGCCGGCTCATGACTCCACATAAATCATTTCCCGCCAGTTCATCTGGCCACTGATGCAAAGTTTCGCATCCGTGCCCGGTTGGCGCTGCCGCCGGCATGCCATCCGCCGCGCTGGAAGGCGGATGTCGTGACTGCGATCTTATTGAAACTCTCGAGGAGCTTGACGGGTAAGCGTTCTTTCGAACAGACACATTTGGACTACAAGGGCCCGCGGCGAATCCGGCGACCGCGACGCTGGTTGACCAGTCCACGGCGTCACTCCTGAACGAACGAATCCAGGAGGTGTCGACATATTTGACAGTGTCGGGGAAATGGCGCGAGGGCAGGGCGTTGGGCCAGCTGGAGAGGTAGCTCACGTCGCCGCGGGCGGCTCGTACTCGCGATGGTACCGGTGGATCGTCCAGAGATAACTCTCCATCAGCGCTTCCTTGCCGACCTGAGCGAGGATTTGCTGCGAGCGATCCGCCGTCGTATGGCGCGACAGCTGTAGCTCGGCGATCGTGAAATGACCGAGTTGGTTGCGGTACTGCCAGAGCAGCTCGCGCATCGCCATCTTGTTCTGGTACAGCTCCCAGATGCCCAGCCACACCGGCAACAGGCCCATCAGGAACAGGACTCCGTCCTTCCAGGTGATGATCCCGAGCAGCCGCTCGTGCAGCGGGACGGCGAACACCAGCAGGATCAGCGCGAACGCCGCGATCGCATAAAGCAGCCCGCTCTTCACCACTTCCAGCCGCCGATGATCGCGCTCCAGGCTGCGAACGTGCCTGCGGAAGTATTCCTGCTGACCGACGATCCAGTGACGATGCACACTCTCCAGGCGCACGCGATCCGCGGCTCGCCCATCCGTATCGCCCTGGTCGAGCGGTTCGACATTCTTCAGCAGGTTGGCGATCCAGCTGAACCCGGAGAATTGGTCGATGCCGGTGAGATTGATCAGCTCCGTCGCACTGACCAGCCGGTCGGCGCCGGCCGCACGCAGGAAGAACTTGATGCGCATCGTCTCCGCCAGCACGCGGTACACGAGGTGCTTGGAGAACCACTGATGCGTGCGCAGCCGATGGAACACCGCGACACTGAGCAGCAGGATCGTCAGGTAGATCGACAGCAGCACGCCATTGGCCCACAGCTTGGCGTAGATCAGGAACAGCAGCGCCATGCAGGAGGCGGTCAAGCTGAACCCGCGGAAAAGCCGGTTGGAATGCCGCTGATAGTAGACCGCGAGCGCGTCCGCCTTGCCGTATTCGGCGTCGATCCGTTGCAGACTTTCGCGATCGGCCTGCGAGTCGATCGAGCCCAACATCGGCAGCAGACTGTCGATTCGCGCAAAAGCCTGCTTGCCGTGCAGCCGCTGGAATTCGCGGTTGTAGGTATTCAGCTCGGCGAGTTGTTGTGCCAACGGGTGCGGCATTGCGGTGCCGTGCGCCGCCAGCAGGTTTTCGCCGATGCCGGTCAGATAACCGGGCTCGGGCGGCGCGACCGCCGGCACGTCGCCGCGCGGCGCGGGCACCCAATAGACGAAATGCGGCCCCCACGCCGCCTCGGCTGCCGCGTCAGCGGCCTGGAACTCGACGCTGGAGTCATCGTGACTGGCATGACTGCTGCGAGCACCGAGATAGCGCAGCACCGTGTCCGCGGTCCCGCCTTCCAGGCGTGACGTCTTGCCATCCCACAGCGCGAGCAGCAGATTGCACTTCGCCGTGAGCGTTTGCGTGAGGTTCGCGTAGAAGACGGACCGACCGGCGCCGTGCTGCGCGTTCCGGTCGGACCCGGGCGGCGGTGATAGCACGATGGGAGTGACCGCCGGATCCGCGAGCAGCGCGCGCAGCGACGCAGCAGACTCGCCCGCGAAATCCTCGATGTACTGCTCCAGCGGCATGGGCAGCACCGCATCGACCTTACAGCCGGCCTGCGCCGCGGCCCGAGCCACCAGCAGATCCGCGCCCTGCGCCATACCCGTCATGATCCGTAGCTCGGTATCGGGCAGGCGCCGCTTCAGGTCCGCCAGGAATTCATCGACATGTCGGCTCAGCTGTTCGAGCGCTGCGGGATGCACATCTCGATGGCCGGACACGCCGATGACGAAGGGTGAGCTCATATAGATAAGGAATCGACACTTCGAAGTCGCGCATTCTGAATTCATAATGCAAGGCCCGACAAGTATTTGCGGCTTTCACAGCGAGACCTTTGAGAGTACAGTCGGCGCTGATCAATCCTGCGTCGTCCGCCATGCTGCGCAGGGAGCAGCACGCCCGGCGGACCTTGATTCGCGCGTCACGACGACCTACAGGCGAAACGTGAGGAAGCTGCAATTCTTCATCTCTTCGCCCGCCGATGTGTGCGAGGAACGTGCTCTCGCCAGCCGCGTCATCGAACGGCTGCAAAGCGAGTACATGGGTCGCGTCGCGCTCGACACCCTGTTGTGGGAGCACGAGCCGCTGGTCGCAACAGCCACGTTCCAGGTGCAGCTCGCCAAGCCGTCCGAAGCGGACGTCGTCATTTGCATCCTGTGGTCGCGCCTCGGCACCCGGCTGCCGGCAGAGTTCTCGCGCGCGGACGGCTCGCGCTACGAGTCCGGCACCGAGTACGAGTTCGAGGAAGCGCTCGAAGGCTTCCGCAAGACCGGCAAACCGGACCTGCTCGTGTACCGGCGCACTGCGCCGCCCTCGGTGCGTCTCGACGACGAGCGCGACCTGATGGAGCGGCTGTCGCAGAAGAAGAAGCTCGACGAGTTCATCGACAAGTGGTTCCACGACCGCTCCGAGGGCACGCTGGTCGCGGCCTTCCATCCGTTCGAGTCGCCGAGCGACTTCGAGATCCTGCTGGAAAATCACCTGCGCCGGCTGATCGAACGACAGCTGCCGCGCAGTACCGGCGCTGCATCCGAGTCGCGCGCTGTCTGGAAGAAGGGCTCGCCGTTCCGCGGCCTCGAGGCGTTCGAGTTCGAGCACGCACCGGTGTTCTTCGGCCGCACGCGCGCGGTCTCCGGCATCCTGCAAGCGCTGCGCACGCAGGCGGCCGACGGTCGTTCGTTCGTGCTGATTCTCGGCATGAGCGGCGGCGGCAAATCCTCGGTCGTGCGCGCGGGCGTGCTGCCGATGTTGACGAAGGCAGGCGTCATCGAAGGCATCGGCTTCTGGCGTCGTGCAGTGTTCCGGCCAACGGACGTTCGCGGCGACATCTTCGCTGGTCTCGCCAGGGCGCTATTGAAGGAAGACGCGCTGCCCTCGCTGGATGACGGCGGCGCCAGTGCCGAGGAGCTCGCGCAGGTCCTGCGTCAGTCACCGCAAGCGGCCACTGCGTTGGTACGCAACGCACTCGGGCGCGAGTCGACCGGCGGGAAGGCGAACGGCCGGCTGGCGCTGGTCATCGACCAGATGGAAGAGATGTTCACGCACGAGGGCATCCTGCCGGAGCACCGCGAAGCATTCATCGAGGTCATCGATGCGTTTGCACGTAGCGGACGAGTGTGGGTGATCGGTACGCTGCGCAGCGACTTCTATCCGCGACTCGCCGCCTTGCCGAAGCTCACCGCGCTGAAGGAAGGGGCCGGCCAGTACGACCTGATGCCGCCGAACGCGAGCGAGATCGGTCAGATGATCAGGCTGCCGACGCGCGCGGCCGGATTGCGCTTCGAGGAAGACCCGAGCACCAACGAGTCCCTTGACGACATGCTGCGCGATGCGGCGGTCGCACGACCGGAAATCTTGCCGCTGCTGCAGTTCACGCTCGAAGAGCTGTATCTGCGCCGCACCGAAGACGGACTGCTCACGCTCGCTGCATATCGCGAGCTCGGTGGCGTCGAAGGCTCGCTGGCGCAGCGCGCGGAAGCGTTGTTCAAGCAATTGCCCGCCGACGTCGAGGCCGAGCTGCCGAAAGTCCTCAATGCGCTGGTGAGCATCGAGCAGGACGGTCACGAAACCGTCGGCCGCAAACGCGTGCCCTGGCCCGGTCGGTTCGCCGGCAAGAGTCGTGCGCTCATCGATACGTTCGTCGAGAACCGATTGTTCGTCACCGAACTCGCCGATGACGGCGGTGCTGTCGTGACGGTGGCGCACGAGGCGCTGCTCTGGCACTGGCCGCGAGTGATGGATTGGGTTGCGCAGAACCGCGAGAACCTGCGTGTCCGCGCCCGCATCGCCGCTGCAGCCGAGCGCTGGGCGGCCGAGAGCAAGAGCAACGACCTGTTGCTGCCGCACGGCAAGCCGCTCGTAGAAGCAGAGTCGCTGCTGGAGCAAGGCATCGAGCTGCAGGGCGAGGAGGCCAGTTTCATAGAGGCTTCGATGGCGCGCCAGCGGCGCGTCCAGCGCATCCGGACCGGTGCGGTGATCGGCGTCGCGACGCTGGCGATCCTGGCCGCGTTTTTTGCCTACTTCGCCGATCATCAGCGCGGCCTTGCCAACCAGGCGCGACGCAGTGCCGAGATCGAAGCGGAGACGGCGAAGCAGACCACGAACTTCATGGTGGGTCTCTTCAACGTCGCGGACCCGAGCGAAGCGCGCGGCAACACGATCACTGCGCGCGAGATCATGGACAAGGGCGCCGCGCGCATCGACCAGGAGCTCACCGCCCAACCGGCTATCCAGGCGACGCTGATGGAGACGATGGGCAGCGTCTACACCAGCCTTGGACTTTACGACCAGTCGGTCGGGCTGTTGCGCAGCGCGCTCGAGAAGCGGCGGGCGTTGTACGGCGACAAGCATCTGGAGGTCGCGCGTTCGCTGGATCGTCTGGGCGAAGTCCTCAAGCTGAAGGCGGAGTACGGGCCCGCGCAGAAGATGTATCGCGATGCGCTCGCGATGCGTCGCGAGATGCTCGGCAACGAGAACGTGGACACCGCGCGCAGCGTGTACGAGCTCGCCGACCTGCTCGGCCGCATGGGCGAGTTCACCCAGGCCGAGCCGCTGTTTCGCGAGGCGCTCGAGCTGCGCAAGAAGCTGTTCCGCGCGCGCAGCCCCGAAGTCGCGCAGAGCCTGGAGGGCCTCGCGCTGAACCTCTATGACCAGGGCTCGTACCAGGATGCAATCAGGCTGCTGCGCGAAGCGGTCGCGATGCGCCGCGAGATTCACGACGGGCCGCACCCGGCGCTCGCCGAAGCGCTCAACAATCTCGGCTTCGTGATCGACGAGGCCGGCCAGAATGGCGAGGCCGAGCAGCTGTTTCGCGAAGCGCTCGAGATGAAGCGCGTGCTGCTCGGCAGCTCGCATCCGGAGATCGCGATCGGGCTCAACAATGTTGCGGGCGCGCTCTACGAGCAGCGCAAGTACGACCAGGCGCAGGTTTATTACGAGAGCGCGCTGGAAATGCAACGCAGGCTCCTCGGCGCCGACCATCCCGACGTCGCGATGACGCTCAATAACCTGGCGTTCGTCGTGCACGACAAGGGTGACGTGAAGACAGCGATCCAGCTGTCGCGTGCGTCCTTGGACACTTACACGCGCGCGCTTGGTGCTGACCATCCGTCCGTCGCGCGCGGCATGAGCAATCTTGCGATGTGGACGATGGAGGTCAACGAGTTCGGGACGGCAGAGCAGTTGCTGCGCGGAGCGCTCGAAGTTCGCACGCGGCGACTCGGCCCGGAGCACGCCGACACGGCCGCTACCATGACGCTGCTTGCCGGCGTGCTGATCGAGACCAAGCGCTACGACGAGGCGCTGCGGCTGGCGGCCGACGCGCACGTCCTGTATCTGAAATCACTGGGCAGCAAGCATTGGAAGACTGCAAGTGCGGCAAGCGCCGAAGGCGCGGCCCGCGCAGGACTGAAACAATTCGAGCAAGCCGAGCCGCTGCTCGTCGACAGCCGTACCGTGCTTCACGGCGGTAGCGGCGCGGCGACGTACTATCTGAGGAGCTCAGATCGCTGGCTTGCCCGGCTTTATCAAAGTACGGGTCGGCCGGAAAAAGCGGCGAAGTATCTTGCACAGGCAGTGCGCAACAACTGATCGTGATCAAAACAGCGTTTACCGGGGAGAGCGCACAATGTTTTTTAGCAGAGCAATTCGATCGTCGGTCGCCGCGGCCATGGGGCTGGCCGGCGGCCTGCTGACGAGCCACGCGGGCGCAACGAACTACACGCCGCCCGCGCCAGTGCAGTTCGACGGCCGTTTCTACCAGGTCTTCATCGCCAACCGGATCAGTTGGGAAGCAGCGAAAGCGGCGGCTGAGCAGCGGACGTTTGAGGGCGTGCAAGGTCATCTCGCGACGATCGGCTCACCCGAGGAGGACCTGTTCCTGAAGCAGCTGCGCCAGCAGGTGCTGAGCAAGCCGCATCCCACGCTCAGTGGCACGCAGTTGTGGGTCGGCGGATTCCAGGTTCCGTGCGCCACGACGACGCCCGAGCCCGCTTGCGGCTGGATGTGGCTGAACGGCGAGTCGATCGCACCGACGAATGGCGCCGCGCCGTATACGAACTGGCTGAACGGCGAGCCGAACAATGTGCTGCGGACTCCTGATCCCTTGCAGCGCGCGACCGAGGACCACCTGGCCATCGGCCTCAATGGCGCGTTCGGCTGGAATGACGAAGGCAACTTGCGCAACGTGTGGGGCTACATCGTCGAGTACGGCGACGGCGCGATCACCGTGCCTGCTTCCACGTGCACGGCCGAAGGCCCGGGCTGCAACCCGACCGGCGCGCAGGTTTTACAGCTCCCGCCGACCGCGGAGCTCGCCCCGGATGCGACGCTGTCGGCGCGCGCCACGACCATTCACGACGATCCGAACCGCTGCGGCAAGCAACCGCTGACGCTGTTCGGCGGCGCAGTGGTAATCCCGCCGTACCTGTGCGGGCATCCGGACTTCATCGTGATCGAAACCCACACGGAAGGCGTCGAAGTGCTCAGCGGCGCGGTCGAGGTCGAGAACCTGACCGAGGAAGCGCTGCCGAATAATCTCTACGGCTGCGGCCCGGTGCGCCAGAATCCGGCGGGACAGCTCGATCCCGACCCGTCGCATCGCGACGTGGTGGCGTGGCAGGCCCAGGATCCGCAGCGGATGCTCGAAACTTCGCGCGGCACGGGCCGCTTCTTCGGCACGGTGACCGAGGTGACGTACGACTGTGGGAGCTCGCGTGGCAAAGTGCTCTCCGGCTCGTATCACTTTGTCGGTCTACGCATTCATCCGGGACCGGGCAATGAGCTCGCAAACGGTAACCCGGCGGGCAACCACCAGAGCTTCGTCGAGCTGGTGCGGTACAAGCTGGAGCTGCTGCGCGCTTCTGTCGACAATGCGAAGGTAGCGCTGCCGAAGTTGGATCACCTTGCGCTGCGCGTGCTGCTCGATCTCGCCATCAAGGCCCACGATCGCGGCCAGTACAAGTTAGCCGCGCTGCAGATCAAGCTGTTCCTCAAGGCAATCGAACACGTGCGCTACCGTGAAGTCCCCGGCGAGAACTTCAACGGCGAGCACCTGATGCGCGGCTCGAACATCGAGTTCATGTACGCGCAGAAGATTCTGCCGTTCGATTAGCGGGCAGCTGGGCGTCGATGACGATGAAAGCGCCGACAGCATGCGTGCAGTCGGCGCTCGTTCTCAGCTGCTCGGCGAACTGTTAGTGGTTGCCACGGTCATGACGGTCGGCGAGCAGGCCAGCTGCAAACCACGCGCCCGGGGCGGCTGGCGCAGTAGCGGTGGCGGGCGTCACGGTGCGGATCAGCAGCACCGGGCGGTTGTCGATGGTGTCGCCGCAGTTCAGAGGAGGGCTCGCTCCGGTCGCGTCGGTCAGTTTGCCGCGAACCTCGAAGTCGCCGTCTTCGTCCAAGTTCACAGGCTCGGAATTGAACGGCGTCGCGATGAGCGCCGCTGAAACAGCCGGCGGCACGGGAACATTGCGACAGAACAGCGACAACACCATCTGCCGTGGACCGGCGCGAGTGCCGATGCCGTCGCCACCAGCCAGCAGGACGCCTTCACCGCGAGCGCGAATGTCGCCATTCTTCCTGATGACTGCATCGAATGAGCGAATCAACCAAGGTGCGCCACCGGGAGCGACACCAGCAACGGTGTTGAGCACAGGTGCTCCGGCCGAACTGCGAAACGGCTGTACGCCGGTGCCGCGATCGAACTTGAACAACACATCGAAACTGAATCCGCCTGCAACTGCGGCTCCGGCCGTCAGCAAACCGGCAAGCGTAAGGGCTGCTTTGATCTTCATCGTGAACTCCAACATGGTGTTTGCATCACGGCGTAAGTAGCGCTCGTCCTGCCTTCGGTTCTATGCAAGGTCAGTGCGCGTTAGTCGTGTGACGTCGGGCGACCCGCTTGAATTGCCAAAACCAAAATCCATGCAGGCAGGCGTCTCACGCGTTCGCACACTTTTCTGCAAGCCTTCGCATCCGTATCCTTTGATTGGTCGCACGATTGCTCGCTGCGCCACACGAAGGACTAATGCATGCCCAAGGTTGAAGTGACCGCTGTTCCCGCACGGCGGGGTTCGGGATACCCGGCGCCGTTCGATGCTCCCTGCGCGGCTCGAACTCGACGCCGCGTGGGCGATGCGGGTGGTCTTCGTGACTTCGGGGTGAATCTCATGACGTTGCCACCCGGCGGCTGGTCGAGCCAGCGCCATTGGCACAGTGACGAGGACGAATTCGTATATGTGCTCGAAGGGGAGCTGACACTAGTCGAAGACGGCGGCGAGACTTTGCTGCGCGCCGGGGATTGCGCAGCGTTTCCGAAGGGAACAGGCAACGGCCACCATCTGCAGAATCGGGCAGCGGTGTTGGCGGTCTATCTTGAAGTTGGCTCACGCCATCCAAACGACCTCACCACTTGTTCGGACATCGATATGATGAGCTCGAATGCGGACGGCAGGTTCGTGCGCAAGGATGGCACTCCATACTGAGCACTCGCTCGACGTCGGTGGTGGGCATGGCGCCTTCAGTAACGACCGCCAGTGCAAATGAAGTCCCTGCGTTCAACCGGCGCGCAGGGTTTGCAGGGTGAACTGGACGAAGGTCCTCGCGAGATCTGTACGGCCCTTCTTCTTGATGATCGCGAGCGTCTTGGTGAAGTTTGCGGGTCGCAGCGGTCGATACACGACGCCATCGTGGCGGATGGTGCTGGCGTAGTCGGGCAGGATGCTGCAGCCGATGCCCATGGCGACGAAGTTGATCATCGACAACGAGTTCTCGAGTTGATACGCGACATTCAGCGTCGCGCCGGCGCTGGCGAAGCGTTGCTCGATGTCGCGGTAGGTATCCGGATGCAAGTCGCGGGCGGGCAGGATCATCGGTTCTTGCGACAGGTCCTTGATACGCACGGCTGACGCCCGCGCCAGTCGATGGCCTGCCGGCAGCACTGCGATCAAGGGTTCCTTGAGCAGCTCCTGTACGTCCAATTCCTCGGTGGCGACCGGTAACCAGACAAAACCCAGGTCGAGCTCGTCGCGGCGCAATCCGTCGAGTTGCTGCTGGCCCAGCAGGCTGTGAAACGTCAGGTGAATGTTCGGCCATTTGCGCCTGAACGCCGGGACGATCTTGGGGAAGACCTTGAATGCGGCGGGCGCGTTGTAACCGATCGAAAGCTGCCCCGTTTCGCCCTTCGCCGCTTGACGCGCCAGGGTGATGCCCCGATCCACGTCGGCAAGCGTCTTGTGCGCCTGTTCCAGAAAAAGACGACCGGCCTGCGTGAGCCTGATGCTGCGCCCGACGCGGTCGAACAGCTCCGCGCCGACCTCCTGCTCGAGTTTATGGATGCGCAGGCTCAGCGAAGGTTGGGCGATGTGCAGCCGCGCGGCTGCGCGCGTGACATTCAACTCCTGCGCTACAGTGACGAAATATCGAAGGTGCCGCAGGTCCATGATCGATAGCCTTCGTGCTATGAAAAGATTGGCAATCGATATTGGACTGGTTATCGGTCGGCGTCCATCCTCCATGCCGAAAGCAAACAGAAAAAGGGGGAGGGACGATATGCCTCGAACAACAAGATCGCGGCGCAGCCCGGGCAATCGTATCTGGGCGACGGGTCTGATCGGCTTGGGGTGCTGCGGTTCGATCGAGACTTCTGGTGCGAGCGATGCCCCGGTCGAGGCGATGCTCGAGGAGGTCGTCGTCACCGCGCGCAAGACGGAGGAGTCCTTGCAGCGCGTACCGATCTCGGTCTCCGTCGTCGGCGGGGAAGAGTTGGCCCAGCGCTCGCTCGACAATCTCTCCGCTGTCGGGCAATCGGTGCCGAATTTCACGTTCGCCGAGCGCGGAGCTTCCGGCCGCGGCTCGGGCGTCATCTATATCCGCGGCGTCGGCCAGTCGGACGTGCGCCCGACCTACGATCCTGCCGTCGGCGTGTATGTCGACGGCGTGTTTCTCGGCCGCATGCAAGGCAACAACCTGGACACCATGGATGTCGAGCGCCTGGAAGTCCTGCGCGGCCCGCAAGGCACGCTGTTCGGCAAGAACACCAGCGGCGGCGCGGTGAACATCATCACCCGCAAACCGAATCTCGCGGATTTCTCCGGCAAGGTTCAGCTCACCGCCGGAAGCCGCAGCCGCTTCGATGCGCTCGGCAGCTTCAACATTCCGCTGCTGCAGGACAGAGCCGCATTGCTGCTGTCCGGCTCGCGGCGCACGCAAGATGGCTATGGCACGCGCGCCGATGGCCAGAGCACCGGCAGCACCGACCGCACTTCCGGCAGGTTGTCGTTGTTGTGGCAGGCCACCGAAAGATTCAGCGTGCTGCTGGCCGGGGACGCAGAGACGTACGATGAGACGAATTCCGTGTTCAAGCTCATCTCCATCTACCCCAATGCCCCGCCGATCGCGGCGCTCAATGCGTTCACGCCGTTTACCTACGACGATCGCTGGCTCTCGCCCAGCGATTTCTTCAACCATGCCGGCGGCCCGAACTCCAGTCGCGGCGACCTGGCCGGCACATCGCTGACGCTCAGCTACGACGCACTGTGGGCGACGCTTAAGTCGATCTCGGCTTACCGGCGCAATACGGTTCATAGCGACCAGGATGCCGACCTGTCGCCGATCACCATTCTCGATGAGTATGACGTGGCGCGTCAGGAGCAGTACTCGCAGGAACTGCAGGCCACAGGCACGAGCCTGGACGAGCGGCTCAGCTGGGTACTCGGCCTCTATTACTTCCGTGAAGACGTGCAGAACAAGGTGGACTTTCCGCTAGTGACGCCGCTCTTCGGTTTCAGCCGCAGCTTCTCCAACGACCAC
>CADEEJ010000164.1:0-3218 GCA_902826315.1 uncultured Steroidobacter sp.
CGAGCGAAGTCGAACGCCGCGCGCCGTTAGCGCGCAGCTCGCCGACAGAATCACGCAGGAAGGGAACTCCGGTTTGTAGGCGTCGTGCTTGGTCTCAGCTAAAGATGAGTTTCAAGCATCGGTTCGTCTGGGGTTCATACTCAGCACAAGCATCCTGCGCATTCAGTTCAGCGTGACACACGGCGTCACTGGGTCCCTTCCAGCACCATCCACCACCGAACTTTTTGACGCTAGCACCACCATAGTCCATGTTCGTGACGCTGCTGTAGCCCCGCTTGACACAGAACTTGTGCTTGTTACCTTCGCCCCATCCCAGAGACTTGAGATTCTTGAACTCGCATTGCGCTGCAGACACATCGCTGCTGTAGGCAGAGATAGCAAGCATCGCGGAGACCAGGGCAGACACAATAGCTTTATTCATCAGTCCACTCCGCTTGAGAGAGATATGTTTCCAGGAACCAATCAGGTCATTGGTGTGGCGCCATTCTAGCGACTCAAGCTGTAACGGCGCGCAACTATTGGTGCTGATTGCGTTGCGGTGATTGTCGGCGGCGTTTGCGCATGCTGCCACAGAGAGTGGCATGATCGCCGCTCATGGCGGCACGAATCATTCAGGTCAAAGTCACTCCGCGAGCGCGCGAGTCGTCGCTAACGCAGGCGGCTGATGGGACGTGGGTGGCGAAGTTGAAGTCGCCGCCGGTTGATGGGAAGGCGAATGCGGAGCTGGTCGCGCTGGTCGCGAGACACTTCGAGTGCAGTAAGGCCGCGGTGTCCATCAAGTCCGGGGCTTCAGGGCGCAGGAAACTCGTGCAGATCGCACTGTGACCGGGGAAAGTATTCGACGTGATGGTCGCCGCGCATTGGCACTCTCACTCGAACAGGCTCACGATGCTCTGGTACTTTTCGATGTACCAGCGGTTCTCGTTGTTGTATTTCGGGATCGTCACCGGGCGGACAGTCGTGCCTTCCGCTTTCCACACACAAGGACAAGTCACCGAAGATCCTGCGGGCTGCACGCCCGGGCGGCTCAGTTCGTCGAGAGCGACCTTCATTCGAGTCAGGACACGATGGAGCTTCGTGACGTTGCGGGGTCCGCCGTTGTACGCGGCGACCGGAAAGATGCCCAGCACAGTTGGGTTGGCTACATACGCGAGGCGAATCTCCGCGCGCATTGCCGCAAGCTCGAGATCCAGCAGGCAGACCGCCGCTTTCATGGCGTTCAGCAGATTCGTCGCGCCTCTCTCGAAGTTCGGGTCGAGCTTTGCCGCGCGGCAGCGTCTGACCACGAGTGCGTAGGTCCCGTTGCCCCTGCGGTTGGTGAATTGCATCGGACCTATCGCATTCGCGCTCGAGACGCTGTACCGATATGCCTCCTCCTGCTTGAGCCCGTACTGGCTCAACACCTCGTCGAAGGCGAGCGCTTGCTTCTCCACGTAGTCCCTGTCATCCGTCTGTTCGATGACCGCAAGCGTCGTGACGACCTGGAGAGGAATGGAATCGGCGAGCAGCTCTCCGGGAAAGGCCGCACTCGGCACCTGCGCGAGGCGTAGCTCCTCGATCGCTTGGCGCGCAGTGCTGACCAAAAACTCCTTGCCGCCGCTGACGAAACCCGGATCGAAGGTGTCTTCGGTGAACGGCAAATAGACGATCGGTTTCGCGGTCTGGACGACTGCGCGCCACTGCCTGCGCTTGAGAAGTTTGTTGTCGAACACGGGGAACTTGCGTCCGTAGACCTTCAAGGGATTCCCGTCCTGGGAGAAGGAGAACATCAGCCGCTCGGCACCGGTGCCCTTCACGTGGCGCGCCTGGATATCGGGCGTGAGGTTGCGAAAGGGCAGGGGCTTGCGACCGGGTTTCCACCGGATCGGCGGGCGGGGGAGCTCGATCTGGGCAACAGACCACTCCTGCTTCGCGTCGCTCCACAGTGCGAAGGCCACAGGACGACCGCGGAGAACCTGATTCTTCCCCTTGCCAGTGAAGGCGTATTGGAGCTCGACGTCACGCAGCAGCGCCTGAGCTTCGGCGACGAGGTCGTGGATCACCTGGTGACGCGTAGCCTGGACGACGACCTCTTCGGGCTTTTCATTGGGAGCCTCACTGGGCGGCGGCTCCGACTCGGCGACGGGAAGGGGAACCTCGCCTTCTTCTTGCTTCGAACTGTCGTCCGCGACCGGAGCCGCTTCTTCGATCGCCGCTGCCACCTCGGCCGCAGGGGCTGCGTCCAGCACAGCCGGCTCATCTTCATCAGTGCCGTCACCTGTCGTCGCACATCCAGTGCAGATCAGGGATAGCAGCATCAGGGTCAGCGCAGTCTTCTTCATCATGCTCATCTTCTTCGTGCGTTACGTCCCTGTCTTGACGAACTTCACGGATTGCTCGAGCGCGTCCAGCGTCCCCTGCATCAGGATCTCCCCCTGCGGCATGTCGCGGCGCTGCTGGCCTTGCGGGCCGAGCACGAAGTCGTGATAGCCGTGCTCGTAGATCTCCATACGAGCTTTCTTGCCGTGCTTCACGAGTTGATCGTGTAGCACTTGATCGAGCTCCGCCAGCCGATCGGCAGTGCCGACCTGAATCAGAACCGGCGTCTCGATCGGACCGATATGCGCTTTCACGATTGCTGCGTCCAGCGGCAGCTTCGCGAAATCCGGGCGCGGACCGTCTGCCGGCAGCTTGTGCCCCAGAAACCAGATCGGCGCCGGCGCACCCGCGACGACGCAATGCAATGTCGGCACTTTCGAGGCGAGGAACAACACCAGGTTTCCGCCGAGACTGACGCCGTACAAACTGATGCGCGCAGGATCGACATAGCCAAGCTGCTTCACGTGCTCGATCACTGCAATCCCATCGTCGATCGCAGTGACCCTGTCGCTCGCCGGGACACTCACCGAGTTCATGTCGCCGCCGCGATAATCCGCGACGACCACCACGAAGCCTTCCTGCAGAAATCGCTCCCACACCGGACCGCCGTGATCGCCGCGTGACCAGCCGACGAGTTGCTCGAGCCCACGTCCACCGGGTGCGCCGTGAAACATGATGATTGCCGGAAACGGACCGCTGCCTTTCGGTTTGCGGATTGCGGCTGCGACGTAGAGACCGTCTTTCGACTTGATGTAAGTGCGTTCGACGGGCGAATCCGCCTCGCGCACGACGTGAATGTACTTGTCGTGCGGAAGTGCGTCGGCCGTGCCCGGATAGTGAAGGATCTCCGCTACGGACAT
>CADEEJ010000164.1:3318-4414 GCA_902826315.1 uncultured Steroidobacter sp.
GTGTGTTCTTCGTCTTCGATCATCACGTCGAGCAGCGCGGATTCCTCCGCCGTGAATGCCGACATCGCGCTCAGAAACCAGCTGCCGAGGGAATCCGCGTTGACACCAATTCGCAGCGTGAGCCGATCGTTCGGCGCGTCCGCGGGAACGAGTTGCGGCAGCGATTCGCGCAAGTCGCTCTCCAGCATGCCAACCCGTTCGACGTGCCGGCAGATCAGATTGCCCGCTGCGGTCGCCGTACAGGGTTGCCCACGCACGACGAGCACGCTGCCGATGCGCTCCTCGAGTAGCTTGATTCGTTGCGAGATCGCGGACGGCGTGACATTGAGCAGACGCGCAGCGCGCTCGAAGCTGCCTTCCTGGATCACGGCTGCCACCGCGGCCAGCGATGCATAGTCCAGCATGATGTAGCTCCGCTTCAGCAGGAACAGAGAGTCTAACTGGACCGGCGCGCATGCGGGCGCGAGAGTGCTCCGCATGCTCAACGCTGCATTCATGACCGGGTTGGCGCTCAGCGCCACGCTGATAATCGCCATAGGCTCGCAAAACGCCTTCGTCCTGCGACAGGGATTGCGGAGGGAACACGTCGTCGCGGTCGTGATCTTCTGCATCCTCGCCGATTTTGCGTTGATCACTGCCGGTGTTGCCGGCCTCGCGTCCGTCCTCGGCAATGCCCCCGTGCTGACGGCTGCTCTGACGATCTGCGGCGTGTTGTTCCTGGCTGCCTACGGAGCCCGTGCATTGAGGCAAGCCTTCCGGCCGCGTTCCATGATCGCGAACAATGGAGGCGGCGCGCTGACATTGCGGTCCGTGCTGGCGCATGCGGCAGGATTCACGTTCCTCAACCCGCACGTGTATCTCGACACCGTCTTGCTGGTCGGATCGATCGGTGCACGCCAGCCGCCCGAACTGCGCGGATGGTTCATCGGCGGTGCCGCCGCTGCGAGCGTCGGCTGGTTTGCAGCGCTCGGGTTCGGCGCGCGCCTGCTGACGCCGCTGTTTGCAAAGCCCGTGGCCTGGAGAATCCTGGACGCCTTCGTGGGGCTGACGATGTTTGCACTTGCCGCACAGCTTGCGGCACAGACCCTCAGGTAAG
>CADEEJ010000164.1:4514-11933 GCA_902826315.1 uncultured Steroidobacter sp.
GCCCGCGAACGCGGGTATCGAGCGATGCAGTTCAACTTCGTCGTCAGCACGAACGAGCGCGCGGTGCGACTCTGGCAGTCAATGGGCTTTGCAATCGTCGGACGTCTTCCGCAAGCGTTTCGACATCCCGCGCATGGCTATGTCGATGCACTGGTGATGTACCAGCTGCTCTGAGCGGCTGTGCGGTCAGAGTTTGAACTGCACGTCGGTGAGCGTTTCGCTCAGTCTCCAAAGAGCTGCCGCGGCGATCTTGTCGATCGCATAGGGACGCACGCCCGTTGGACCATCGTCATCCGCGGCAACTACGTTCGCTATGTCGCAATCCTCGCAGTAGACGCCACCTTTGCCGCTAAGCTGCGGGCTCGTAGCGCACCAGATTGCGGTGGCCGCGCCCGCCTGCAGAGTCTTGAAGCCGCCCGCCGCCTTTGGAACGCCGTTCTCTCGGTACACGCCCCACGCTTTCAGTTCCTCGTCTGACATGAAGCGGAGCAGATCTGTGAGAACGGCTCCAGGATGCACAGCAAATGCTCGAACGCCGTGCTTCTGCGCGCGTCTGTCGAACTCAACTGCGAACAGGGATGTGGCGGTCTTCGACTGGCCGTAGGCCACCCACTTGTCGTAGGGCCGGCGATTGAAGTTGGGATCCTCGAAGTCCATTCCCGCGACTCTGTGGCCGATCGATGAGTACGCTACGACGCGCGCCGCGCTGGCCTGCTCGAGCGCGCTCCACAGTCTCTGGGTCAGTTGGAAGTGACCCAGGTGGTTCGTCGAGAACTGCAGCTCATAGCCGCGTTCGTCCCGGGTCAGGGGCGGCCCGGAGATCCCGGCGTTGTGAATGAGCAGATCGAGGGACCGGTTCGAGGTCAGAAACGCATTGGCAAAGCGATCGATGGATTTCGGGCTGGCGAGATCGAGCGCGAACACTTCCGCGTTGCCGATCGTCGCCAGGTTGGCTTTCGCTCTCTCGACGTCGCGGGCACCTACGACAACAACCGCTCCGGCTTTCGCCAGAACACGGGTCGTTTCCAAGCCGATTCCGGAATGGCCGCCGGTGACCAGCGCGACTTTTCTACGAAGGTCGCGCCCGCCGAGCACCTCCTCGGCAGTCGATTGCGCGCCGAATCCGGATCCCAGCGGCTTCTGCTCGGTCGTCATGGCTGCGCTCATGTGAGCAGAGTTCGCAGCAAGCAGCCAATGCTCGATGGTATTGGGCTGCCTACCGTTTCGCAGCCGCGAGATCAGCGCGCAGCTCATCCGCACTTCGCCGCGGACCATAGCCCGGCGTGTCACGCTGGATGCGCCAGCTCTCCTTGAGCGTTCCCATGTCTACCGTATCGAAACCAAACTGATCGTTCAGCTGCGTGACCGTAGCCTTCGCTGCTGCATCATTCCCGGCGATGGCCAGCGCGCGACGATTCTTCGAGCCGGCGGGTTGGCCATCGGTGGTGAGTGCCTTGGCATAGATGTGGTTGAAGCCCTTGACGACTTTCGAAGTCGGCAGATGGGCCTGCAGCAATTCGGACGTTGTCGTCGATTCGTTGTCCAGCTCGGCGATGTGCCCATCGCGATCGGGATAGTAGTTGTTCGTGTCGATGACGATTTTCCCGGCGAGCGGCGCAACCGGAACCTGGCGGTAGTTTTTCAACGGCACGGTCACGACCACCAGGTCACCTGCCTTGGCCGCCTCATCGGGAGTTGCCGCGCGCGCTTTCGGTCCGAGCTCGCCGACGAGGGCCGCGAGGCTCTCCGGGCCGCGTGAATTGCTGATCACGACGTTGTAGCCGCTCTTGACTGCCAAGCGCGCGAGCTGGCTGCCGATGTGGCCGGCGCCAATGAGGCCGATGGTCTTCATGATGTCGTCTCCGAGTGCAGCGGAACCTTAGCTACGGTCCGAACCGACGTCTATCAGGTCATCCTATTAGTTGCAGGAAACAGCTGACGCTACAGGTTGCGATACCACTCCGCGTAGGGCGTGTTCGTTACGACATGGCGATCGAAGCGCGTGTCGTCGTCCCACCAGACGGGCCCGCGCTCGCCAAGTGCGATCTTGGTTGCATCAACCGCGGCACGAGCGGCTGCCAGCCGTTCTGCGTCGTCTGAATCAAGCGCATCCTTGACCTCGCGCCGCGCCCGCATCAGTTCGTGCACGAGTCTCTTGCGCGCTTCTTCCGGGAGGTTTGGATTGGCGGCTCGCCAAAGTCGGCCCTGCACTACGAGGTAACGACCGTCCGGGGTGCGAACCGACTTCACTTGGAATCGCTCGCTGGGGTGGAGGGCGGCTCTGTTTCGCTCAGGGGTCCTGGCGCCGCATCGCGCGCGGAAGTCTCGTTCGCAGCTGGGCTGCTGGGCGTTACTTCTTCCTCCTTGCTACAGGCCGACAACGCAAGCACTGCGCACGCCGCAACTGTGACGAAGCTTACTTTCACGATGCTCTCCTCGACTGTATCTAGAGGTGCAACGCATCGAACGGCGCGACGGGCTCATCCGCCCAGCGCTTTGAGGGAACGGCCTAGCCCCTCTAGGTGTTTGTATGAAGTGCCTAGCGAAACCAGTCCTGACCTGCTCGTCCACGGTGCCGCGACGCTGAGTCGCGTCACCGTCGACGCTTACAACGCCGAGTTGCGCCACGCGGATGGCTTCGTCGGCGATCGGGCGAGCAAGCGGGCGTTTCAGGCGATCCTCGATGACTGGCGCGAACGGGTGCGCAAGATGGGCGAGGACCCGTTGGGTGAGCAACCGAGCGAGGAGATCAGCAAGAAGCAGCTCGACAAGGTGCTGATGGAAGGCGATCCCGAAGCGGCCGGCATGGTTCACAGCGTCATCGAAGAGTTCGCGCAGGAATTCGCTGCCGTGATCCGCAGGTTCCTGCGCCTGAAGGAATGGAAGGACGTCGAGCGCATCGTCGTGGGCGGCGGCTTGCGTCAGAGCCGCATCGGCGAACTCGCCATCGGTCGCACGAGCATCGCCTTGAAAGCCCGAGGCCACGCGGTCGAGCTCCATCCGATCCGTCACGTTCCCGACGAAGCCGGCCTCATCGGCTGCCTGCACCTGGTTCCGTCGTGGGTGCTCGCCGGGCACGACAGCATCCTCGCGGTCGATATCGGCGGCAGCAACATTCGAGCCGGCATCGTCGAGTTTCACTCGAAGAAGAAGCGGGACCACACCGATGCCAGCGTCCATCGCATGGAGCTCTGGCGTCATCGCGACGACGCGCCGAAGCGCGAGGACGCAGTCGATCAGCTCATCGAGTTCCTGCACAGTCTCGTCAAGCGCGCCGCGAAGGATGGATTGACACTCGCTCCGTTCATCGGCATCGGCTGTCCCGGTGTGATCCGCTCGGATGGCTCGATCGAACGCGGCGGCCAGAACCTACCCGGGAATTGGGAGGCGAAAGATTTCAACCTGCCGCAACGACTGCGCGAAGCGCTGCCGAAGATCGACGATCACGAGACCGTGATCGTCATGCACAACGATGCGGTGGTTCAGGGACTGAGCGAGCTGCCCTGGATGCAGGACGTGAAGCACTGGGCAGTGATGACGATCGGTACCGGCTTGGGCAATGCGCACTTCACCAACCGTGCGCCACTAGAAGACTCGACTGAAGACTGACCGACCTGGTTTAGTTATCCGGGCCAAAGCCTGCCGGCGTGCCTTGAAAGGCAACGCCGGCAGGGGGCGGGGGGGTTACTGAATCTGCGTGATCGTCACCGAATACCCATCGTGGGCAGCGTGTTCGGCGCGCTCGGCGGCGAAGGCACCGAGCGACAGGCTGCCACTGACGATGACAGCCGACAGGAGCATGCAGACAGCGGATTGGGCTTTGCGGCTGATGGTGGTAAACATGGCGATCTCCTCGGGTCTCTGCTCTTGCGATGTCCGCGTTATTGCGGGGTTGTCGTTAGGACACGGCAAACCGCTCCGGGGTTACATCGCCAGGGCCATTACCGGCCAATAGCACCCGGCTACCGGCGAATGCGTCAGCGCCCGCCGTCCCATGTTGCGGTTGTTCGTGTGGCTGCCACATTGGCCCGCTGGCGAAAGCACCGCGTGGCGCCTGCATAAATTTTCGGTAATGATTCGCTAACCGCGAAATACCAGGTAGCCAGGGGGAGTTCTTGACGCAGGATTTCACGGCGCTCGTCGAACGCGAGCGAGGCCTCAAGCACAGCCTCTCGACCGGTCAGCTTTCGATGATCGCGATCGGCGGCGCCATCGGCACAGGCTTGTTCCTCGGCAGCGCTTTCGCCATCGGCTTTGCCGGTCCGAGTGTGCTCGTCAGCTATGCGATCGGCGGCGTCATCAGCTTGCTGCTCATGGGCTGCCTCGCCGAGATGACTGTCGGTCATCCCGTTTCGGGCGCCTTCGGCGCTTACGCAGAGTTCTACATCGGGCCGCTGGCCGGCTTCCTCGTGCGGTACGCGTATTGGTCATGCATCGTGCTTGCGGTCGGCACCGAGGTCAGCGCGATCGCGCTGTACATGCAGTATTGGTTCCCGAATGTTCCCGGGTGGTACTGGATCGTCGGATTCTCGTTCGGGCTCATCGCGATCAACGCGGTGAGCGTGAACACTTTCGGTTCGGTCGAGTACGGCTTCTCGATGTTCAAGCTCGCAGCGATCGTGGCTTTCTTGCTGTTGGGTGCGTACTTCGTGATGACTGCGCCTGCGGATTCCGGCGTCGGCCTGCACAACTACACGGCGCACGGCGGCTTCTTGCCGCACGGCATCTGGGGAATGTGGGTCGCCGTCATCGTCGCGATCTTCAGTTACCTGTCGATCGAGATGATTGCCGTCGCCGCGGGCGAAGCGAAAGATCCGCAACGTGCGATCACGCGGGCGTTTCGCGCGACCGTGTTTCGGCTGGTGTTCTTCTATCTGTTGACGCTGGCGCTCGTGCTCGCGATCGTCCCGTGGAACGCAGCGGGCACGGCGGGCAGTCCCTTCGTCAAAGTGATGTCCGCGACCCACGTGCCTGGCGCGGCCGGCCTGATCAACCTGGTGATCCTGGTCGCGGCGCTCTCCGCCATGAACAGCCAGCTCTACATCACGACCCGCATGATGTTCAGCCTGGCGCGTGCCGGTTATGCGCCACGGCGCCTGGGCGAAGTGAATGCCCGCGGCGTGCCACTCGCAGCATTGTTGCTCTCGAGTATCGGGATCGCGCTCGCCGTAGCGCTCAACATGCTCGTGCCCGAAGCGTCCTTCACGCTGATGATCTCGATATCCATGTTCGGGGCACTGTTCACGTGGCTGATGATCTTCGTGACCCACCTGTTCTTCCGCCGCAAGCATCCGGGCCCATCGGCGTTTCGGATGTGGGGCTATCCGTACACCAGCCTGCTCGGCGCTGTTCTGCTGCTCGCAATTCTGCTCACCTCCGCGTTCACCCAGGAGTTCCGCATGACCCTGATCTACGGAATTCCGTTCCTGGCCGTGCTGACGGTCGTCTATTACCTCTGGTTTCGGCGACGGGGACTTACTTTCGGGAGTTTGTGACCGATCAGGGATGACGGCATCATCGGCAGGGATTGCCAAGAGATGATCAGGGGGACAGACGAATGTGCGGAATCTTCGCCGCGATGACCCGTCGCGGACTCTCGCCCGAACGTCGCGACGCGGCTCTGCGCAGCTTGCATCACCGCGGACCGGACGGTTCGGGCAACTGGACCTCGCGCAACGGCCGCTGGACGCTCGGACACACGCGCTTGTCCATCATCGGGCTGAACAACGGCGAGCAGCCGATGACCAGTCCCGACGGCGCAGTTCACCTGGTCGTCAACGGCGAGTTCTACGGCTATCGCGAGATTCGCGACCGCTTGCGTGCCAGCGGCTATCGGTTCTCGACCGAGAGCGATAGCGAAATCGCCCTGCACCTGTACGACGAACGAGGCATGCAGGCGGCCAGCGAGCTGCGCGGCGAGTTTGCGGTGATCATCGCCGATGAGCGCCAGCAAATGATGATCGCGATCCGCGATCGCTTCGGCATCAAGCCTCTCTACTACTCGGTCGTGAATGGCGAAGTGTTCTTCGCCTCCGAGATCAAAGCGCTCCTGGCGATGGGTGTGCCAGCCGCTTGGGACCTGGAGGGCGCCACGGGAGGCGTCGGCAGATCTCACGAGAAGACCGACTTCGCGGGAATCAGCACCGTCCCTCAAGGTTGCTACGCGATCGCCAGGCACGGCGAGGTTCGCATCTACCCGTATTGGGATTGGGAGATCCCTACCGCCGAACAGTTGCAGCGGGATACGCGCAGCGAAGCCGAGATCGTCGCCGACTTCCGCGAGGTTCTGCTCGAGTCCGTTCGACAGAGACTGGTCGCGGACGTCGAGGTCGCGTCCTATCTCAGCGGCGGCATCGATTCCTGCGCAGTGCTGGGTCTCGCGCAGCAGAGCACGAATCGGCCGATCCGCGCGTTCACGCTGACGTTCGAAAATCCGTTGTATGACGAGGCGAGCATTGCCGAAGCGCAGGCCAGGCACGTCGGCGCTTCCTATCACCCGATCCCGATCACCGGCCGCGAAATTGCCGATGCTTATGCAGATGCCGTGTGGCACGCCGAGACACAGATGTTCAACGGGCACGGCGTCGCCAAGTATCTGCTCAGCCGCGCGGTGCGCGATGCAGGGATCAAAGTCGTGTTCACCGGCGAAGGCGCCGACGAGATGTTGGGCGGCTATCCTTACTTCCGCGTCGATGCGCTCAACGGCAACCCGTCCTTGAGTGCTGTTGAGAGAAGTGCGCTGATGGATCAAATGCTCGGCGCCAATCCAGCCACGCGCGCACTGCTGATGCCGACGCAGGTCAACAATCCGGAAATGACAGCAATCGAGCGCAGGCTCGGCTGGTTACCGGCCACGCTGAATGTCAGCGCCGCGATGATCAACGGCATAGCACCGCTGCTCCGCGACGATCTGGTCTTGCGCCTGCAGGGGCACAAGCCGCTGCTGTCCGCACTGGATCGCCTGCCGCTGGCGCAGCGCGTCGCCGGCCGCGATCGCTTGAATCAGATGCTCTACGTCAATGCCAAAACGACACTGCCGAATTTCATCCTGAACTACCTGGCTGACCGCATGGAGATGGCGCATTCGATCGAGGGACGCGTGCCGTTCCTGGATCATCATGTTGCCGAGGCCGCCGCTCAGGTTCCGGTGAACATGAAAGTGAAAGGTATCCGCGAGAAGCACGTCCTGCGCGAAGCAACCAGGGACGTATTGATACCGGAGGTCTACGACCGCCAGAAGCACCCGTTCACGACTCCGCCCACTCGCGCGGAGAACGACCCGATGCTCGCCTTCTATCGCGACACGTTCGCATCGCAAGCGGCGCGCGACCAGCCGATCTACGACATGGCCAAAGCGCGTGCCGCACTGGATCGCCTGCTCGAATGTCCGGCGGATCAGCGCATCTCGATGGAAGGCGG
>CADEEJ010000165.1:0-9127 GCA_902826315.1 uncultured Steroidobacter sp.
TGACCTGGAAGCAGCCTTCGCTCCCTGAAGCGCGCATCGCAATCGACCCGCAGCTACCAGCGACGTGCTCGACGCTGGGCGAACGCCACGTCGAAGTCGCGGACGGCGCGTTCGTTGCGCGGTGGCAGGTCCAATGTCCGGGCGGACTCGCCGGTCAGACGATCCGCATCGCCGGCCTGGAGCGCACGCTCACTTCGACATTCGTCAGGACCCAGCTCGCCGACGGCAGGTCGATTGCCGGTGTCGTGCAGGCAGCCGATCCGTCGTTTCAGTTCGCCGCAGCGAAGCCGCTGCTGCCCGCGTACTTCACGCTCGGCATCGAGCACATCCTGAGCGGCATCGATCACGTGTTCTTCGTGATCGGCCTGATCCTGCTCGTGCCTGCGCTCTGGCGATTGGTCGGCGCGCTCACCGCATTCACCGTCGCGCACAGCATCACACTCGGCGCCGCGGCGCTGGGATTCGCGGGGCTGCCGCAGGCTGCGGTCGAAGTGGTGATCGCGCTCAGCATTCTCGTCGTCGGTTACGAAGTCGTGCGCGCCGCACGCGGCCAGACTGGCCTGACCTACGCAATGCCGTGGGTCGTCGCGTTCGGCTTCGGCCTGCTACACGGCTTCGGTTTCGCAGGCGCGCTCGCGGAGATCGGTCTGCCGCAGGACGCGAAACTCGGCGCGCTGCTGTTGTTCAACCTTGGCGTGGAGACCGGACAGCTGATGATCGTCGCGGTCGCCGTGCCAGTGGTGCGCTGGATCGCTACCCGGACCGCGGACCTGCGCCGACGCATACAAATCGGCGCAGGCTATTCGCTCGGCGCGGCAGCAGCGTTCTGGATGATCCAGCGCGTGTTGGTGCCGGGGTAAAAAAGCGGCTCAATACTCAGCAGTGCAACATTGCTGCATTGCTGAGTTATGGACCGCTTTTTTAACCCGGCACCTCTTGGGACACGCCTTGGAACCAGGAAATCGGCCGCACTTCCAGCGCGCGCGACGTGCACGCGGTGCCGATCATGCGCGCCGCTTCCATCGCTTCTTCCTGCGTGGCGCAGTCAACTACATAGAAGCCCAGCAGCTGCTCCTTGGTCTCGGCGAACGGGCCATCGATGACGTACGCCTCCGGACCCTTGCGCAGGGTCATCGCCGACGTGCTCGGATGCAGGCGGACCACCGGGCCGAGCTTGCGCTCCGCCGCCAGCTTGCCCTGCACGACGATGTGCTGGCCGATCAGCCGCTCCTCTTCCGCCTTGCTCAGGTTCGCGATGTCGGCGTCGGTGCCGTAGATGAGGATGGAATAAAGCATGGAGCGTCCCTCGAAGTCTCTGCCGTTGAGTATGCCCTATACTGGCCGCGTGATCGCCTCGACGCCATCCAGCGACGAACGTGCTGCACGCTTTCTCAGCCCAGCGGGCCGTGCTCGCGTGCAACAGGCGGTCACCGAGTTGCACGAATGGCTCGGCTCGCGGCTCAGCACGACGCAAGCCGTGCGCGCCCAGCACGGTCGCGGCGAGGCTTACGGCCCCGTGCAACCTCCGGACGCGGTCGCGTGGCCGGAAAGCGCCGAGGACGTCAGCCGTATCGTCGCAACGTGCTCCCGCCATGAGACTCCGGTGATCGCCTTTGGTGCCGGGACCTCGCTCGAAGGTCACGTCACCGCGCCGTACGGCGGTGTCTGCATCGATTTCTCACGCATGAACGAAGTGCTGTCGGTGAATCCAGCAGATGCCGATTGCGTCGTGCAGGCCGGCGTCACGCGCGAGCAGCTGAATGCTTACCTGCGCGACACGGGCTTGTTCTTCCCGGTCGATCCCGGTGCGAACGCAACGCTCGGCGGCATGGCTTCGACGCGTGCGTCGGGCACGACGACGATCCGTTACGGCGCCATGACCCGCAACGTAATGGCTTTGCAGATCGTGCTCGCGGACGGGCGCATCGTGCGAGTCGGCACGCGCGCTGCGAAGTCGTCAACGGGCTACGACCTCGTGCGATTGCTCGTCGGTTCGGAAGGCACGCTCGGCGTGATCACCGAGATCACGTTGCGCTTGTACGGCGTTCCCGAAAAGACAGTAGGCGCGACATGTGTCTTCCCCGCCCTGCGCGGCGCTGTCGATGCCGTCGTCGAGATCATCCAGTCCGGCGCTTCAGTTTCACGCATCGAGTTCCTCGACGAGCTGCAAGTGCGCGCCTGCAATCGCTACTCGCAGCTGTCGATGCCGGAGCAGCCGACGCTGTTTCTGGAATTCAGCGGCACTGCCGAGAGCATCGATGGCCAGGTCGCACGCGCGGAAGAGATCGCACAGTCCAACGGTGGCGCAGCGTTTGAGTGGGCGGCGGACGATTCCGCACGCGCGCGACTGTGGAAGGCCCGTCACTCGGCCTACTTCGCCGCGCTGGCGTTGCGACCGGGCTGCGAGTGCCTGGTCGCAGACGTTGCGGTGCCGATCTCACAGCTCGCGGCTGCAGTCGCGGATGTTCGCCGCGATATCGATGCAGCGGGCTTGCTGGCGCCGATCGTCGGCCACGTCGGCGATGGCAATTTCCATGTCCTGTTCCTGCTCCAGCCCGGCGCAGCTGACGAGTGGCAGCGCGCAGAAAAAGTGTACGACGCGATGATCGAGCGCGCGCTGCGCGTCGGCGGCACGTGCACGGGCGAGCATGGCATCGGTCGAGGCAAGCGCACCAAGCTGGTCGCGGAGTACGGCGCCGACGTCGTCGAGCTGATGCGCGCGATCAAGGGCGTATGGGATCCGCAGGGCATTCTCAACCCAGGGAAGATCTTCCTGTGAGCAACCAACCCGAAGCACCCTCCCTGCCCTCCCCCGCAAGCGCGGGAGGGATAGGTGCGCGCACGCTGCGCAAGGTGGCCTGGCGGCTGATCCCGTTCATGGGGCTGCTGTACTTCCTCGCGTTCGTCGACCGCGTCAACATCGGCTTCGCCGCGCTGACGATGAACGCGGACCTGGGCCTGACGCCGAGCATGTTCGGCTTCGCCTCCGGCATCTTCTTCATCGGCTACGTGCTGTTCGAAGTGCCGAGCAATATCGTCATGGAGCGCGTCGGCGCGCGGCTGTGGATCGCACGCATCATGATCACGTGGGGCTTGCTGTCGGCCGGCACCGCGTTCGTGTCGACGCCGAACAGTCTCTATGTGCTGCGCTTCCTGCTCGGCGTCGCCGAAGCCGGCTTCTTCCCCGGCATGATCCTGTATCTCACGTACTGGTTTCCGGCTGCCTGGCGCGCGCGCATCGTCAGCGCATTCATGGTTGCGCTGCCGATTTCCACCGTCATCGGCAGCCCCGTCTCCACCGCTATGCTGTCGCTCGAGGCTTACGGATTGCACGGCTGGCAGTTGATGTTCCTGATCGAAGGCATTCCGGCAGTGCTGATGGGTATAGCAGTGCTCGCAGTCTTGCGCGATGGTCCGGCGAAAGCGGCGTGGCTGACCGACGAGGAACGGAGCTGGCTGCAAGGCGAGCTCGCGGCCGAGCGCGCCGCACACGGCACGGCCTCGCATTCGAGCCTTGCAGCTTTGCGCGAGCCGCGCGTGTGGTTCCTCGGGCTCGTGTATTTCGGAATGCTCGTCGGGACGTACGGCGTCGGCTTCTGGCTGCCGCAGATCGTGAAGGGACTCGGCAACCTGTCGAACTTCGAAGTGGGACTCGCAACTGCCCTGCCCTACGCCGCCGCAGCGCTGGTCATGTACCTGTGGGGTCGTCACTCCGATCTCACGCGCGAGCGCACCTGGCATATCGCGCTGCCGGCATTCGTCGGCTCGTTGGGTCTGGCGTTGAGTGCGTACTTGGGCGGCACACCGGCGCTCGCGCTCGCCGCGCTGTGCTTGAGCGTGATGGGCTGCTACGCCGCGCTGCCGGTGTTCTGGACTTTGCCGACTTCGATGTTTGCTGGCAGCGCCGCTGCAGCCTGCATCGCGCTCGTGAACTCGATCGGCAACACCGGCGGATTCTTCGGACCGACGCTCGTCGGTTACGTCACCGATGCGACGGGCGGCAGTTATACCGCCGCGTTGTGGACGCTCTCGGGATTCGTCGCGGCTTCCGGTTTCGTCGTGCTGGCGCTCGCACCGCGCACGCGCGCGCTCGTCGCTACTTCGGAAACCCAGCGACCTTGATGAACGTGCCCGCGCGCATGATGAACTGCTGCGGATCGTGCGGCGTGATGACGATCGTTCGCTTCGGATAGCGCAGCACGACGGCGCGGCTCGGGTCGGTGGCGAACGCGCGATACCAACCCAGCTTGCGGTTCCAGAAGCGGCCTGTGATGGCAAACAGTCCGCTATTCCCCAACACGCGCACCGAGCCGCGCATCGCATCGACGTCGCCGGTCACGGAACGCAGTCCTTCGAGCGGCAAGCGCGTGTCCCGGAAACCGCGTCGCACGGTAATCGCATCTTCGGTGAGCGTGTAGCCGAGGATTCTGGTTGCGTACGCTTGCGCGACGATCAGCGGGGGCACGGCGATCAACAGAACAGTGGCCAACAGCGGCGGCTGGCTCGGCGCAAAGAGCACTGCAAGCATCGGCAGCGCGAGGATGACCAGCGATAGCACGGTAACACTGCGTACTCTTTGGCTCCACGGCGCGCGGAATTCGATCGTCGTCACGGACGCCTCCGCAATTGCCTTACCAAATCGTCATCTGCCTGCAGACGCCGGCGCGGAACTCGCCTCCGGCACCTGCGTTCCAACACACGAGTGGGGACCGGACATTGAGGATCTTCCCATGAAATACACTCGTTATTCGCTGGCCTTCTGCGCCATCGCGCTCGCGGCGCTGGCAGGCTGCGCAACCAATCCGCACGGGCGCGCGGATATTCGTGCCCACTCGGCGCCCGATGCCAACTTCACGTCCTACAGCACCTTCGGTTTCCCGGAGCAGACCGGCACCGACCGCGGCGGCTATTCGACCCTGGTCACGAGCTACTTCAAGAGCTCGGTGCGCGAGCAGATGGAGCAGCGCGGCTATCACTACGTCGATGAGAATCCCGACCTGCTGCTGAACTTCTACGCCAAGGTGCATGAACGCACTGAGACGCGCTCGGCACCCACGTTCTCGGCAGCCTACGGCTACTACGGCTATCGCTACGGCCTGTACTCCGCCTGGCCGTTGTACGACGACGAAATTCGCACCGTGTCGTACCCCATCGGCACGGTCAACGTCGATGTCGTCGATGCGCGCAAGAAGCAGATGATCTGGGAAGGCGTCGCACAAGGTCGCGTGCGCGACGCGGACATGGACAATCCGCGCGAGGCCATCTCCAGCGTCGTGACTCAATTGTTCGCACGCTTCCCCGGTCGCGCGGGCATTCTCGAAAACTCGCGCCAGTGAGCTTGTCAACCCGGTGAGCCTGTCAACCGGCAGGGCCTCCGTGCGTTGAGTTACTCTCACGCCCCGGAGGCCCTTCGATGCTCATGAAGATCAAGATTGCGACTGCTGCCGTCCTGCTGTTTTCGAGCTGCGCCGTGCTGGCACAAGGCCGCGACGGTGCGGGGATCGAGCACGCCGATGCGAATCACGACGGCAAGGTCACCCGCCAGGAATATCTCGACGCACGCGCTGAGCAATTCTCACGACTCGATCGCAATGGCGACGGTGTGATCGACGACACCGACGCGCCCGACCGTGCGAATCAGCCGCAAGGCGGCAAGCGCATGGCCGCAGCGATGCGCGGTCGTATCGATACGAACGGCGACGGCAAGATCACCAAGGAAGAGTTCACCAACGCGCCGACGATGCTGTTCGACCGGTTCGATGCCGACAAGAACGGCGAGCTGGACGCCAAGGAACTGGAAGCTGCGCGCGCCGCTGCAGGCCGGTTGCGCGAGCGCAGCAGACAGTAGCGTTCAGAGCTTCAGCAGCACGCGGCCGACAGAGTTGCTGGTGCGCAAGTACTGCAAGGCTGCATCGTACTGATCGAGCGGAAACACCTTGTCGATCACCGGATGCAGCTTGTTCTGGTCGATGAACGTGCTCATGCGCTCATAGTCAGCGCGCGAGCCCACGTAAACGCCGCGCGCGCTGGCGGTCTTGTTCAGCAGGCCGAGCGACGAGATCGTGCCGTCGTAGCCGGACAAGCCGCCGACGATCGACAGCGTCCCGCCGTACGCGAGACTCTTCACCGACTGTTCGAGCGTGTCCTTACCGCCGATGTCGACGACGACGTCGGCGCCGTGGCCGTTCGTCAGCGTCATCACCTGCTCGCTCCACTTCGGGTGGGTGCGATAGTTGATGCCGTCGCGAGCGCCTAGCTCCCGTACACGCGCGAGCTTGTCGTCGGAGCTGCTCGTGACGATGACACGCGCCTTGGCGGCATGCGCGAACTGCAGCGCGAAGGTCGAAACTCCGCCGGTGCCTTGCACGAGCACGACGCGATCGCGCAGGTCGTTCTTGCCGACAGTCGCGTTCCACGCAGTGAGGCCCGCAGTGGGCAATGTTGCCGCCTCCTCGTACGTCAGACTCTTCGGCGCAGCCACGACTGCAGTGTCTTCGAGCACGATGTACTCGCCGAGCATGCCGTCGACGTCGAAGCCGTGTGCCGCGTCGATGATTTCCTTGCTCGCGGCACCGTCGGTCCAATTGCGGAAGTACAGGCTCGTCACGCGCGTGCCTGGACGCAAGCCCTTCACGTTCTTGCCCACCGCGACGATGTCGCCGGCGGCGTCTGAAGTCGGAATGCGTCCGACGAGCGCGCCGTTGCTGTTGTCGGACCCGAGCATTTCCCAATCGCCGCGGTTCAGCCCGACTGCGCGCACGCGCACCAGCACCTGGCGATCGCCCGGTTGCTGGACAGGCGCTGCGATGAGCTTCCAGCGATAGCCGGTCTCGGCTTTTTCGATGACGACTTTGCGCGCCGTGCTGGGCAGTGGTTCTGCTGTGTGCGCCATGTTGGTGACCAAAGTGAGAATGACGAGTGCAGTCGGTCCGCTGAGTGCTTTGAGCATCGATGTCATCCAGTGGTGATTTTGGCGCCGCGCTGCACGAGCAGCTCGCGCAGCACCGAACGGTGGCAGCGCGCTTCGTTCTCGCAATAACAACCGACTGCGAACGAGCCGTGATGCGAAAGTGCGGCGAGCGTGTCGAGGAGACGCGAGGTGTCGGAATCCTTCATCTCCGCCAGATAGCGGCGTTTGAAGGACTTCCACTGCGCATCGCTTTCTGCGGACTGGCCGAGCTTGAGCAGCGCTTCGCTCGGTGCGAGCGACGGCAGCCACACATCGTAGAAGTCGCGTCGCGCCCAGTCGGCCTTCGGCACGCCGCGCGGCGGCCGTCGCACCGTGCCAATGCGCAAACCTTCGCCGCTGGCGCGCGGACTGCCGAGCCGCACGATCGAGACCGCCATGAGCACCTCCAGCTAAATTTTATGACAGATTCGGACAGGGCTCCCGTGTAATGATCCCCGCCCTGCTCGCCCCGCCTCGGAGATTCGCCATGACTGCAACTCAAGCCAGCAAAGCAGCTGCCTTCCAGGCACTGCATCGCGACCCCGGAACGTTCGTCATCGCCAACGCCTGGGACGGCGGCTCGGTGCGTGTGCTGCAGGCTCTCGGCTTCTCGGCCATTGCGACGTCGAGTGGCGCTGCCGCCGGCGTGCTCGGCCGGCTCGACGGCAAGATCACACGCGACGAAGCGCTGTCGCAGGTTCGCACGATCGTTGCGGCCACGGACCTGCCCGTGTCGGCGGACCTCGAGAAGGGTTTTGGCGATACGCCGGAGATCGTCGCCGAGACGGTGCGGCTCGCAGCCGATTGCGGGCTGGCCGGCTGCTCGATCGAAGACGCGACCGGTCAGAGCGATCGGCCGCTGTTCGATTTCGGTCTTGCAGTGGAGCGCGTTGCTGCAGCGGTGCACGCGGCCCGCTCCCTGCCCTTCCCGTTCACGCTGACTGCGCGCTCCGAGAATTTTCTGCGCGGCAACCCGAACCTCGACGACACGATCAAGCGGCTGCAGGCGTTCGAGAAAGCCGGTGCGGACGCGCTGTTCGCGCCGTTGCTGCCCGACCTGGCTGCCGTGCGCGCGGTCTGCTCGGCGGTATCGAAACCGGTCAACTTCATGGTCGGCGTTCCCGGCAAGTCCTTCAGCGTCGCGGAGCTGGCGGCTGCGGGCGTCAAGCGCATCAGCCTGGCGACGTCACTGTTCCGCGCCGCCATGACCGGGCTGCACGAGGCAGCCCGCGAGGTGAGGGAGCAAGGCACCTTCACGTACCTCGACCGGCTGATCGACGTGAACAAGTTCATGCGGCGCTGAGTCAGTTATGATCCCCGGGCAACGCTCCCTGGGGATCTCTGCATGCCAATTCCGGAATCGCTGCGCGGGCAGCTGCGGCTGCCCGTCATCGGCTCGCCCTTGTTCATCGTTTCGAACCCGCGCCTCGTCATCGAGCAGTGCAAGGCCGGCGTGATCGGATCTTTTCCGGCGCTGAATGCGCGCCCGGCGCCGGTGCTCGAAGAGTGGCTGGTGCAGATCACTGAGGAGCTCGCGGCGTACAAGCGCCAGCATCCTGAGCGCAAGGTCGCACCGTTCGCGGTCAATCAGATCGTGCATACGTCGAACGACCGGATCGCGAGCGACGTCGCGCTGTGCGAGAAGTACCGCGTGCCGATCCAGATCACGAGCTTGCGCGCGCCGGACGAGGTCGTGCAGTCGGCGCATTCGTACGGCGGGCTCGTTTATCACGACGTGACGAACGTGAAGCATGCGAAGCGCGCGTTGCAGGCGGGCGTCGATGGGCTGATTCTCGTGTGTGCCGGCGCCGGTGGACATGCGGGCTCGCTCTCGCCGTTCGCGTTGCTCGCGGAAGTGCGCGAGTTTTACGACGGGACCGTCATCCTGTCGGGCGCGATCGCGAACGGCTCGGCGATTCTCGCCGCGCAGGCGATGGGCGCGGACTTCGCATACATGGGCACGCGCTTCATCGCGACCGAGGAAGCGAACGCCAGCGCCGACTACAAGCAGGCGTTGGTCGACAGCCAGGCCGAGGACATCGTCTACACGAATCTGTTCACCGGCGTGCACGGCAACTACTTGCGCTCGAGCATCGTCAAGGCCGGGCTCGATCCGGAAGCGCTGCCGGTCGCGGACAAGACCAAGATGAACTTCGGCAGCGGCGGCAACACGAAGGC
>CADEEJ010000165.1:9227-11889 GCA_902826315.1 uncultured Steroidobacter sp.
ATCGAGAACGTCACGGTGATTTCGCCGGAGCAGGCGCAGCCGCTCGCGAAACGGAACGTACTGATTCGCGATGGGCGCATCGTCAGCGTCGGCGAGCAACGCATCGCGGCCAAGGCAGATACGCGCAAGATCGACGGCAGCGGCAAATTCCTGACGCCGGGCATCATGGACTCGCATGTGCACGTCGGCGATGCCTCCGGCATCCCAGCGGCGAGCGACGATCCTGCGCTCCAACCACTACGCGACCAGTACTTCCGCCAGCAGCCACGCAGCTATCTGTATTTCGGCGTCACGCAGGTGCTCAGTCTCGCCTCGCTCCCGGCCGGCCTGAAGACTTTCGAAAGCCAGCCGGTGCGGCCTGACTTGTTTCACTGTGGCGCAATTCCGGTGGTCGACGGTTATCCGCTCGTCTTCGTTCCGCAGCCCGTGCGTCACCAGATTTTCCAGGACTACGTGTACGAGCCCGCGAACGCGAAGGAGCATCCGCTGCCGGCCGGCGCGAACGAGGCCGAGCACACGCCGGAAGCAGTCGTCGAGCGAATCGCGCAAGGCGGCGCGCGCTGCGTGAAGATCTTCATCGAGAACGGCTTCGGTCCGGCCTCGGACTGGCCGTTGATGAGCAAGGAAACGCTCGCGCGCATCCGCGCAGCGACGCGCAAGCACAAGTTGCTGCTGATCGCACACGCCAACGCGATCGACATGCAACGGATCGCAGTCGATGCCGGCGTCGATGTGCTCGCTCACGGCTTGTGGAACTGGAACGAGTACGACACGCCGCAGGGCGTGCCGGAGCCGATCGCTACGCACTTGCGCAACGTGCATGCGAAAGGCATCGGCTATCAAGCGACGCTGCGTGTCCTGCCGGCACTGGCGGACATGTTTCGCGAGGACACGCTGAAGGATCCGATGTACGCCAAGGTCGTGCCGCCCGAGTTGCTCGCGTGGTACGCGACCGAGCCCGCCCGATTCTTCAAGAACGAAATGCGCGGCTCCAACGGACAGCCCGACATGAAGATGGCGCAAATGTTCTTCCGGGCCGGCGAACCGGGAATGCGCGCGCTGCGTTATCTGCACGACCTCGGCCATCCGCTGCTTCTTGGCAGCGATACCCCGTCCTCACCGACCTATGGCAATCAGCCCGGCTACGACACGTATCGCGAGATGCGACTGATGGCGCAGTCGGGCATACCGCTGCCGACGATCCTGCAAGCAGCGACGATCAACAACGCGCGACAGTTCGGCCTCGACAAGGATTACGGGACCGTCGAGCCCGGCAAGCATGCGAACCTGCTGCTGCTCACGGCGAATCCGCTGGAGACGATGCGTGCGTGGGCGCAGATCGACAAGATCATCCTGCACGGCAACGTCATCGAGCGCGAAAGCCTGTCGGCTACCGCAGCAACTGCTCAGCACTGACGTAGTAGATATCGCGCAGCCCGTTCCCCGGGCCGCGCAGGCGCCGCTGCAACTCATCGAACGTGAGCTTGCGATCGAGCGGCTGCGAGCCAAAGCCGCGATTGCTCGTGAACACGAAGATCTTCCCGTCAGGCGACAGTCGCGGGGCGAAATCCCAGCCGCTGGAATTGATCGGCGGGCCGGGATGACGCGGCGTGTCCCAACCTGTGCCGCGTCGATGCGCAACGTATAGATCGTACGCACCCACTGCGTCACCGCGATTGCGTGCTGCGACGATCAACGTCTGCTCGTCCGCCGCGATGAACGGCTCGATCTCATCGCCCTTCGAGTTCACTGGCGCACCGAGATTCTCCGGCGGCTGGAATTTCCCGTCGACGAAGCGCGAGCGCCAGATGTCTGTGCCGCCGGCACCGCCGGTGCGATCCGAACCGAAATAGATCGTGCCGTCGGCCGTCAGCGTCGGAAACCATTCGTCGGTTGGGCTCGACAACTCTTGCACGTGGCGCGGCTCACTCCAGTTGCCACGCGCGTCGCGCTCGCTCGTCCAGATTTCCATGTCGTCGCGCGGCTGGCCGTCCACCGGGCGCGCTGACACGAAGTAGGCACGGCGACCGTCTGCGGTGAACACGATGTCGGCATCCGAATGGCGGCCGGAGAACGGCGCGATCTGCGGCCGACTCCATTTGCCGTCGTGCAACTCGCTGTAGACGATCGTGTAGAAATCGAACGACGGCGTGTTCTTGAGGAAGTACAGCGTGTGCCCGTCCGGAAAGACGCTCGCGTGCGATTCGTCGTCGCCGGTGCTCAGCACATCGGGCGCGAGCACTTTCGGTGTGGCATCGCTCGCAGGGAACAGCGCGTCCCAGCTGGCTGGCATCGCGGCGTGACAGGTCAGTGTCGCAACCAGGGTCAGCAGGATCGATGTACGCATGGCACTGATTGTGCCGATGCTGCGCGACGCGCGCTTTCAGATTCTTTCGCTGCGCCCCCGGACGCGGCGCCGGTACATCGATGGTGTCTCGCCGTACGTCGCACGAAACGCCGTCGAGAAGTGCGCGTGGCTGGAAAAGCCAAGCTCCAGCGCGAGCGCCGAGATGTCTTCAGTGTGCGGCAGCTCGATCAGCGCGCGACTCAACCGCAGGCGGCGTTGATAGCGTGCAATCGACAGGCCTTCATGGCGGCGGAAGACGTCCGTCAGGTACGCAGGTGAAACGTCGAGCTGCGCCGCGATGTTCGTGAGCGTTCG
>CADEEJ010000166.1:0-6384 GCA_902826315.1 uncultured Steroidobacter sp.
GTGACGCTGGGCGACGTGCTGTTCGACACCGGTAAGGCGACGTTGAAGCCCGGTGCGTATACGACCATCGACCGGCTCGCCACGGTGCTGAAGGAAGATCAGGCGCGCAAGGTGCTGATCGAAGGTCATACCGACAGCGTCGGCAGCGACGAGTACAACCAGAGTCTGTCGGAGCGCCGAGCCGCATCCGTGCAGGCGGCGTTGTTCGAGCGCGGCGTCGCAGCCTCGCAGATCAGCACGGTCGGCAAGGGCGAGTCGACACCGGTCGCGAGTAATGACGACGCCGGTGGCCGCCAGCAGAATCGGCGCGTGGAACTCGTGTTCCAGGACGATCGTTCACGAGTGGCGTCCGATACCGATTGAGAGCTTGGTCGCGCTGAAGAGCCCCCCTCAAGGGCCTCCTCCGGGTACGGAGGAGGCCTTTTTTTAGAGGAAGGGACGGGTGACCCGGCGGGGACGGCTGGCCTGACGGCTCACCGTAACCTGTTTATAACCGCGTCAATACTGACCTTATCACCTACGCGCCGGTAAGCTGCCGACTCTATGTCGATCACGCTCGACCAGGTCACGAAAAGATATCAAGGCTCGCCCGTCGTCAACGACGTCTCGCTGGAAGTCGGCGAGGGCGAGTTCTTCGTTTTGCTCGGCCCAAGCGGCAGCGGCAAGAGCACGCTGCTGCGCGCCATCGCCGGGCTGACGGGCGTCGATCACGGCCGCGTTGCGCTGCACGGCAACGATGTCACGCACGTCTCGGCGCGCCATCGCGGCGTCGGTTTCGTGTTTCAGAACTATGCGTTGTTCCGCCACATGACCGTGGGCGAGAACATCGAGTTCGCTCTGCGCGTGCGCCGCATGCGCACGGAAGACAGACGACAGCGCCGCAAGGAATTGCTGCGCCTGGTCGCGCTCGAAGGCATGGACGATCGTCTGCCCACGCAGCTCTCCGGTGGCCAGCAACAGCGTGTGGCTGTTGCTCGCGCGCTGGCGCACAAACCCGAAGTGCTGCTCCTCGACGAGCCGTTCGGCGCGCTCGACGCGAAGATTCGCGAAGAGCTGCGCCGCACGATCCGCCAGGTACAGCGCGAGCTGAAGATCACCACTGTGCTCGTGACGCACGATCAGGAAGAAGCGTTCGCGCTCGCCGATCGGATCGGCGTGATGAATCTCGGACGTCTGCTCGAAAGCGGCCGGCCGGACGAGCTGTACGATCGCCCCGCGACGCGCTTCGTCGCGACGTTCCTCGGTGCCGCGAACCTGCTGCTCGCGAAGCAGACCGAGCAGGGCATCCGCTTCGGCGCGACTCCCGTCAACGCGCGCCGCATCGAGAAGCTCGAAGGTGGGCGCGAGCACGAAGTCGTAGCCGTGTTGCGTCCCGAGGAAATCGAGCTCGCACCAACGCGCGACAACTTGCGCACCAACTACATCGCGACGGGCGTCGTCGAGGAGCTCGTGTTCACCGGTGCGCTGGAGCGCATTCGCGTGCGCATGACGAGCGGTCCCTCCGATGCACACATCGGCAGCAATTCGCATGTCGACGGTCATAACACCGCAGCGATCCTCGACGTCACTCGCACGCAGCATGAGCAGCGAGTCTTCCCCGTGGTGTTCGGTCAATCGGTCGCGATCGGCGTGCGACGCATTCACGTGCTGCCGACGCCGCTGTCGAGCTACACGGTGTGTGCTGCCGAGACCGCAGCCGCGGAGCGGCTCTCGCAGCATCCGTTCCTGATCGAGCTGGCGGGCCGCATGAAGACGCGCATCGCCAAGCGCATCGATCCGGCGCTCGCGACGTGTCAGGGCAACGCGCAGACGCGGATCTCCGGCGTTGCCGTGATCGCGGCGCAGGTGAAGGTCGCGAAGCAGGTCGAATGGCTGCTGTGGAATGGTGCCGCCGAAGTCATGGTGCTGCCCTCGCAGGCAGTGTCGCCGCAGCGTGTGCTGATTCACTGGGCGGACGACGCGGCCCGTCGCTCGACCCTCGCCGTAGCAGCGAGCCTGCTCCGACACGTTCCCGCCGAAGCGGTATACGTCGGAATTCTTCCGGAAAGCCGCGGGGGCGAGGGGCAGCGGCCACTCGGCGTACGCACGCTGCTCGATGCGCGGTCCGAAGCGCAGGCAGTGCATGGCCTGGAAATGCGCACCGAGCTGCGCTTCGGCGCGGCGGCAGAGGAGCTGCAGCGACAGCTGAACGAACAGGTGGATCAGATGCTGATCCTCGGCATCTCGGATCTGAGCCAGCTGAGCCGCGAGTTCGCGCCGCTGTTCGCCGCGCCGGCGGCGTATTCGATGATGATCGTGTATCGGCCTGCGAGAGAGAGCGATGAGCAAGCAGCCAGTGCGTGACCGCATCCGGAAGTGGATCCCCGCCTGCGCGGGGATGACGTTGAGCGCTGCATTGTCAGTGCTTGTCGCGTGCGGCTCGCCAGACAAGACTGGCAGCGCAAGCGGCGCCGGCGGCAGCGTCACGCTCCTCAACGTCAGCTACGACCCGACTCGCGAGCTGTACCGCGACGTCAACGAGGCCTTCACGCAGGAATGGCAGAAGAGCAGCGGTCAGCAAGTCACCATCAAACAGTCGCATGGCGGCTCCGGCAGCCAGGCGCGTGCCGTGATCGACGGCCTGCCCGCCGACGTCGTGACGCTCGCGCTCGCCTACGACATCGATTCGATTCAACGTAAGGGCAAGCGGCTCGGTGCGAACTGGCAGACACGCTTCCCGGACAACAGTGCGCCGTACACCTCGACGGTCGTGTTCCTGGTGCGCAAGGGCAATCCGAAACAGATTCACGACTGGCCCGACCTGCTCAAGCCGGGCGTCGCGATCGTGACGCCGAATCCGAAAACGTCGGGCGGTGCGCGCTGGAACTATCTGGCCGCGTGGGGCGCCGAGCTGAAGCGGCAGCTGCATGGCGACCTCACGAAGCTGGACGATCCGCAAGCCGCGAAGGACGTGGCCGCTGCGCAGGCTGCCGCGGAGAAGTTCGTAGCCGAAATGTACAAGCGTGCGCCGGTGCTCGACAGCGGTGCGCGCGGTGCGACCAACACGTTCGTGCAGCGTGAGATCGGCGACGTGCTGCTCGCGTGGGAGAACGAGGCATTGCTCGCGATTCGCGAGCTCGGGCCGGAGAAGGTCGACATCGTCGTGCCGTCGGTCAGCATTCTGGCTGAGCCGCCGGTTGCAGTCGTCGACACGGTGGTCGATCGCCGCGGCACGCGGCAGATTGCCGAAGCGTATCTGCGATACCTGTATTCGCCTGCGGGACAGGAGGTGGCGGCGAAGCACTACTTCCGTCCGCGCAATGCCGAGCTGCTGGAGAAGTATCGCGAGCAGTTCGCGCCGCTCGAGCTGTTCACCGTCGACCAGGTGTTCGGCGGCTGGACCGCGGCGCACGACCAGCATTTCGCCGACGGCGGAATGTTCGACCAGCTCTACGGAATCACGAGCCAGTGAACGGGACGTTCCGCACGCCATCGATCCTGCCGGGCTTCGGCCTGACGCTCGGCTTTTCGACGTTCTTTCTGAGCGCGATCGTGCTCATCCCGCTGGCAGCGCTCGTCACGAAGACGGCGACGATGGGTTGGGATGACCTGGTGCGCGTGCTGACGGAGCCGCGCGCGGTGGCTTCGTACAAGCTGAGCTTCGGCGCGGCACTGCTCGCCGCGACGCTGAACAGCGTGTTCGGTTTCATCATCGCGTGGACGCTGACGCGCTACGAGTTCCCCGGTCGCAAGCTGATCGACGCGCTGATCGACATGCCGTTCGCACTGCCCACCGCAGTCTCCGGCATCGCGCTCACCGCCGTGTTCGCCGAGAACGGTTGGATCGGCCAGTACCTGGCGCCCTACGGGATCAAGGTCGCTTACACCTGGATCGGTATCGTCGTGGCGCTGACCTTGATCGGCCTGCCGTTCGTAGTGCGCTCGGTGCAGCCTGCGCTCATGGAAGTGCAACGCGACCTCGAAGATGCTGCCGAGACGCTCGGGGCGGCACGCTTCACCGTTTTCCGGCGCATCATCCTGCCGACCGTGGCGCCGGCGATCGCGACCGGCTTCACGATGGCGTTCGCGCGCGCGGTGGGCGAGTACGGCTCGGTGATCTTCATCGCCGGCAACCTGCCGATGAAGACCGAGATCACGCCGCTCCTCATCGTCATCAAGCTGGAACAGTTCGACTACGCAGGCGCCGCGGCGCTCGGCTTCGCGATGCTGGTGCTGTCGTTCGTCATGCTGCTGTCGATCAATCTGCTGCAAACCTGGGGCCGGCGACGTCAAGTCGTCGCGGGGCGCTAGATGGCCGGTCCGGGCAATTCGCAGGAACTGCTGGCCGAGATCGCGAGCCGCCCCGGCCGCGACACCGTCGTCAGTTTCGTGGTGAAGGCGGCCTTCATCACGACCTCGCTGCTGTTCCTCGCGGCGTTGCTGTTCGCGCCGCTGATCACCGTGTTCGCCACGGCGCTGGAGAAGGGCTTCGAGATCTACTTCAACAGCTTCAAGGACTCGGACACGCTGGCGGCCATCCGCCTGACGCTGACCGTGGCCGCAATCGTGGTGCCGGTGAACGTCGTCTTCGGCATCGCCGCCGCCTGGTCCATCGCCAAGTTCGAGTTCAAGGGCAAGAGCTTCCTGATCACGATGATCGACCTGCCGATCGCCGTGTCGCCGGTCATCTCCGGCCTGATCTACGTGCTGCTGTTCGGCATGCAAGGCTGGTTCGGCCTGTGGCTGCAGGAGCACGACATCAGCATCATCTTCGCGGTGCCCGGCATCGTGCTCGCGACGATGTTCGTCACGTTCCCGTACGTCGCACGCGAGCTGATTCCGCTGATGCAGCAGCTCGGCAACGACGAGGAAGAAGCCGCGATCACACTCGGCGCCGGCGGCTTGATGACGTTCTTCCACGTCACGCTGCCGAAGATCCGCTGGGGCTTGCTGTACGGCGTGATCCTGTCCAATGCGCGCGCGATGGGCGAGTTCGGCGCGGTGTCCGTCGTCAGCGGCCATGTGCGGGGCGTCACCACGACGATGCCGTTGCACATCGAGATCCTCTACCAGGAATACAATTTCGTGGGCGCCTTCGCCGTCGCCTCGCTCCTGACGCTGCTCGCCGTCGTCACGCTCATCATCAAGACACTGGTCGAGTGGCGCACGGGTTATAAAAGAAAATAACCCCGCATGCTCTCGCGTATCCAAGCATTCATCGATCGGTTGCAGCTGGACACCTCGCGTGCGCCGCTGGGCGTGTGGATCGCGCTCATCAACGTCGCGATCGTGCTGCTCGTGGTCGGCGGTATCTCGATCTCGGCAATCGGCTCGCTGCGCGACCTCGCGAATCAACAGGGCAGCGCGCGCGTGCAGCTCGCCGGGGCAATGGCGCGCGAAGATCTGCGCCGCTACGGCGAAGACGCGTTGACGCAGGCCAAGAGCGTCGCCGATCGCCAGACCTTGCAGCGAATGATGGCGGACGCGCGCTCGGCCAGCCTTGGCCTGTACCTGCGCCGCTCGTGCAACAGCGACACGATCGTTGCCTGCGCCGTGTTCGAGGGCGGGCAGCTGGTCGCGCAAGCGGGCGTTGCGCTGAAATGGGGCGAGATCGCCGCGTCCGCCGCGGAGCAGGGCGAGCGCTTCCTGGTAGTGCCGTCGGAGGGACGCTACGCGCTGCTGGGTGCGTCGGCGCAGATCGGCGGCGCGACCGGGCGCCGTCTGTACGTCGCGCGCCTGCTCGACGATCGCATGGCGCAGGTGCTGAGCGAGCGCGTCGGCACGTCGATCCGCCTGGTCAATTACAGGCTGTTCGTCGAAGACAAGCGCGTCGATGACTTTACGCGGCTGCATTCGGCGGGTCTTTCCGACGGCCGTTCGGCGGTCGCGCGCATCGGAGATCTCGATTTGTACGCGGCCAGCTTCCCGGTGTTCGCATCGACCGGCGAGGCGATCGCGCTGCTCGAAGCGCGGCTGCCCTCGGGTGAGATCGACGCCGCGGTCGGCAGCCTGGTACGGCGGCTCATCGTGACCGCGATCGTGCTGGCGGCGCTCGCTGTGCTTGCAGGCGTCATTCTCGGCCAGCAGGTCACCGGACCGCTCGGCACGCTGAGCGACGCCGTCGAAAGGCTCGGCCATGGCGACTTCTCGACGTCGATCCCGGTCGGCGGCACGCAGGAAGTCGGCAAGCTTGGGCGCACGGTCGAAACGATGCGCGACAACCTCGTGCAGCTGACCGGCGAGCTGCGCCGGCGCGAAGCCGAGGCGCAGGCAGTGCTCAGCGGCATCGTCGAGGGCGTTTACGCCGTCGACAAGTCGCGCGTCATCCGCTACCTGAACCCACAGGCAGAGCGGCTGTTGGGCGTGCAAGCGCACGAAGCGATCGGGCGGTTCTGCGGCGACGTG
>CADEEJ010000166.1:6484-11885 GCA_902826315.1 uncultured Steroidobacter sp.
ATCGAGCTGCTGCGCGAAGGCATCGATTCCATGTCGCGCGAGCAGCAGAAGGAGCTCGTCTTCTCGCTCGAACGCGGCACGCTGCGCCTCACGCGCCTCATCGACAACCTGCTGGAGAGCGTGCGCATCGAATCCGGGCAGCTCGGCATCCGTCATCAGAACGTGTCGCTGGCAGAAGTGATCGAAGACGCGGACGCACTGATCGGCGCACTGCTCAATCAGCGCCGGCAACGGCTGGAGCTGGAGTTTGCCGACGATCTGCCAGCCGTCGACGGCGACGGGCCGCGGTTGACGCAAGTGTTCGTCAACCTGCTGGCGAACGCGAGCAAGTTCGCACCGGAGGACAGCGTCATCCGCGTCGGCGCCTCGCACCAGCGCGACACGGTGACGGCGTGGGTCGAGGACGAAGGACCTGGCGTGCCGGAGCTGGAAACCGGCTCGATCTTCGAGCGTTTCTCGCGCGGCCCGGGCGAAGAGCCGGAGCCGGGCGGCCTGGGGCTGGGATTGTGGATCGTGAAATCGATCGTCGAGCGTCACGGCGGAGCGATCGCGGCCCGGCGCACGCCGGCCGGCAAGACGCGCTTTGAAGTGCAGCTGCGGGTGGCCCGCGAGTGATACACCGATGAAGATCCTATGTGCTGACGACGACAAGGACCTGCTGGCGTTGATCGGATTCACGCTGTCGCAGGCCGGTTATCTGGTGGTGCGCGCTGGCGATGGCACGAGCGCGATCCGCGCGTTCGAGAGCGAAGCGCCGGACATGGTGCTGCTCGACATCAACATGCCGGGCGCTAGCGGATTTCAAGTGTGCGAGGCGATCCGCGCGAAGTCGCGAGTGCCGGTGATGATGCTGACCGTGCGCGGCGAAGAGGAGGACCTGGTGCGCGCACTCGAGCTCGGCGCCGACGACTACATGACGAAGCCGTTCAGTCCGCGGACGCTCCTGGCGCGAGTGAAAGCGCTGCTGCGGCGTGCGGGTCTGGAAAACTCTGCGCCGCTCGCCGCCGGTCGCGTGGCACTCGATACGCAGGAACACACCGTGCAGGTCGGCACGAAGGAGCCGGTACGACTCACGAAACTGGAGCTGCGGCTGCTGCAGATGCTGGTGGCGAATGCGGGTCACACCGTCAGCTCGGACCGCTTGCTCATGCAAGTGTGGGGACACAAAGGCTCCGGCGATCGCCAGTTGCTGAAGCAGCTCGTGCATCGGCTGCGGCACAAGGTCGAAGTGGATCCGGCCGCGCCGCAGATGCTGCAGACCGTCGTCGGTGCCGGCTATAAGTTGATCGTCGACTAGGACGCACGCTTGCCGGCCCTGTTACGCACGATCGTGATCGTCGGCGGCGGGTTCTGCGGAACCGTGCTGGCCGCGAACCTGTTGCGCAAGCCGCCGCCGGGTCCGACGCGGCTGGTGTTGATCGAGCGCGGCGGCGCTGTCGGCCGCGGCGTCGCCTATGCCGACCGTGGATTTCCTTACCTGCTGAACGTGCCCGCAAGCCGTATGTCGGCGAACAGCGCGGCACCGAACGAGTTTCTGGAGTTCGTGCAGCGACGCATTCCGAACGCGAGCGGCGAGGATTTCATGCCTCGCCCGCTGTACGGCGAGTATCTGCAGGAGTTTCTGCTGGCCGCGCAGCTCAGTGCGCCCTCCAACATTCGCCTCGATGTCTTGCATGGAGATGCGACGAACGTGCGGCGCCTCGAGCGCCATCTGCCGCTGCAAGTGGAGCTGCGAGACGGCCGCACGCTCACAGCCGACGACGTGGTCCTCGCGCTCGGCAATCCCAAGCCCGCGTCGCTCGCAGTCGCTGCGCCGGTCGCCGAGCATGCGGCGTACGTTGCCGACCCGTGGTCGAACGAGCTGCAGTTTTCGCGCAATCAGCAAGTGTTGCTGATCGGTACGGGCTTGACGGCGGCCGACGTGATCAATGCAGCATCGGTCGATCCGCAGCGCACGCCGACGCTGCATGCGCTGTCACGACACGGGCTCGTGCCGCCGCAACAGACTGCATTCCGGCCCGACGCATTCAAGGGTGACGGCAACGCGCTGCTGCTCGCCGCATCTACTTCGCTGCGAGGACTGACGAAGTCCGTCAGGCTGCTGGCGCGCGAAGCGGAAAAAAGCGGCGGCGATTGGCGCGAAGCGATCACATTCGTGCGCAACATGGCGCCGACGATCTGGCAGCGCTTGTCGGAGCACGAGCGCGTGCGATTCCTGCGCCACTTGCGCGCGCAATGGGATGCGCATCGCCATCGTCTGCCGTTGCAGCTCGTGCAACGCATGGAAGCTTTGCGGAAGGCGCAACGTCTGCACGTTCATGCGGGTCATCTGCTGCGATTCACGGACCGGGCCGGACAGATCGAAGTCGCATGGCGCCCGCGCGGCACTGCGGCTGAGCGCACCGAAATCTTCGATCAGGTCGTGAATTGCACCGGGCCGGATTACGCGGTTGCACGCTCTACCGAGCCGCTCTGGCGCAGCCTAGTGCAGTGCGGCCTGTGCGTTCCCGATCCGCTCGGGCTGGGGCTGCGCACCGGGCCGCGTGGCGCGGTCCTCGATGCCGACGGCTGGCCGGGCCCGCACCTCTTCTACGTCGGTCCCATGCTGCGTGCCGACCTGTGGGAGGCGACTGCGGCCAGCGAACTGCGTGGGCATGCCGAGCGCTTGGCAATGCTGCTTGCGACCGAGCGCGCTTGATTTCGATTGATTTCGACAACGTAATCTTTACACGAGTCACTCGCGTCACAATGCCGTGTGAGTGCTAGCAACTGGAACCGGTGGCGTCCCTGGGCAATCGGCGCAGCCGTGCTCGCGCTCAGCGCGCTGCTGTTCGATGCCTTGCGCTCGTTGCTACGCGAAGTCAGCTACGCGGAAGTCGTGCAGCAGATCGCGGCGCAGCCCGCGTCGGACCTGCTGCTGGCCGGACTCGCTACCGCGCTGAGCTACCTCGTTCTCACGGGCTACGACTTCTCGGCGTTGAAGTACGCAGGTGCGCAGGTTCGTCGCGGCACTGTTCTGCTCACATCGTTCATCGCATACGCACTCGGTAATACGGTCGGTTTGGGCGTGCTCACGGGCGGCGCGGTGCGCATGCGCTTGTACACGGCTGCTGGCGTCGACGCCGGGCGCGTCGCGCAAGCTGCAGCGTTCAACGCCGGAGCGTTCGTCATCGGCATGACGGCATTCGGCGCGGCGGGATTGCTGTGGGGCGCACCGGATGTCGCCGAGTTGGCGCGACTGCCGAGCTGGTTCCTGCGCGCGATCGCGGTGCTGCTGCTGTTCGGAGTCGCCGCACTGATCATGACCGCGGCACGACGTCGTGAGCTTCACATCCTGAATCGCTGGCAGGTGCGATTGCCGCCGCCCGAGCTCGCGATCCGCCAGCTGGTGATTTCCGCGCTCGATCTCACCGCATCCGCGGCCGCGCTCTGGTTCCTGTTGCCGTCGGGCATCATCGGTCTGCCCGCGTTCTTCGCCTGGTATGCGATGGCGGTCGCGCTCGGCCTGTTGAGCCACGTGCCCGGCGGACTGGGCGTGTTCGAAGCCGTCATCCTGCTCGCGTGCGGCGGACGCGCGCCGCCGGAGCAGATCATCGGCGCGCTCGTTCTCTATCGAATCGTCTACTACCTCCTGCCACTCATCGCTGCTGCGATGCTGCTCGCCGGTTATGAGCTGAGCTCCGGCGTTGCGGCGCCGATCCGCCGTGCTGCCGTCGCGATTTCACCGCTCCTGCTCGCGACACTGACGTTCATCGCGGGCGCGTGGTTGCTCGTCTCTGGTGTGACGCCGTTGTCGGGCGTCGCAACGGATCTGCTGGAACTGCACGTGCCGCTGCCTCTCGTCGAGGCGTCGCACTTCATTGGGAGCGTGGCCGGATTCGCGATGCTCGTGATCGCGCGTGGCTTGCTGAACCGGCTGGACGCAGCGTGGTGGGCCGCGTTCCTGCTCGCGCTGATCGCCGCGGTGCTCGCGCTGCCCAAAGGCATCGCGCTCTCGGAAGGCGCCTATCTCACTGTCCTGGCCTTCTTGTTGCTGGCTTCGCGTCGTCAGTTCGAGCGCCGCTCCTCGCTGTTCTCGCAGGCACTCAACGGCGCGTGGATCCTGTCGATCACCTGGGTCGTGGCGGCCGCCCTGCTGATCCTGTTCATCGCCTATCGCGAAGTGGCGTACGACCGCGAGCTGTGGTGGGTGTTCGAATTCGATGCCAATGCGCCGCGCGGGTTGCGCGCGATGCTGGGCGTGATGCTCGTCGGTCTCGGCTTCGCGATCTGGCAGTTGCTGCGTCCGTCGCCTGGCGTGCCGGCGCTGCCGAGCACGGCGGACCTGGATCGCGCCGAGACGATTGTCAGCGCGCAACCGCACGCGGACGCGAATCTGGTGCTGATGGGCGACAAGCATCTGCTGTTCTCGGCTTCGGGCAAGTCGTTCGTGATGTTCGGACGCCAGGGACGCGCCTGGATCTCGCTGTTCGACCCGGTCGGGCCGCGCGCCGAATGGCCGGACCTGATCTGGCGCTTCATCGAAGAGGCGACGAATCACGGCGGCCGCGCGGTGTTCTATCAGGTACGGCCGGAGTCGCTGTCGCTGTATCTCGATACCGGCCTGCGCGCATTGAAACTCGGCGAGTACGCCCATGTGCCGCTGCAGGAATTCAGCTTGCAGGGCTCGAAGCGCGCCAGCCTGCGTCACGCAATGCATCGCGCAGAGCGCGACGGTCTGAGCTTTGCTGTCGCGCCGGTCGCAGAAGTGCCGGCGCTGCTGCCCGAGCTGCGTGTGATCTCGAATGCGTGGCTCGCCGAATCGCGCACGCGCGAGAAAGGGTTTTCGTTGGGCGCGTTTCGCGACGACTACATGTTGCGCCGGCCGATCGCGGTCGTGCGCCAGCACGGCGCGATCGTCGCATTCGCGAATATCCTGTGCACGCAGGAGCAGAGCGAAGTCAGCGTCGACCTGATGCGACACGTGCCCGGCGCACCGTCGGGCACGATGGACTTCCTGTTCACGCAGCTGATGCTGCATTTCAAGGCGCAGGGTGTGCAGCGCTTCGCGCTGGGCATGGCGCCGATGGCGGGCATGGGCACCCATGAGCTCGCGCCGAGCTGGCACCGCTTCGGCCGCTGGCTGTTCGATTCCGGCGAGAGCTTCTACAACTTCCGCGGCCTGCGCAGCTTCAAGGACAAGTTTCTGCCGGTATGGGAGCCGCGCTATCTCGCTGCGCCGCCTGGCGTCGCGACGCTGCTGTCGATCGCGGACGTGACGACATTGATTGCCGGCGGCCTGCGAGGCGTGATCGCAAAATGAAGCGGTGGTGGCTGCTGCTGTTGCTGTGGAGCGCTGCGCACTGCGGCGCCGAGACGATATCTCACGGCCGCTTCGAGAATGTCGCGATCTATCAGCCCA
>CADEEJ010000167.1:0-2984 GCA_902826315.1 uncultured Steroidobacter sp.
GCCGCGGCTATCTCGAGCTGACCGGCTATGGCGAGCGCCTCAGGCTCTGACGAGAGAAAACTAGCCGGCAAAAGCCACGTCTTTTGCGGCGTGGTCGAAAGGGCCTTGGCCGCTTTCGACGAGACAACTAGGAGCGCACCATGTCACGTCTCTATAAAGAAGGGCATCGCGAGCTGCAGCGGCAGTTCGACACCGAGCGGCTCGCGGACCGCCTGGAGAAGGTGACGTATCACACGTCGCTCACGGCGGAGGATCGCGAGTTCATCGAGCGTCGCGACATGTTCTTTCTCGCCACCGCGGACGACGAGGGCCGGCCGAACTGCTCGTACAAGGGCGGCGATCCGGGATTCGTGCGCGTGCTGGACGAAAGCACGCTCGTGTTCCCGAGCTACGACGGCAACGGCATGTACCTGTCCTTTGGCAACACGAAGATGAACCCGCACGTCGGCCTGCTGTTCATCGACCTCGAAGCGGGCCGGCGCATCCGCGTGAACGGCACGGCGTCGCTCGAACCGCCGAGCGCGGTCGAGCCGCCTTATCTGCAGGCGCAGTTCGTCGTGAAAGTGCGTGTGCGCGAGGTGTTTCCGAACTGTCCGCGCTACATCCACAAGTACCAGCTCGTGGAGCGCTCGAAGTTCGTGCCGCGTGCGGACGTTTCCACGCCGGTGCCGGCGTGGAAACGTTACGAATGGGCGCAAGACGTGCTGCCGGCAGGCGATCCGGCGCAAGAAAAATAGGACGTCAGCCGACCTTCGCGCCCGGCTTCACGACCCACACCTTGCACCAGCCGTTCGCGTTGACGACTTTGCCCGGGAAGATATTGCAGGGGCGCCACTCGTCGCCATCCTTGCCGGTCATTTGCAGGCAGTTCGCGCAGTGCGCGCCTTTCTTGTACTGCGGCACTTTGTTCGCGTCGACTTTCTTCGCGTCGTGCACGTAGCCCATCGCGGCCGCCAGCGGATCCTTCTCGTCGAGGTGCGGCGGCGCGGCCTGCGCGTGGGCGGTCTGCACCAGGCCGGCAGCTGGCAATGCTGCGAGTCCTGCCAATGCGCTCTTCAGAACTGTACGACGATCGTAGCGGCGGTCGGTCATGATCGGTCCTCGTTCTCGCGGTCGAGCTGAAGGGGTGGGTACGGTACGGCGCGCATCATAAACGGCGACTGAAAACGCCGTAAATGATCGCTTGGTGTCAGCTCAACGCGCGTGACGCGACGATGATCCCGTCCTCGTCTGCATACAGCCAATCGTCCTGACGAAAGTTCACACCCGCGAAGCGCACTGGCACGTCGCGCTGCCCTTCGCCGCGCTTGTCCGTCCTTAGCGGGCACGTGCCGAGCGCTTTCACGCCGAGCGAGAGCTGCGCAATTGCGAATGAGTCGCGTATGCAACCGTAGACGACGATGCCGCTCCAATCTTGGTCGACGGCTTGCTTCGCGAGCATGTCACCGAGCACTGCGCGGCGCGTCGAGCCGCCTGCGTCGATCACGAGCACGCGGCCGCGACCTTCCTCGGCAACGAGATCGCGCACGCGCGAGTTGTCTTCGAAGCACTTGATGGTGGCGATCTGGCCGGCGAAGCGCGGCTTGCCGCCGTAGTCGTGAAACAGGGGCTCGCCGATCTGCAGCTCGGCCGCGAAGCGATCGCACAGGTCGGCAGTAGTGAAGTCCACGCACGCGCTCCAGCACCAGGCTCATTGCCTGATGCAGGAGTATCGATGCAACGTGGAGCGTGCGCTACTTGGTGAGCTTGCCGAGCATGCGCGACAGCAGCGAATCGTTCTTCGGCAGCTTGCGGATGCCGCTCTCCGACAACTGCACTTCGCGCGCTTCGTCGAGCAGCTGCTCTGCGAGGCTCTTCTTCTCGATGGGCGGCAGTGTCTTGTGCCTACCGGTGTTACCGGTCTTGACGTGCGCGCGCTTGCCGTTCGCGCCACCGGGCTTCAACGCTTTGTGCGTGCCGGTCGCGCTCAGTGCCTTGTGCGAGCCGGAGTTGCTCGTCTTGAAGGAGCCGGTGTCGAGCGGCCGGAACGCGCCCGTCGCTGACGTATCGACGCCGGGCGTCACTTCGACCGTCACCGTCGGGACAGCCGGACGAGCCGCGCGCGCATTGCTCAGCTCGACGACTTTTGCTTCGTGAACGGGCGGCGGGGCGGGCTTCTTGATCGACGGCGGATCCTTGAAGCGTGCGTGCTCGGCAACGCTGATGCGCATGACCGAGGGCTGGCCGAAGAACGTCTGCAGATAACCCATGACCGCTTCGGCCGACACGGCTTCCTTGAAGAAGCCGAGACGCAGCGAGTGCACGATCTTGCCACTGCCGGCAGTTGCGACGGAGTACAGGCGATACGCTTCGAAGATGTCGAGCCGCGGCATCGCGTCGAGGTTGACCGGCTGGTCAGAGACCGCGAGCTGCACGGCAAACCACTTCTCTTGTGCCGCGTCTTCCATCTCTGCGCTCGTCAACGCGCGGATGGTCTGTGTGCTGTCGAGCTCCGGCGTCGACCCAGTCGAGCCGGTGATGCGGATCGCCGGCGGCAGTGCCGGCAGGGCGGGCTTCGTCGCAGCGACGGGCGCAGCATGTGCCGGCGTCGGCTTCGTGACTTTCTCCGGAACCTTCGCGGCGGCCTTCGGTGTGGGCGTCACGGCGGGTTTCGCAGTGCCGGCCGGCTTGTCGATCTTCGGCTTCACCGGTACCGCGGGCCTGGCCTGTACAGGGGGCTTGGCGGGCTCCGCAGGTTTCGCCGGCCCGTGCTCCGCCGCGAGACGGATGCCGGTGTCTCTGTGCTCGACGCCTTTGCCGACGTGGAACGGCGCTGCCGGTGTTGACGGTGCAGTGTGCTTGGCTTGAGCCGGAGCGGGCGGCGGCTCTGAGATCGTCAGCGTGCGCACTCGCATGCTGCTCGCCGTGTCGGGCTTGCTCGCGGCAGCCGGTGTAGTGACCGGCGGAGCCGCAGGTTTCGCGACGGGTGTGGCCGGCTTCGCAGC
>CADEEJ010000167.1:3084-5081 GCA_902826315.1 uncultured Steroidobacter sp.
GTGTAGTGACCGGCGGAGCCGCAGGTTTCGCGACGGGTGTGGCCGGCTTCGCAGCAACGGGTGCAGCGGGCTTCGCAGCGATAGGCGCAGCGGGTTTCGCAGCGATCGGCATCGCAGGTTTGGCAGCGACAGGCGCTGCTGCTTTGGCGACCGGGGCCTTCGCTGCGAGCTTGAGTGCTGGATGTCTGGCCGTATCCGACGTGCTCTTCTCTGGGGCCGGTTTCTCGGCGCTGATCTTCGCCTTCATGATCCCGGTGGCCGAGGTCTTGGCAATCGCCGCGTCGGCCGCGGGCGTCAAAGACGGCGGCTCCCAGGTGAATTCGTCGAGACCCTCAGTCGGTACGACGCCAGCCTTCGCGGCGGGCGCCGGCGTGGCAGCTTTCGGTGCCGGCTTCGCAGCAGAGGTCTCCGGCTCCCAGGTCAGCTCGATGACTTCGGAATCCGCGGCCGCAGGCTTCTTCGCTGCAGCGGGCGCTTGTTTCGTGGCAGCAGCGGGCGGCGCGTGCTTCGTCGCCGTCGCGGGAGCTGCAGCGGGCTTGGGCTGAGCGACAGCCGCTTTCGGTTGAACAGCAGCGGGTTTCGGTTGCGCAGCGCCCTCGGGCGAGTAGCCGCGCACGAAGCGGCGATCTTCTTCGCACAGGCACGCTGTAAATGCAGTCGGGTACTGCTGACGCACGACAGTCAGCACGCTTTCGGCGTGCGATTCGCTCGTGAAGAAGCCGAGCCGCAGGCGGTGACGCGTGCGGCCGTCCTCGACGCGCGCCACTTGATAGAGACGATAGTTCTCGAGCCCCGGGATGTTATTGCCGTCGAGTCGCACCGGTGCGATCGACGCGCACAGGTTGATGACGAACAGCGCCGAGCCGGTGCCGCTTGCGGCCCCAATGGGCGCGAGCGCCGGCGTCACGGCTAGCTGAGCGTTGCTGGTGCTCTTGTCCACGTCTTTCTTCCCCATGCCCGAATGCAAATCGACAAAGTCGAGCGATCAAAGCCCGGCCGTGACTCATTTCGATGGGGGAGTGAGCGCGCATCGATGCGCTTCGCGCTCGTCACGGAAGGTTCGCGTTTCTGTTTCTATCTGCGAACCGGCTGCCGCGATCCTGTCGCGGCCCCGTGGCAACCCCGCTGTCTTAGGAAATGAATCCGTTAGACCGGAAGCTTTGCGTCCTCGCCTTTCGGCGAGTTTGCCCTTGGAACGGTTTGATAATCCGCTTCGCCGCGGGGATAAGTCAAGCGGTTTGGTCGCTTTCAGCCGACACTTGATTTAGCGACAAGTCGCAGTCTGTAGGGAATTTAAGGTTATGTCGTACCAGGCAAAAGCGACCGTGAGCAGCTACCGACGATTGGTTAAATAACGGGTCGGAGCGGGCCGCTCACACTGCCATCCGTGTCCACGCTTCCTTGCTCGCGCTCGCCGGCTCGCCGGCCATGATGCGCGGTGCGAGCTGCGAAACGATGTGGACCTGCGCGGCGTCGGAAAGTCCGAGCGCACGCAGCGCGCCTTCGAGTCCATCGATCAGCTGACGGCGCTCGCTCTCAGTCGGGCAGCTGTCGCGCGCCAACGCTGCGAGCTCGTCGCCGACACTCTGCAGCGTCTCCGCGATCGACGGCGCGAATTCGCTCAGGTCGCCGCGCAGACGCGCAGCGAAACGAAACGAGTTGTACGCGCACTCGTAGGCGCGATGGCGCAGCTTGAGATTCTTCAACATGCCCACTGTGCGATGCCTCCGCGACTCGCGTCATGGTCGTAACGAGGCAAAGTGTGGAATGCGTCGCACGCAAGGCGGTGTGCGCTGGATCGCAAAACGCGAGCGCTTCCGGGCGTGGTTTTTACGCCGCCTTACGGATCAAGCGCGTACGCACGCAGAAAAATTTCGCGTGAAAAATTCGCAATACGGAGATTGACAAGCGCCGCTACGCGCGGCCGACGTTGCGATCGGTCGGCGAGTGAAAATATTCGCTCTCTTCGGCGAACTGGCGCATCAGTCGGCGCAGCT
>CADEEJ010000167.1:5181-11589 GCA_902826315.1 uncultured Steroidobacter sp.
GGCGAGTGAAAATATTCGCTCTCTTCGGCGAACTGGCGCATCAGTCGGCGCAGCTCTTCGATGCGTCCTTCGGCAGTGCTGATCGGCACGCACTCTTCGCACTCGGGATCGGCGCACGGCTGCCGCGAGTACAGCCAATATTGCACGGCGCCCGCGAGCAGACCGTCGGCGATGTCCCAGATGTCGGCCTTGTCGTCGGTGTCGGCGATCCTGTTACCCAGGTCGACGGCTTTGCCGAATGCTTCGCTGAAAGGGTTGTCGGTTTCCTGCATGGCGGGGGTCCTGCTGTGGCCGGCATTGTACCGGAAGCGTCCCGCCCCGGGCGCCTTGAAGATCGCGGCGGGCGCTGGTCTACTGACGCCCCCGCATGTTTGGCGTTGCACCCGGATACGACCATGGCCGATGAACGTAATCAGGACCCGCAGATGGATGCGGCGGGACTCTATCGCGAGGAAATGATCACCGATCGCAAGGTCGGGGCGATTCGGCAGCTGACGCCTGTCACCGGCGATGGCGCGCCGGACACCACGCGTCCGATGGTATTTGTCGGTCAGGCCGAAATCATGACGAACATGGGACCCGTGCCGCTGAGCTTCGAGATCGAAGGCAAGACGCTGGCCGATGCGGTCGCGGGCTTTTCTGCTGCCGCAACCGTTGCGATCGAGCGCACCGTGCAGCAGATCCAGGAGCTGCGTCGGCAACAGGCTTCGCAGCTGGTCGTGCCTCAGGGCGGCATGCCGAACCTCGGCCCGGGCGGACCGGGTGGGCGCGGCGGCGGCAAGATTCAGATTCCCTAGCCCTGTTCATTAGTTCAGGGGACCGAGGGCTGCTGCGCGACCGGTTCGCCGCCGGGTGCCGGTGACGGTCCCGCTTCCTGCACCATCAGCAGATTGCCGTTCTCCGCGCTGATCGCAGCTTCGGTGCGCTTGTTCATCACGACGATGCTGATGCGCCGGTTCACCGGGGCGTCGGGTATGGACGGATCGAGCAGCACGCTCGATGCGAGTCCGACGACGCGACCGATCTTCTCCGCGGCGAGCCCGCCCGCGAGCAGTGCGCGTCGTGCCGCGTTGGCACGATCGGCCGAAAGCTCCCAGTTCGAGTAATTCACCGCGTTGTACTGCCGCACGTCCGTGTGGCCGCTGATGCTGATGCGATTCGGCACACCGCTCACGATGTGCGCGAGCTCCTTGAGGATGTCGCTGCTGAAGTCTTCGAGCCGCGCGCTGCCGAGCGGAAACATCGAGCGGCGCTCGTGATCGACGATCTGGATGCGCACGCCTTCCGGCGTCACGTCGAGCAGGATCTGATCCTTGAACTTCGCCAGCGACTCGCGTTCGTCGATCGCTTTGTGCAGGTCGCTGAGCAGTCCGGCGAGCCGCTCGTTATCGAGCTTCTCGTCCTGCGCGCCGTCGTCATCGGCACGCGTCGCAGTCTGCGTGCCGGGGGTCGGCGGCGCGATCGGCGCGGGCGGTGCGGCGTCGTGATGCAGCTCCATGCCGCCGCCGAGCTTGATCATGCTCGTGCTCGCACCGCCAGGACCCTGGACCGGCGAGGGCGACGGCACGGGGCTCGCGCCCTGCACATTCGACGGATTGTTGAAGTACTCGGAGATCGCGCCCTTCTGCTCTTCGGTGGTCGCTTCCATCAGCCACATCAGCAGGAAGAACGCCATCATGGCGGTCGCGAAGTCGGCGAACGCGACTTTCCAGGAGCCGCCGTGGTGCGCGTGGCCGCCCTTCTTGATCTTCTTGATGATGATCGGCCGGGGCTGTTCGCCCTCGACCTGTTTGGCGGCGGCGCGGCCCATGGCGTCAGGCCTTCTTGCGCAGCTGGGCTTCGAGGTCCTTGAAGGTCGGTCGCAGCGCCCCCGGCGTCGACTTGCGGCCGAACTCGATCGCGACCTGCGGCGGCTGGCCGCGCAGGAAGCCCATGATGCAGGTCTTGATCGTCATGTAGAAATGCGACTCGTCGCGCGCCATGCGCTCGAGCGCATTGCTCATCGGCCCGAGCAGGCCGTACGCGAGCAGAATGCCGAGGAACGTGCCGACCAGCGCGGCCGCGACCTTGTGGCCGATCTCGGACGGCGGGCCGCCGAGCGCGCCCATCGTGTTCACGATGCCGAGCACCGCCGCGACGATGCCGAAGCCGGGCATCGCATCCGACACCTTGCTCATCGCCTGCGCCGGCTCTTCGCCATCGTGGTGATGCGTCTCGATCTCCTGGTCCATCAGCGCTTCGAGCTGATGCTCGTCCATGTCGCCGCTGATGATCAGCCGCAGATAATCCTGGATGAATTCGATGACGTGATGATCGTTGAGGATCAGCGGCCGCTTCTTGAACACTTCCGCTTTCGCGGGCTCTTCGATGACGCGCTCCAGGCCCATCATGCCTTCCTTGCGCGCGAGCGACAGCAGCTCGTACATGACGGCGAACAGCCCGAGGTAGTGCTCCTTCTTGTAGCGGGAGCCCTTGAGCAGCGTGACAAAGCCGCCAGCCACCTTCTTGGTGACGCGCATCGGGTTGGCGATGATCAGCGCGCCGATTGCGGCACCGCCGATGATCAGCAGCTCGGACGGTTGCCATAGGGCGCCAAGCTGGCCGCCGTGCACGGCGAAGCCCCCCAGAACGCAACCGAAAACGACGACGATGCCGATGATTAGATTCATAGCCTGATGGCTGCTTCGGCATCCGGCGCCGGAAGTTGAGGCACAATCGACGGCATGAGCCTGCCGAGCGGAATCCTCCAGCGATTGGCCGGGGTCTTGATCAGCATTTGCCTGATCGCCTGCCCCGTTGTGGCGCAGTCCCTGGACGTCATCGACCTGAAGTACCGGACCGCGGCCGAAGTCATCCCCGTGCTGCAGCCGCTCCTGGAGAAGGGCGGGGCCCTGACCGGGCAGGACTACAAGCTCTTCGTCCGAGCGAGCCCTTCGAACTTACGGCAGCTGCGCGCTGCGCTTGAGCAGATCGATCGCAAGCCGAACCAGCTCCTGGTGTCCGTCCGACGGAGCACAGAGCAGGAAGTCCAGCGCGAGCGCGCACGAGTGAGCGGCACGGTGAGCAATCGGGCCGCCGATGTATCGGTCCGCGCGACGGAGTCGAGCTCACGCGACCGCAACAGCGGCATCGCGAGCGTGCAGGTCATCGAAGGCAACTCGGCATTGATCAGCAGCGGCAGCGACGTTCCCATCGTCACGTCAGTCGTTGCGGGTGCAGGGCGTCGCCCATTTGCCGGCGCGACGACCAGCTATCGGAACTTGAGCAGCGGTTTTGTCGTGACGCCGCGTTTACGCGGAACGCAGGTCGTGCTCGACATCGAACAGCAAGACGAGCGCCTTGCGAACGGCACTGTTCAGACGCAAAGCCTGACGACACAGGTGAGCGGTCCGCTCGGCGAATGGATCCGGCTCGGCGGCGTCAACGAGTCGTCGTCATCGCAGCAGCGCGGCATTCTCAGCCGCCAGTATTCGACACAGAGCGATGCGCGCGAGATCTGGATCCGAGTGGAGATGGTGCCGGGTTAAAAAAACATACCAAAACTCAGCAGTGCAGCATTGCTGCGCCGCTCAGTTATGGGCCGTTTTTTCTCCCGGCACCATCGGCAGCCGGCAGCGCACGATCAAGCCCGGATTGTTGTCGAGCAGATCGATGCTGCCGCGATGCAGCCGCACGACTGCTGCGACCAGGCTCAATCCCAAGCCGCTGCCGACCTGCTCGCGATCGCGTTCGAGCCTGACGAACGGCTGCAGAATGCGCTGCCGGTCTGCGGCCGGGATGCCGGGGCCGTTGTCGGCGACTTGCAGCGCGATGGCGTCCGGCTCGCCCGCAACACCCACGTCGATGCGGCCGCCCGGCGACACATATTTGATGGCGTTCTCGATCAGGTTCACGAGCACCTGCGCCAGCAACTGGCTGTTGCCGCGAGTCGTCGCCGTCTCGACCCCGCGGTATTCGAGTGTGATTTCGCGGGTCGCCGCTTCCGGCCGATACAAGTCGACCAGCTCGCGCGCCAGCGCGGCGAGATCGACGGGCTCGGTCGGCACATCGCGGCCGCGGCCTTCGGCTTGTGCGATCTGCAACAGCGTGCCGAGCGTTCGCTGCACGCGTTCCAGCTCCGCGAGCGTCGCTTCCATCGTCCCGCGCGCATCCTCGCTCAAGCCTTCGTGCTGCAGCGACTCTTCGATGCGCACTCGCGCGCGATAGAGAGGACCGCGCAGGTCGTGCGCAGCGCTGTCGAACGTCGTGCGCAGCATGTCGGTCTGCAGCTCGATCGTTTCCAACATGCGATTGACGGCCGCGCCGAGCTCGTCGAACTCGTCGTGCGACTTTTCGACGGGCAGGCGCCGCGACAGGTCGCCGGCCATGATCGACTCGCACGTGTTGGCGAACGCGCTGACGCGGCGGCGGATGCGCCGGCTGTAGGTGAGTCCGAAGATCGTCGCGAGCAGCACGCTCGATCCCGCGCCCCAGAACATTGCAGTGCGCAGCCGCCCGGCGAGTTTGTGACGCTCCAGGATGTCGGTGCCGACGAGCAGCCGGCGTCCGCCGGGGAGCAGGAACACTTGCGCGCGCACCGGATGCGAGACCACTCCGCCGGCTTCGCTCGCGTCGATCTCGAATTCGATCCAGTTGCCGTAGGTGTCGAAGTCGATCGGCCAGTGCGCGAGGTTGCCGGCGATCGGATAGCCGGTCGGCTCGATCAATAGATAGACAGCGCCGGTGCGGTCCCAGCTGTCGGCGCGACGCCGCAGGGTCGCGACCAGTTGCAGCAGGCCGCCGCTCGAATAGTCGTCGACGAGATGCGTGACCTCGCTGCGGATCACGGAGTCCACTTCGCGGTCGAGCACGCGCGCGGTGAGGACGTACACCGCGGTCAGCACCAAGGTAATTGCCGCGGCGAAGATGACCACGAACAGCGCGGCGAGGCGCGCTGAGGACAGCCGCATGCGCGGCGCAGTCATGAGCGGGGGGTTGCTCTGCGTATCATTCCTTCAGAACATAACCCGCGCCCCGCACGGTGTGAATGAGCGGCTTGGGAAAGCCCTTGTCGATGGCGTTGCGCAGCCGGCTCATGTGCACGTCCGTGATGTTGGTCTGCGGATCGAAATGCAGGTTCCACACGCCTTCCAGCAGCATCGTGCGCGTCACCGTCTGGCCGGTGTGGCGCACCAGGTATTCGAGCAGCTGGAATTCCTTCGTGGTCAGCTCGATGTTGCGCCCGGAGCGGGTGACGCGACGCGCCAGCAGGTCGAGCTCGAGATCGGCGATCTTCAGCCGAGTCGTCTCGCTCGCCGCCGCGCCGCGTCTATTCAGCGCTTCGATGCGTGCCAGCAGCTCGGCGAAGGCGAAGGGTTTGGTCAGGTAGTCGTCGCCGCCGGCTTTCAGGCCGTGCACGCGGTCATCGACGGTGCCGAGTGCGGACAGGATCAGCACCGGCGTGCGATCGCTGCGCTCGCGCAGTGAGGTGATGATCGCCAGTCCGTCGAGATACGGCAGCTGGCGATCCGCGATGATCACGTCGTACGGACCGCGACCGGCCTTCTCCATGCCGTCGCGGCCGTCCGGGCTGTGCTCGACGCTGTAGCCGCTCTCGCGCAATCCCTTGACGAGATACTCGGCGGCTTGCAGGTCGTCTTCGATCAGGAGCAGGCGCATTAACTACTGGCGCATCAGCCTACGCGCACGGGTACGAAGATCTGGGCATTATCACGCTCGATCAGCAGCGCGACTACTTTGCCGTTGCGCTTCTTCGCCGCGGCCCGCAGCTCGTCCAGCGACTTCACCTTCGCGCCGTTGACGCCGAGGATCACGTCGCCCGGGCGCACGCCCGCCTGGGCCGCCGGTCCGTCGACGTCCTCGACCAGCAAGTCGCCGTCGGTTTCCGCCTGGCGCTTCTCCTGCTGCGTCAGCGGCCGCACCGCGAGGCCGAGCTTCGAGGTCTCATCGCCCGACTGCGTGTCGTTCGCGGCGACGCGCTGGTTCTTCTCCTGGATCTCGACCGGGCGCACCGACAGCTCCTTGGTCGAGCCGTTGCGCCACACCTCGACGTCGATCGGCGTACCGGGCTTCTTGGCCGCGACGATCACCGGCACCTGCGAGGAGGTCTCGATGGTCGTGCCATCGACCTTGAGAATGACGTCGCCAGCCTTGACGCCGCCTTTCTCGCCGGGGCTGTCCGCTTCGACCATGCCGACCAGCGCGCCGCGCGGGCGGTCGAGGCCGAACGACTCGGCGAGCTGCGCCGTGACGTCCTGGATCGAGACGCCGATGCGGCTGCGCGTGACGCGTCCGCTCTTGATGAGCTGATCCTTCACGCCGCTCGCGACGTCGATCGGGATCGCGAACGACACGCCCATGTAGCCGCCGGTGCGGCTGTAGATCTGCGAGTTGATGCCGACCACTTCG
>CADEEJ010000168.1 GCA_902826315.1 uncultured Steroidobacter sp.
CGGCGCGCGAGATGAATGTCGGCGCGATCCTGCTGATCGAGCACGACATGGACCTGGTCCGGCGCTATTCCAGCCGGATCGTGGCAATGCAGGGGGGGCGAAAGATCGCCGACCAACCCACGGATGACTTCTTCTCTAACGAAGAGATCCTGTCAGTCGTCGTCGGGAAGCTGGAGACAACGGCATGACGCTACAACTTGAAAATGTGAACGTCCACCGGCAAGGCAACCATGTCCTGCACAATCTGTCGCTGCGGGTTGAGCCGGGGGAGCTGGTGTGCCTTGTCGGACGAAACGGGGCGGGCAAAACCACCACTTTTCGCGCCATCATGGGCTACCACAAAGTTGCCTCGGGCGAGATCCGGTTTGGCGGAGACTCGCTAGAGGGGTGGCCTACGCACCGGATCGCGGCCAAGGGCGTGGGCTACACCCCCGAAGGCAGCGACGTGTTCGGCGACCTCACGGTCGAGGACAACATCGCATTGCCGACCTGGACGCGCAAGACTGCTCGTCCTGCAAGCGAGCGACTGGAGGCTGCCTACTCTATCTTCCCCAAACTGCGCGGCTACGCGCATCGCGGCGGGCAGCAGCTATCGGGTGGCGAACGCAAGATGGTCTCAATCTCGCGCGCCCTTGCACTGGATCCGGATCTTCTGCTGTTGGACGAAGCCTTCGAAGGCCTGTCGCCTGCAATCCTGCCGACCATCAGCGCCGGACTGCGAAGCATCCTCGACCAAGGACGCGCGGTGCTGCTCGCGGAATCAAATTTCTATCATCTACCTCGCTTCGCAGATCGGCTGTACGTCATCGAGCGGGGCGAGATCGTCTTTGAGGGGACGCGGGCGCAGGCGGAGGCGGATGCCGCGACCATGAAGATCATTAAAGGCTTGGAGTAACCAGGATGCCGACGGACCATGAGGCAGAGGCACTCGCGCTGGCGGACGATGCGCTGCTAGCGCCTGGCATTCGCCACGTTGTCGCGACCCTGCGCGTGGGAATGCGTGAAGGCCCTGACATCACTACCATGCCGCTAGGAGAAGCCCGTGCATGTTACGCAGCGCAACAGCAACTATGGCAGCCCCGCGTACCGCCGGGGGTCACTATCCGCAGGTTCTTGATCGCCACTGGTGCCGGACCACTCCCTGCGGTGGCCGTTCATGCCCAGGGCGGGCAATTGTCCGCAGCGCGGGTACTCTACCTGCATGGCGGAGGCTGGGTACTGGGCAGCGTCGACACCCACCTCGCAGCAATGGCGCGGCTGGCGCTAGGTTCAGGCACCGAAGTTGTCGGCATCGATTACCGGCTGGCGCCCGAAGCACCGTTTCCGGCGGCACTGCACGACTGCCTGAGCGCGTGGCACTGGCTGGAGGCCGACAGCGCCGGAAGACGGCTGTTCATTGCCGGCGATTCGGCCGGCGCCAACCTGGCGCTGGCGGCGATGCTGGAGTTGCGCGGGCAACATGCGACGATGCCCGCCGCAGCGCTGCTGTTCTATGGCGTGTTCGGGCCCGACTGCCGCGGTGAGTCGAGCGACCGATTTGGCTCGGGAGACTATGGGCTTTCAACCGCCCGCATGGCTTGGTTCCGCTCGAACTACTTACAGGCCGCAGGCGAGGCAGGAACCACCGATGCGCGGATTTCACCGCTGCTGGCCGATTTGACCGGCCTGCCGCCAATGCTCATCATGGCGGCGCAGTGCGATCCGCTCGCTGATGACAGCCGCGCTTTGGCTAGGCGCGCACGCGCTGCCGGACTGGTCGTGACTGAAGCGGAACAGCCTGGTCTTGTTCACGGGTTTCTCCAGATGGCGGCCGTGGTGCCCGAAGCGGCCACTGCGCTAAATGACGCGGCGCGGTATCTAAGTGCGCGCTGCAGTGCCCCCCTTGGCTGAGTCCCCTGAATCCAGACATCGGCTGCTGCCCGGCTGCGTCGATGCACCGCATGGGCTTGTGTCGCTGGGCGACTTTTCGTTGACCGGCGGCGGGCAGATTGCCGACATGCGCATCTCATATGCGGATCATGGACATGATGGGGTGGCGCAAAAACCCGTCGTGCTGGTACTCAGCGCCATCGGCAGCACACATCATCGCCTCGACTTTCTGATCGGCCCTGGCCGAGCGTTGGACCCCCGGAGCTTTCGCATACTGGCGGTGGATGCCATCGGCAACGGGTTAACCAGTTCCCCGTCCAATTCTCCCGGTCAGTCGGGCCGCATTTTTCCGCGCTTCGGTATCGATGATATGGTGCACAGCCAGCATGCGTTGCTGGCGCAGTTGGGAATTAGGCAGCTTCATGCGGTAGTGGGCGCTTCCATGGGCGGAATGCAGGCGCTTGCATGGGCGGTACTGTACCCAGGGTTTGCACGGCGCGTGGTTGCGCTCACTCCCATGGCGAAAACAACTCCCTGGGCGCGATTAATAAACCTGATGGCCCGCGCGCACCTAGAGGCAGGCCTGGCTCGCGTGGAACGTGGAGCGCCGCCGCACGACGTATGGACGGACTGGGTTCCCCTCATGCAGGCGGCGAGCATGCGCACCCCGTCGCAGTTCGACTGCGAAATTGCCGATAGCGGCCACGTGGAGACATGGCTGGCGGCCCAGACGCGAGCGTGGATTGCGCAAGGCTTCGATCCATTGGACTGGATCTGGCAGTCCTATGCCTATGACGCCTTTGACGTGGGGCTGTTGGCCGATCATGGTGGTGACACTGATAAGGCGCTTGCCTCGATATGCGTCCCCACCCTAGTGGGCGCCCCGCCCTTGGACCTATATAACCCTGTAGAGGCCGCGCATCGCGTGGCTTGTCACGTGGCCAACTGTCGGTGGGTCGATATTCAAAGCAATTACGGCCATTTAGCGGCTAGCGCTCTGGACCCGAATGCGGCTCTCGCGCTCAATGGCGAGATCTCGAACTTTCTCGCTAACTAAAAAGGAGACGGGACAGCATGGACATTCGGCTTATCCACTATTTCATGAGTGTCTACGAGGAGCGAAGCTTTGCCAAGGCCGCCGAACGGATGCACGTAGTGCGGTCCGCGCTGAGCATGCAAATTCGCAACCTAGAGGACGAACTCGGCACGGTAGTGTTCGACCGCACCAAACGCGGAGTCGAGCCAACCGTGGCCGGCCGACGGTTCTATGAACTGTGCCAACCCATCGCAAGGACACTTGCCTTTGCCAAGCAAGAGATGAGCGATCTGGTCCAGGGCAATAGCGTATCGGGGTCTCTGCGCGTAGGGCTTCCCTCGGCTACCTGTCAGGGAGTTTTGGGTGAAATATTAGATGAGTTCATGGGCCTCTACCCCAATGTGGACGTGACTGTCGTGGAGGCCTACAGCCGTTACGTGACGGAGCAGGTGCAATCAGGCTTTCTTGACGTCGCTCTGGGCGCCTTGCCGCTGGAGCATAGCGGGCTTGCCTGCCGACCAGGCTTTCAGGATCACTTCGCCCTTATCTCCGGCCAGCCCATCAACGGGCCGCAGTTCACACCTTGCGACTTGTCGACCATGCGCGAGCTCAAGTTGATAGTTCCCTCCGAACGCCACCTGATGGGCGCCACGTTGCTTGACTACATCACTAGGGGGGAAATCGCCGTGAATCGTGTGATGCGCATCGACGGACTCGTGGCCACCATGGAAGCTATCCGAAGTTCCGATTGGGGCGCCGTATGCCAATCTATCGGCGTGATGCAAGAGCTTGACCGGAAGGACATCTTCATCTATCCGATTGTCAATCCGAAGATGAGCTTTGATCTTTACTTCGTACACCATCCGCGACGCCCGCTCACTCTTGCTGCGAGATGCTTCGTCGACATCCTGGAGAGAAAGTTTGCTGAAGTCTTAGAACGCCGCAAAGCGCACTTCAGCTGGACCAGCGCTTCGGACTGACGCTAACGCCAATGCAGCGTGCCGCTTAGGGCCTCGCACGATCAATCACGTTTTCTGACCCACGCGCTCATCCGATATCAACCCACGCCTGCGCTTTCACCTCTATCGTTTGACCCTCTGCGCAAAACGGCAAACGCACCTAGAAAGGAATTCGCAATGCAGGCATCATTCAGTACGGCAATCTATGACGAACGTGCGCTCCGGGCGGCACTGCAGGAAGCGGACATTGTTCCCACGCTCCTGGTGTTGGTGCAGCTCACGGGCGACATGAAAATTCTTCACGAAGCGGCGCCCTTCATCAAAGGGGCCTGGAGCTTTCAGGAGGAGATTCCCGAGCAACTGAAGGAAAAAATCAGAGACCGGCTGGTGGAAACGTTGAAGAGCCACACTGGCGTCAGCCTTAACCTGACCCCTCCAGATGAGGACATCCTCCGCCAAATGATGAGCGTAGCGGTCGGCGAGACAGTGCCTTCAGCATACGTGCCACTGCTGCTGGAAGAAATGGGGCTTAGCGAGAGGCATTCGCGCATTACGGCAGCAGGCGGCGAGGCTCGGCAACCTCCCAAAGGGTTCAAGGTCGTGGTGATTGGGGCTGGCTTGGCGGGAATCTGCGCGGCAATCCAACTCGAGCAAGCGGGCATCCCATTCGTGATCTTGGAGAAAAATGCAGACATCGGCGGCACTTGGTTCGAAAACTCGTACCCCGGCTGCGGCGTCGACACACCGAATCATTATTTTTCTTACTCCTTCAGCCCCAACAATGACTGGCCCCATCATTTTTCCAAACAGGGCGAGATACTGAGTTATATCCGTAAGACAGCGGAAAAATTCAAGTTGCGCGATCGGATCCGACTCGGTGTTGAGGTCACGCGAGCAAGCTTCGACGAAGCCGTCAATCGCTGGAACATCGAGACGGTGGATGGCCAAGGCCGAGTCGAGAGGCTACGTGCCACGGCACTAGTTTCCGCGGTGGGCCAGCTCAATCGCCCGTTCATCCCGCGTATCGAAGGGCTCGAGTTCTTCAAGGGTGCCAAGTTCCACACCGCCCGCTGGGACCACAGTTTCGAGGTGAATGGCAAACGGGTGGCGCTGGTCGGAACTGGCGCCAGCGGCATGCAGGTGGGTCCCAGCATTGCCCCCGACGTGGCTGAGCTGCTGGTGTTCCAGCGCGCGCCCAATTGGGCGATGCGCAACGCCAACTACCATAAGGCGGTCACAGACGGCCATCGCTGGGCCCTGAACCATATTCCTTTCTTCTCCCAGTGGCAGCGATTTCAGCTCTTCTGGGTGTCGGCTGAGAGCTTTCATGACACGCTGCGCGTAGATCCCAAGTGGCCTATGAGCGAAATCTCCCTGAACCGCGAGAACCATGCAGTTCGTGAGCAACTGGTTGCTTACATCCGCAGCGAACTGGAAGGCGACGAATCGCTGATCGGAAAGTGCACGCCCAACTATCCGCCTTATGGTTCCCGCATGCTGCGCGACAACAACTGGTACCGCATGCTCAAGCTCGACAACGTGGAGCTCATCACCGACGCAATCTCTCATGTGACCGAGAACGCGATCGTGATGGAAGACGGAACCCGCCATCAAGTGGACGCTATCGTTTTCGCCACTGGCTTCCAGGCGTCACGCATGTTGTGGCCGATGGAAATTCGGGGGCGCCACGGTGTCGACCTACGCCAGCTCTGGGGCGATGACGATCCGCGGGCCTATAAGGGGATGACCGTTCCCCAGTTCCCCAACTTCTTTGTGATGTATGGACCCAACACCAACCCGGGGCCGGGCGGCAGCACCATCTTTTATTTCGAATGCCAGATCCGCTACATCATGCAGGCCTTGCGTGCAATGATCGACAGTGACTTCGCAACGATTGAAGTCAAGCAGGAGGTACATGATCATTACAACGCCGTGGTCGACGAGCGTTGCGCCAACATGGTGTGGTCTCACCCGCGCGTTACCAGTTGGTATAAAAATGCTGCCGGACGGGTAACCGTCAATTCGCCTTGGAAGCAACTTGAGTATTGGCAGATCACCCAGCGGTTCGAACCATCAGAGTATCTCTGCGTGCCTCGCACCGAAGTGAAACCTTCGGCGACTGAGTTCGTCACGGACGATGTTGAGTAACAGACCATGGATCTGGGCATCGAAGGCCGTGTGGCCGTTATCACCGGTGGGGCGCGCGGAATCGGCTTTGCCGAAGCCGAGGCGCTCGGGGCGGAAGGCGCGGTGATCGCGATCAACGACATAGACTCCGTCGCAGCAATGGACGCGGCCGCTATTCTGCGTGCGCGTGGCATCCAAGCGTCGGCGTTCCCCGCCGACGCCGCCGACGAAGCTGAAGTGGCGGAAGCGATGCGCAAGATTGCCGAGAAATTCGGCAAGATAGCCATTCTCGTTAACAATGCCGGCGTCGGAGTAAAGCCGGATTACAGCGCGTACGAGATGCCGGCGGAAGTCTGGGACAGTATGCAGCGCGCGCATGTGCGCAGCACCTTCCTCTGGTCGCGCGCGGCTATTCCTCTCATGCGCCTCGGTGGCTACGGGCGCATCGTCAACACTTCGTCTATGAACTACACCGGAGGCGGTCGCCCGGGAGCCACGCATTACGTTGCAGCCAAGGCGTCCATCGCAGGCTTCACCCGCGCACTCGCTAAGGAGATGGGACCGGATGGGATCACCGTTAATGCGATCGCGCCTGGCTACGTTGCCACCGAATTGATCGACGGCTTCTCATCACCGATGCTTGCGGTGATCCGTGAGCAGAATCCCACGCGAAGGCTGTGTGAGCCCAATGAGATAGGAGCGCTGGTGGCCTACCTGGCCTCGCGCCAGGCGGGCTTTATCAACGGCGAGATCGTCTGTATTGACGGCGGGCGACGCGAGTTTTACTGGGGGAACACCGCGTGAAGGCTGCTGTACTCGAACAGGCGGGCCAGCCACTGCAGTTGCGCGACTTGGAATTGCGCAACCTCGCCGACGGAGATGTGGTGGTGCGCATCGCGGCAACAAGCCTTTGCCATACTGATCTGGAAGCGGTGCAGGGGCACCTAGGCATGCCGTTGCCGTTCATACCCGGCCACGAGGCGGCTGGCGTGGTCGAACAAGTCGGGCGGGATGTGAGCAACGTGAAGCCAGGGGATCCAGTGGTAATTTCGTGGAACCCTCATTGCGGAGGTTGCTTCTACTGCAAGCGCCACCAGCCGATTCTGTGCCAGCAATACCGCGACCACGCCGCAGCGGCGCTGCATTTCGACGGCCGCCCTCGGGTGTACTACGGAGACACACCGATAAAGCAGCTAATGTATGCTGGTACCTTCGCGGAACTGGCGGTAGTAACCGGGGCTTGCGCCGTGCCAGTACCCCCCGATATCCCGATGCACTTGGCGTGTTTACTGGGCTGCGGAGTGGCCACGGGTGTTGGTGCAGTGCTCAACATAGCTAAGACGGTGCCGGGAAGCAGCGTCACTGTGATCGGCTGCGGGGCGGTGGGTCTGTCCGCGATCCAAGGCGCGCGAATGGCAGACGCAGGCACCGTGATCGCCATTGATCGAGATCCGGAACGGCTCAATCTCGCCGTTGCCATGGGTGCCACGCATACGATGCAGCTAGGATCGGACTTAGTGGGCGAGCATTTAGTGTTGACGCACGGCCGCGGAGCCGACTATGTGTTCGAGGCGGCGGGTAACGAGGCGGCTTTCCGAGCAAGCTTGGAACTCGTCCGGCCAGGCGGCCAAGTGGTGTGGCTAGGTAAGGTACCTGTAGGGCAGGAAGTCGCGTTCCGCTGGGGTTCTTTGATGGGGGAGAAGCGAATCACCCGTTCCAGTTACGGCGGAGGCTCAGCCGCGGAAACATTTTCCGTCCTGGCCGACGCCTACCTCAAAGGGACTTTGCTGCTCGAGCCCTATGTCACTAATCGACTTCGGCTTGAAGACGTCAATCTCGCGCTGCAGCGGCTGAACGACCGGCTCGAGATTCGCGCTGTTATCGAGTTCTGAGTGTAATTCTTAGTCTTACTATGTCATATGCGAAGCCTTGCGTTTACGCGCAGGAAGCACGAGCAACGAGACAGGGTCCGGAGCAAGGCTGCGGTGATACGCAGCCTCAAGCTCGTGATCGATGATGGAACGTTGCGCTGCTTGCGCTGGGTTGCCGCGAGGCTTGTAATGCGTGGGTAGTGCAGGTTCTTCGCGTTGGGCGGCGTTTTTTGCCTGTACCCTCGGGATGCCGAACCTACTGCGCCATCAAGAAGCCGTAGGCGGCGATGCTCTGGCAGGCAAAGACACACGCTCGATATATCGCCAGCAGCGACGGGCTCGGACTGGCCACCCACCTACCATTTTCTGCTCCCACATCCCCACCGCGATGCCGACAAGGTCGATGCTTCTGGTGTTGCGGCGCAGGTCGGATGCCGCCGTGGAAAGGCGCGCATCGCACATCGCGGCGCTCATCTGACCTGCCCCCAATAGCCGTACCAGCGATTCGTCAGGAGTCCTGGTTGAAGGTTACTGGATTTGGTTGATTGGGATTGGATGACCGAGCAGCACCGAGGGCGCGCCCTCGGTGCTGCTCGGCGAATTGCGCCGGTGGAATACGCCCGATGCTGCCGTGCGGTCGCACTTCGTTGTAGTCGCATCGCCATGCCGCAATCGCCGCGCGGGCCTGGCTCAGCGTCTCGAACCAGTGCTCGTTCAGGCATTCGTCGCGGAACCGCCCGTTGAAGCTTTCGATGTAGCCGTTCTGCATGGGCCGTCCGGGCTGGATCAGCAGATGCCGGATGCCGTGGGCCTGGGTCCAGGCGATGAACGCCCGGCTGGTGAACTCCGGGCCGTTGTCGGTACGCACCGCTGCTGGATAGCCCCGGAAGGTGGCGGCCTGGTCCAGCAGCCGCGTGACGTAGGCGCCGCCGATGCGTAAGCGGCCAGCCATCCCACCTTGAACGTGCGATGGATAGCGGCCAGCATGGTGTGCACCTATGTCTGAGGTGGACACCATGCAAATCAAGAGTGCGCTGCGGCGGCGCCACGCGGCTGAACTCAAAGCCCGGGTGCTGGCGGCATGCGACGAACCTGGCGCCTCGGTGGCGGCCATTGCACGCGCCTACGACCTCAACGCCAACCTGGTGCACAAGTGGCGCCGTGGGGTGGTGCCGCCGGCCCGGCCGCCGGCATCATCCCGCGTAGCCCACGTTGCGGGTGAGTTCATCGCGCTGGCTTTGCCAAGTCGTGAGGCCGTGCCGGCAGCGCCGGCCGACATCCGCATCGAACTGCGCCGGGGCGCCACGAGCGTTGTCGTGAGTTGGCCCCTGGCCGCGGCCGATCAGTGCGCGGCGTGGCTGCGTGGTTGGCTACGATGATCCGCATCGATCAACTGTGGCTGGCGGTCGAGCCGCTGGACATGCGCGCCGGCGCCGAACGCTTGCTGGCCCGCGTGGTGCAAGTCTTCGGCTCTGCCCAGGCCCATCACGGCTACCTGTTCGCCAACGCACGCGCCACCCGCATCAAGCTGCTCGTGCATGACGGCTTCGGTGTTTGGTGTGCGGCGCGGCGCTTGAACGACGGGCGCTTCGTGTGGCCGCGACAGGCGCCTGCCGAGACTGCGCCGATGACCTTGACGCAGCCGCAATTCGATGCCCTGGTGCTCGGACTGCCGTGGCAGCGACTCGAGCAAATGCGGGTGATCACGCGAATGTGATTGAGCGCCAATCGGCACCCGAGCAGCAATCCGAAGATGCCCGCATAGCCGCGCCAGTGCTGGCTTTGCACAATACGCACATGCTCAACGTGCACGAACTCAAAGCCCAAGACCTGCAGGGTCTGAGCCCGAGTTCTCTGGCCGAAGTGGCCGCACAAATGCTCCGGCACATCGGCCAACAGAGCAGCCGAATCGACTGGCAAAGCAAGCAGATCGCCGAACGCGACCGAGCCATCAAGTTCAAGGACGCCAAGCTCGAACGCATCACCTTCGAGCTGGCGCGCCTGAAGGCCTGGAAGTTCGCGGCCAAGACCGAACGCATGAACGCCGAGCAGCGTCAGTTGTTCGAGGAGACGCTGGCCGCCGACGAGGCCAGCCTGGAGGCCCAGCTCGAGGCCCTGCAGGCCCAGGCCACACCGCCGGATGCGCCAGCGACCGAGCCGCGGCGCCGGCCCAAGCGCCAGGCCCTGCCCGAACACCTGCCGCGCATTGAACACCAGCACGAGCCCGAAGACACCACCTGCCCAACGCCAGATTGCGGCCAGCCGATGGTGCGCGTGGGCCAGGACGTGAGCGAGCGGCTGGACATCGTGCCGGCGCAGTTCTTCGTGCACCGCCACATCCGCGGCAAGTGGGCCTGCCGCTGCTGCGAGTTGCTGGTGCAAGAGCCCGTGGCGCCGCAGATCATCGACAGCGGCATGCCCGCCGCCGGCCTGGTCGCGCACACCCTGGTCAGCCGCTTCGCCGACCACCTGCCGTACTACCGCCAGGAGCAGATCAACGCGCGCTCGGGCGTGCACACGCCGCGCTCGACGCTGGCGGCGTGGTCCGGGCGTGGTGGCGCCGCGCTGCAGCCGCTGTTCGATGCGCACAAGGCCTTCGTGCTCGGCGCGCAGGTGCTGCACGCTGACGAGACGCCGGTCAACATGCTCGACCCCGGCGCGGGCAAGACCAAGAAGGCCTACGTCTGGGCCTACGCGCGCAGCGGCTTGGACGCCTTGCCGGGCGTGGCCTACGACTTCTGCGTCGGGCGCGGCGCCAAGTACCCGATGGCCTTCCTGCACGGCTGGACGGGCACACTGGTGCGCGACGAGTTCAAGGGCTACGAGAGCGTGCTCAAGCTCGAGGGCAGAACGGCGGCGGGCTGCCTGGCCCACGCCAGGCGCAAGTTCGACGAACTGGTCAAGGTCAACCAGAGCCCGGTGGCCATGCAGGCGGTGCAGCGCATCGCCTGGCTCTACCGCATCGAGCGCGAGGCGCGGGACCTGCCCGAGGACGAGCGGCTTGCCATGCGGCAGGCCCGCTCCAAGCCGCTGTGGGAGGAGCTGCACGTCTGGCTGCGGCTGGAGCGAGGGCGTGTGCCCGAGGGCAGCGCGATCGCGGGCGCCATCGACTACAGCCTGAACGCGTGGGCGGCGCTGACGGCGAACCTGAACGACGGCATGGTGCAGGTCGACAACAACCACATCGAGAACCAGATGCGACCCTGGGCGATGGGGCGCAAGGCCTGGTTGTTCGCCGGCAGTGAGCTGGCCGGCCAGCGCGCCGCCGTCGTCATGAGCCTGGTGCAATCGGCCAAGCTCAACGGGCACGACCCGTGGGCCTACCTCAAGGACGTGCTCACGCGGCTGCCAACGCACATGAACAGTCGCATCGACGAGTTGCTGCCGCATCGCTGGCAGCCGATGGGCTGAGGTCGCCGCCGACCTGCCTCACGCGCCCGTCAGCACGTCAAGGGTGGCGCGGCTGGCCGCTTACGCCTATCTGATCCTTCTGTCGCTCATGGCATTGGGATTGCCGCTGCGGTTGCTGCACGCAGCGCCAGCCTCTTCTTGCGAGCCAATCTGCGCTGTC
>CADEEJ010000169.1:0-3148 GCA_902826315.1 uncultured Steroidobacter sp.
CGCTGTTCGGATTCGGCGGCGCGCTTATCTCGCCGTTGGAAGAGCGAATCGCCGCGCTGCGCGGCCTCACGGCAGCCTAGTTTTCCAGCACGATGAACCGCGGCGCCCGACCCCCTTCCCGGATCACTGCCGCGCGCGCGGCTGTCGCAAACTGGGTGGATTCGCCGCCGGTCCAGCGCGTCATCATCGCGCTGGTCATCGTCAACGCGATCACTCTCGGGCTCGAAACCGTGCCGGCGGTGATGGCGCGTATGGGTACAGCGCTGCAGCTGTTCGATCGGCTGGTGCTCGCGTTGTTCGTGTGCGAGCTGCTCCTGAAGCTCGTGGGCCACGGGCTGCGCTTCTTCCGCAGCGGCTGGAACATCTTCGATCTGACCGTCGTAGGGATGGCGCTGATCCCTGCGAGCGGACCGCTCGCCGTATTTCGCGCGCTACGGGTGTTGCGAATCCTGCGGTTGGTCTCGGCCATTCCCAAGATGCGTTTCATGGTCGAGGCTCTGGCCCGTTCGCTGCCAGGATTGGGCTCCATCGGTCTGCTGCTGCTGATTTTCTTCTACGCGTTCGCGGTCGTGGCGACGAAGCTGTTCGGCGGCGATTTCCCGCAGTGGTTCGGCACGCTGTGGCTGTCGATGTTTTCGCTGTTCCAGATCATGACGCTCGAAGGCTGGGCCGACGTCGCGCGCGAGGTCATGAGCATCCACGCTGCCGCGTGGCTGTTCTTCCTGTCCTTCATACTGCTCGCGACCTTCACGGTACTGAATCTTTTCATCGGCTTGATCGTCAAGGCCATGGATGAGCCGACGGTATCGGCGGACGACGACCAGCGCGCAGCTACCGCGCGAGATATCGCGCTGCTGCGCGAGGAGATCGCGGCGCTGCGGGCGGCGCTGCCCGCGGCCGCTCGCAACCGCGCGGCGCATGGTGGACAGTGACCGACGAGTGTGCGTCATCGTCTGCGGATCAGGCGCTCGGCTTCCTGCAGCACGACGTCCTGCGTTGTCGGAACGATGGGGGTGCGGATCGTCTCGTCCGGTATGACACCGCGCGCAGCTATGTCGCCATTCGGCCGCACGATCCGGGCCTTCGGAAATCCGACCTTCACCTTCGTGCGGGTGAGCTCGAACTCCTCCATCGCTCCGTAAGTGGAGGCGAGGTCGGAAGTCTCCTCGCCGAGCACCGTGCCGAAGCCGTAATCCTGCACGGTTGCCGCAACCATCACAGTATTCGAATAGGAGTGACGGTTGATGAGCACGAACACTCTGCCCGCGAAGCGCTCATCCATTCTCGGCTGCGACATCGGGATCTCGAAATCGATGATTTCGCCGACGCGGCGTCCGGCGTAAGCCGCGGCGAACTTCAGCGAAGTAGCATCGGGCCGGTCGCCGGCTGCCTCGATACGCCGGCGGTTCGCGGCAACCGCGGCCTCGCTCACCTTGATGCGGAAGCTCGAAGCGAAGCGGTAAGGACGCGTGGCGAACCAGTTCAGCATGAGATCGCTGAAGGAGCTGTCGCCGCCGGGATTGTCGCGGAGGTCGATCAGCAGCGCGGTCGCGCGCGCCGCTGCGAAGCTGCGGAAGGCGCGGTCGATGAAGTCCGAGAACTCGCGCGGGTCCCAAGGGCTGGCGGCATCGGGATCGGCGTCGTAGAACGGCCCGGGCCTCAGATACGCGAGGCCGTCGCCGAGCATCCGGTACTCGCGCGCCTCCCAGGAGAGCTCGAATGGCTGCGCGCTGCGCTCGCGTTCGGCGGCGATCTCGGCGTTGGTCCGCAGCGGGAGCGCGACGGCGAACGGCCGGCGACCGGCGCGTTGCAGTCGCATCTCCATGGAAACAGGCCCACCGGAGTCGAGCCAGACCAGTCGCTGCAAGCTGAATTCGAGCATGGTGTTCGCCATGTAGCTGTTGTCGGCCGACAGTTGCGCGGTGAGCTGTTCCAGCCACTTGGCTGCAGGTAATGCCCCGACCGACAGGATCTCGTCGCCTGGCGCGATGCGCGACTCCCCGCTCCAGTTCGCCGTCACATGAGTGCGTCCGTCGACGACCCGCACGGCGAGCGGAAACAGACGTCCCCCGGATTGGCGCCAGCGCTCGAAAGCCTCTCGTGGGAAGTCGATGCGGGCGTGGGCGATTGCGCCGAAGGCAAGGAATCGCTGAAAACGCGTGGCGACTTGCGTGGCGTCGAGCGGCTCGTTCAACGATGCGCGCATTGCTGCGTGCAGCCGATCGAGTTCGACCTGCGGGCGCCGTGCATACAAGTCGTAGTGACTGGCCCGCATGCGCTCATACAACTCGTCGAAATCGGCCCGGACGATTTCCGCGCTGAAAAGCGGTCCGGCGAGCGCCGCGGGTTCAGCGCCAAGGGTGACCTGGCATAGCAGGATTGCAAGGCCCACCGGCCACGTTCGCCGCCAGCAACAATTGCCAAACATCGGTGTACTCTCGGAAGCGCCGCGAAGCGCGGCTCCCGCTTGTATAACCTGCAGGCGACCGTGGGGCTGCGGAAGGTTTCCTCTCTTTTTCCTGACTGCCCATGACAGCAGATCACACGAATATCGAAATCGGCGAGTGGCGGGCGAACCGGACCGCCGGGGAGCTGACGCGCGGCGGCGAGGTGGTGCGCGTCGAACCCAAGGTAATGGAATTGCTCTGGCTTCTTGCCGAGCATTCCGGCGCCGTCGTGTCGCGCTCGCAGATTCTCGAACGTGTCTGGCCGCGCGTCGTCGTGTCGGAGGACACGATTGCGCGCACCGTTTCGAAGTTGCGCAAGGCCTTGGGCGACACATCGGGCACGCCGCGCTTCATCGGAACGGTGCCGAAGCGAGGCTATCGACTGCTCGCTCCCGTGCGCCCATCGGGCCGGTCGGCAGTTGCTGTTGTTGAGCCGCGCGGGCCGAAATGGCGACTCGTCAGTCTGACGCTGGCGGCGGTCGCTGCCGTGTCGGTCGGTGTCTTTGCGACGCTGCGAACGTCCGCGCCGGAGGCCGCGACGCTGCGGATGCTCGCGCAGCGGGCGGACGACTTCTATTTTCAGTACTCGCACGCGGACAACGAGGCTGCGATCGCGTTGTACGAGAGGATCATCGCGCTGCGGCCCGAGAACGCCCGCGCTTATTCCGGTCTGGCCACCGCTAACTTACAACGAGCAATCC
>CADEEJ010000169.1:3158-11399 GCA_902826315.1 uncultured Steroidobacter sp.
CAGGCCGACCGCGAAGCGTGCCGCGAACAGTTCGTTGAGCGAGAACTTCGGGTCCTGCAGGATCATCGCGATGCGGCCCGGGAACGCCTCCGCTTATGCGGGTCTGGCCAACGCGAACTTACACCGAGCAATCCGCTGGCCCGACGCCGCGGGCGCGCCCCAGTTCGCGCGTCTGCGGGACGCACTGGCCGCCGGCCACCTGCGCACCGCGAACGGCCAGGCGTTGATTGCACGGGCTCGCGGTTTCGCCGAGCTGGCGATTGCCCTGGCGCCGCACGATCCGGCCGGGCATCGCGCGCTGGGTCTGGCGCTTAGCGCCGACGGCGACTTCGCGGCTGCATTACGCGCCTATGAGCAGGCTGTGGCGCTCGACCCGCATGCATGGGGCGCGATGATCAACATCGGTGATGTGCTCGAGATCACCGGCAAGGATGAGGCTGCTCTGCCCTACTTCGAATTAGCGCTGGCAGCCATGACGCACGCCGATGACGCGGACGCGCTGCGTGTTCGGCCCTGGTATCCCGTTCTGGGAACCGCCATCGGCGATCGCTACCGGGCGCGCGGCGACCTGAGGAACGCTCAACGTGTCTACCTGAGGGTGCTCGAGTACGCGCCCCTGGATCGCGCATCGACAAACGGCCTTGCCGCGGCGCTGCTGCAGGCAGGCGACTCGCAGAGGGCGCGAGCGTTGTGCACGGACTTCGTCGAGCGGATGCGCGGCGACTCGCGGCCCGAGAGCTGCATGCAGTTGTTCTGAGAGCGAACGACCCCGGCTGCTCGCCCCGATCCGGACTACCTGCATCGCGTCTCACGGCCCGCGCTCCGTTCGACAATCCGCTGATCGTCGAAATCCGAAGTATCCGAGCAGGAGACCAGGACGGCGGCGATCATCGAGCCGAGCAGCACACCGAGCTTCGCTGCGGCAAGCAGGCTTGCATCCGGGAACGCCAGCGTCGCGATGAAGATCGACATCGTGAAGCCGATGCCGCCCGGCACCCGACGAGCGGCCAGCCCCGCCACGCGAACGCTCGTGCAATCCGGCTCCTGCCACCGCATACTTTGGCTCCTTTTCGCTGCCGTCAGGGCGCGACGTGAGTTGCAATTCCGCGAGTGAAGCGAAAGCGATGCCGGCATCTTCTTGCAGGGACTACGTGTACGCAGCGGCGGATCCGGCGTGTTCTGAGCAGACGCCGGAATATATTCGCGAATGCGCAGAGCGCGCCGCCGCTGATCACACGCTGCGTGTCAACGAGGAGCGGATGCGCCTGGCGCTCGACGCGGCCGACATGGGCTCATTCACCTGGTATCCGCAGGAAGACCGCTGCGAGGCCGATACCCGCATGCTGCGCCTCTTCGGTCTGCCCGCCGACGGCGTTCTCAACCTCGCGGAAGCTCTTGCCGCGTTGATTCACCCTGCCGACCGCGCGACCTACGCCGCTCTCGTTGCCCGCGCAATCGACGGCAGCGGAACCGGAAAGTTGCACGCGGACATCCGCGCTGTCCATCCAGGCGGCGCGATTCGCTGGCTGGCGATCTCCGGGGAGACGATATTTTCTACCGAGCCGCGCTGCGCGCTGCGCATGCACGGTGTGGCCGTGGACATCACCGAGCGCAAGACTTTCGAGGTTCAGCGCGAAAGGCTCCTGGAGGCGGAGCGCGTCGCGCGCAACGAGGCGGAGAGCGCCGTCAGGGCCAAAGACGAATTTCTTGCGACGCTCTCACACGAGCTGCGCACGCCGCTGGCCAACGTCGTCTCGTGGGCGCACGTGCTGCAGAAGAAATTTGCCGGGATCGACGACCAGCTGGCGAAGGGGCTGCAGATCATCGTCGACAACGCGTTGGGTCAGGCGCAGCTCATCGCCGAGCTTCTCGACGTGAGCCGGATGACTTCCGGCAAAGTCGCGCTCGAAGTCAATGCGTTGCGGTTGAACGAAGTATTGGACTCGGCCGTGACGTCCCATCGCGCGCAGGCGGAGGCGGCCGGAGTAGCGTTGTGCTTGCGGCAGTCTGCGCCGGTCACGATATTCGGCGACGGCGCCCGCTTGCAGCAGGTGCTCGGCAACCTGCTCTCGAACGCGCTGAAGTTCACACCGGCCGGAGGCCGTGTCGACGTCAGGCTGCAGGCGGTCGGCGCGTGGGCCGAGATCGAGGTCGCCGATACTGGCGAAGGCATTTCGGCAGAGGTTTTGCCGCACATTTTCGAGCGTTTCCGCCAAGCCGACAGCAGCACGTCACGGCGCCATGGCGGCCTGGGGCTCGGGTTGGCGATCGTTCAACAGATCGTCGACATGCATGGAGGCGAGGTGCACGCGCAAAGCGACGGTATAGGCAAGGGAGCGCGCTTGACGGTCCGGCTTCCTGTGGCGACCGCGGAGACCGACGCACAGCGGGTGGGAGCCGATGCTGGCGCGATCCCCGCCATGCTCGAGCCCGACAGTCTCAAGGCGGTGCGCGTTCTGGCCGTGGAGGATGAGCCGTCGATGCGCAAGTACCTGCAACGCGTCCTTCAGGAGCACGGCGCGGAAGTGCGATCCGTATCCTCGGCACGCGAAGCGCTGGAATTGTGTGCGCCCGATAGCGGTGTGGCGTTCGACATTCTCATCAGCGACATCGGGCTGCCGGACATCGATGGTAACGAGCTCATCCGGCGCATTCGAGGTGAGCTGGCAATATCGGCGGATCGCCTGCCCGCACTGGCCGTGACCGCTTTCGCCCGTGCCACGGACCGCGAACAGGTGCTTGCCGCAGGCTTCCAGGCCCATCTGGCCAAGCCATTCGATGCTGCGCACCTGGCCATCGTCGTTCGTCAGCTCAGCTCAGCTCGGGCCGGCAGGGCGTAAGCTAAGACAATCATCGCCGGCTGCAAGCGCAACGAGCGCAAGCAAAATCAGCCGGGCGAGCAGATCTGCAAATCCGGCTTGGCGGGCGAGCGGGCGATTGTCGGGTGTCAGCGCGCGTGCCTGGCAAGGGTCAGGGCAGCGGGTGTGGATGGACCAGTGGCTGATGGCAGTGCGGCGCGACCCGGAGATTGCCGCCGCGGATCGCCTCACTCATCAACAGCTCGTGGATCACTTGTCGGAGATCTACGAGGAGCTGGTTCATGCCTATCGGCCGATGGCCCAGCAGAGCAAGGTCGCGTTACTGGGCAGCTGCGCCGATGCTCCCGCGGAGGTGATTGGCGATCGCCTCAAGATCAAGCAAGTGGCTGAAACCTTCCATCCGACTCACTCAAGTACACGAGCGGGAGGCACGTCTCGCTCACGTTCGGGAGGGAGATGCATCGGGAGTCACGCTAAGCGCTAGGGCCGGCACCTACGGCCGTCCCGCGTCGCGAAGGATTTCCCGACCTGCGTCGTCCAACAAAGTAAGTACGCGTGCAGCGGACCATCGGGCAGAGGGGCCGTGACCGGGGATTCGACCAATCTCGACCTTGCGATTGCGAAGCGCATCCTGCGCGGCGACGAGCAGGCGCTGCGGGATTTCTTCGATCGTGCGTTTCCGCGGCTCTATCGCTTTGCGCTGTCGCGTCTGGCCGGCGATCACGACGCAGCCAGCGAGGTGGTCCAGCAGAGTTTCTGCAAAGCCATGGAGCGACTCGATACATACCGCGGCGAGGCGGCTCTGTATACGTGGCTGTGCCAGATCTGCCGCCACACGCTGATCGACTTTTGTCGCAGGACCTCGCGCGCGGACCGATTCGTGCGGCCGATCGAGGAAGAACCCCACATTCGCGCGGTGCTCGAGGCGATTGCCGCGCCCCCAGAATCACAACCGGAAATCCAGGCGTGGCGCGCGGATCTCCAGGGGCTGGTGCAGGCGACGATCGACGCGCTGCCGGAGCATTACGGCGACGTGCTCGAGTGGAAGTACGTGGACGGACTCGCAGTGGCCGACATCGCCGCACGCCTCGATATCGGCGCCAAGGCGGCGGAGTCGCTGCTGACTCGCGCCCGCGGCGCATTCCGCGAGGCCATTCTCGCAATGGCGGACACCCCTGCAGCCGCACATCCACGCGGCTTTGACTGGAGCCTCTAGTTTCATGAGCGATCGATCACCCATTCCGCCCGATGCGCTGGCTTCGCTCATCCAGGCGTCTGGCCGCCGCGAGGCGCCACCAGAGTGGGCTCATGAGCGCGCCTACGCGGCGATGAAGGACGCGTGGCGGGCAAAGCTGCGCGCTCGTCGTGCACGCATGTTCGCGACGCTGGCCGCGAGCATCGCTGTGCTCGGCGTCACCGCCGGGCTTACCCTGAATCTGTTCGGCTCACGTCCTCCACCGGTCGCGAGCGTGGGACGTGTCGAGCGCGTGATCGGCTCAGTTCAGGTCCGCCCTGCTGGTGCTGGCGAGTGGACTTTGTTGAAGGAGACTGCTGCTGTCCTCGTGAAGGGCACTGAGTTGCGTACGCTTGCCGGGAGTGCGGCGGCGCTGCAGATCCGCGGTGTGTCCCTGCGCGTCGCCGATCGAACGCAGCTCGTGCTCGACTCTAAGGCACGCCTGTCGCTGCTGCAGGGAACCGTGTACGTGGACACCGGAGGCAACGTGGAGCAGCGCGGAATGCTGATCGTCGCTGGTTCGACGTCGGTGACCGACGTCGGAACGCAATACGAGGTGCGATACCTGGGCAGTGACTATCGAGTCCGGGTGAGGGAAGGCGCCGTGCTGTTGCAACACGGCGCAGTGCGCCGGCGCGGCACCGCGGGCGAGCAGATCACCATCGACGAAGACGATGTCTTCAGGAGCGCCGCAATCGCCGCGAACGATCCGGACTGGCGCTGGATCCACAGCCTGGCGACGGCGCCTGAGATCGACGACCAGCCCCTGACTGTTCTTCTCGCGTGGGTGGCGCGAGAATCCGGCGTCAAGGTGCGCTATGCAAGTCCCGCGATCGAACGCAAGGCCACTGCGACGATCCTGCACGGATCGATTCAGCGGCTGAAGCCATTCGAAGCGCTTGAAGTCATGCTGGCCACGACCGACCTGCGACATGAAGTGCTGTCCGACGGGACGATACTGATCAAGTGAAGCTCAAAGCGAGCGTTACTGCGATTCTGTCGCTGCTCGGAGCGTCTGCGCTCGCGCACGCCTCCGGATTTTCCGATCTCTCCCTCGAGCAGGCGCTCGATGAGCTGCAGGCGCGCGGCCTGTCGATCCTGTACAGCAGCGATCTCGTCAAGCCGGACATGCGAGTCATGCGCGCGCCGTCCGGGGGAACGGCGCGCGAGATCCTCGCAGAGCTCGTCGTACCCCACGGCATCCGGATCATGGAAGGGCCGAGCGGAACTCTCATCCTGACGCGCTCGACGCGACCGACCGGCGCGAGTGCCCCGTCGCAGGCACGGGAAGTCACGGAAGTCGTCGTGACGGCGAGTCGCTACGCGTGGGTGCGCACGCCGCAGATTTCACTCACTCGTCTCAGCGCAGCCGAACTGCAGCTCGCGCCGAACGTCGGCGACGATCCGCTGCGAACGCTTGCGCGATTGCCGGGCGCTGCTGCCACGGACCTGAGTGCAAAGTTCTACGTGCGCGGCGGCGCGGCCGACGAGACTCTCGTGCGCTTCGATGGCTTGCGGCTGGCGAACCCTTTCCACCTCAAGGATTTTCAGAGCGTCTTCAGCGCCATCGACCCGGCGCTCATCGGCACGATCGACGTGTACACCGGCGGCTTTCCTGCGAACTTCGGCGACCGCATGAGCGGGGTCATCGATATCCATCCGGTGCGTGCCGAAACCGCGGCGCATCGCGAGATCTCGGTGAGCCTTTACAACGCTTCCGCCCTGGCGGCCGGTCGATTTCACTCGGGGCGGGCCGATTGGGCGGTGTCCGCGCGGCGCGGCAATCTGGATCGGGTCCTCGAGTGGAGCGGCATGCGTCTCGGCGAGCCGTCGTACTCGGACGTTTACGCACGGCTGGGGCATCAGATCGGCTCTTCGATGGCGATCTCTGCGAACCTGCTGCAGTTCGACGATGACATCGAGCTCGCCGACAGCGATGTCGAAGAGCAGGCACGCGCGCGCTACCGCGATCGGTACTGGTGGGTGCGGCTGGATGCGCATCCGCGCGAATCGGTCACTGGGGCGACGCTGGTCGCGCGTACGGATCTCGAAAGCGTTCGCGAGGGCGAAGCGGAGCAGCCGGGCATCTCGAGCGGCTCTCTCGAAGACCGCCGCGAGCACACCATCGATTCCCTGCAGACCGATTGGAGCTGGCAGGCTTCAGGCGCGATGCTCCTGCAATTCGGCGGAGAGTGGCGGCACAGCAAGGGGCACTATCGCTACCACGACCAAGCGGACTTCGATGTCGTGTTCGACATTCCTGGACTACAGAGCCAGGAAAGTCGCGCGAACATGCTGGAGCTGCAGCGACGGGGCGATCAGTACGGAGCGTATGCCTCGCTGCGCGTCGAGGCGGCCGAGCCGCTCACCTTGGAAAGCGGCCTGCGCTGGGATCGCTCGACTTTGAGCGACGATGGCGGGCACTGGAGTCCCCGCGCGAGCGTGCTCTATCGCCTCGGGCCCGACACGTCTTTGCGGGCGAGCTGGGGTCGCTTCGTTCAGGGGATGGGCATCGAGGAGTTGCCGGTCTCGGACGGCGTCACGGAATTCGCGCGCGCTCAGCGCGCCGAGCACTGGCTGTTGAGCTTCGAGCGTCGGCTGAGCGAGGCCGTAGACCTGCGAATCGAGGGCTATAGCAAGCGTTACACGGATACGCAGCCGCGCTACGAGAACCTGCTCAATCGGCTCGTGATTCTGCCGGAGGTAAAACCCGATCGTGTGCGCATCGACCCTGTGAGAGCGCGCGCCGTCGGCCTCGAAGCATCGCTGCGCAGCGTGCGGTCGCGCCCGCTCTTCTGGTGGGCGAGCTACGCCTGGTCACGCGCGGAAGACGAGCTGTCCGAGACGATCGTCCGTCGCGGCTGGGATCAGGAGCACGCGCTCAACTTCGGATTGGGATGGAAAGGAGAGCGCTGGGAACTGAGCGTCGCCGGCTTGTGGCGCAGCGGCTGGCCGACGACGAGAGTCGAGCTCGTTGCCATGGAGGACAGCGCCGTGTTGCAGGCGCCGACCGCCAACGCGCAGCGGCTGGAAACCTACTTCGACATCGATGCGCGCATAGCGCGCCAGTTCCGCTTCGACGGCGGCGCCTCGCTCACGTTCTTCTTCGAGATCAGCAACGCGCTGAATCATGGCAATAGCTGCTGTACCGAGTATGAGCTGGACGACGAGAGCGAAGAGCCCGTTTTTCTGACGGAGAGCATTCGCTCACTGCCGCGGCTCCCCTCACTCGGCCTCATCTGGCGCTTCTGACAGCGCGCCCAGCTCTTCAAGTGCGCTGCTCGCCGCCTGGCGAACGTCTGCGTCAGGGTCGTCGAGCGCGTGCCGGAATGCTGCCAGCTGAGACTCGGCACGCAGCGACTCCAGGGCGTACAGCGCTTCGAGTCGAACCGCAGGCGCAGGATCCTGCATGGCCGTGATGGCCAGTAGCGACTCGGCTTGTATGTCGCGCAACAGGCCCAGGTCCGCAACGGCGTCCATGCGAACGTTGGCGTCCGCATCGCCGAGGGCAACGACCAGCGCGGCGAGCGCGTCTGGATTTCCGACTCCTGTTTCATAGGTGGCGGGATCGCTGTCGGCGCGCGCCGTCGACAGCGGTGACTCTGTGTGTGAACGTTCCGACGCCGTGAACGCGCGCATGGCATCGTCGCCGCGATCGCTCTGCACGTGGCGGGTTGCCGGCGGATCCCGTGCATCGGCCAACAGGACGAGGAGGCCCGCGCATGCGATGGCGCCAAGTGCAGCGCAGATCGCTCCTCGCCGTTGAGCCGCCGATGCCACTACTCCACCTCGAAGCAGCTTTCGACCGCGGTCTGATTTCCGTTCGTCGCCCGCACGATGATCTCGAACTTGAACGCATCCCCGAGCGCGATGAATCCGTCGGGCACCTCGAACCGCGTGACCCCGGGCGGCAGCGTGACGGAGAAGATGAGCAGCTTCGGCTCCTCGCGCTCGACGACCAGCTCGTAGTGGTCGACCGCAACCGGGCCGGACTTGCCGATCGTCGGATGCGACTTCGTCACCGGATCCCAGTCGATGATCACCGGCCCGCTCACGAACGGCAGCGGCTCGACATCGCAATTCGCCGCGGCCGGAATCGTCGAGACCCGTATGTTGCCCGGGCGGGCGGCCAGGACATGGGATAGCCGCACTTCGCTGTCGAGCTCCCGTCCGTCGAGCGTGATCCCG
>CADEEJ010000170.1 GCA_902826315.1 uncultured Steroidobacter sp.
GCTCGTGAAGCTATCGCTCGGCCGCCATTGCAGCGCTGCCATCGCACCGTCGCGACGGTTCTCGCCCATGTCGGTGCGCACCTTGATGCCGTCGGTGACGAACACGCCCGGGCCCACGCCCGGATTGACGACGCCGGTCGGATTCGCGTCGCCTGCGCCCGGCGTGCCGTTCGCATGCCACGGCTCGTACGTGCCTGCACCGCGCGTCGCGAGCGGCGACACCAGCCGCGCGACGCCGAAGGTCACGCCGATCGTGTCGTCGGCGAACTGATCGATGTAGGAGAAGCTGGCGCGATAGCCCTTCTCGTCCGCATCCGCGCCGAGATCGTCATGCGAGTTCGCTTCACCGCGCAGGTTGAAGGCCATCGTGCGGCGGCCGTAGTTGAGCGGACGCGTCGTACGCAGATCGATCGTGCCGGCGAGGCCCTGGCCGATCAGGCCCGCGTCGGGCGTCTTGTAGATCACGACCGAGCTCAGCAGCTCCGACGGATATTGCTCGAACTCGATGCTGCGGTTGTCGCCGGTGCTGACCTGCTCGCGGCCGTTGAGCAGCGCGGTCGTGAAGCCCGGATCGGTACCGCGCAAGCTGATCGCGGAGGCGCGGCCTTCGGCGCGCTGCGAGGTGAGGCCCGGCAAGCGCGAGATGGAATCCGCGATGCTGGTGTCCGGCAGTTTGCCGATGTCTTCCGCCGAGATCGCCTCGACGATGCTGCCGTTGTCGCGCTTGATCTCGATCGCATCCTCGATGCCGTGGCGGATGCCCGTGACGATGACTTCTTCGATGTCGCTGTCTTCGGCCGCCATGGAAACGGTGGTGGTGCCGACGGAAAGCAACAGGGCGCAGCCGATGCCGGTCGCGTGACTGGAAAATTTCATGGTGACTCCTCGATTGTTCGGCGCGCCCCGGTCCCCTACAGTCCGGTGGCGTGACCCCTGATCGCCGATTTAGTGAGTCGCAGTCTCGGCCGGAGCGCAGCTCGAAGCCAACCGCACGCATACGTATTCATGTGGTAGCCGCAGCCGCATACGTATTCAACTGACAGGAGCTCCCTGAACGAACCCCTATGGACGCAGTCGCCGCCACGCCTCCCGCCGCTGCCACCGCCCGCCCAGTGCTGTCGTTCTGGCAGATCTGGAACATGTGCTTCGGGTTCCTCGGCATCCAGTTCGGCTTCGCTTTGCAAAATGCCAACGTCAGCCGCATCTTCCAGACGCTGGGCGCGAGCATCGAGCAGATTCCGCTGCTGTGGATTGCGGCGCCGCTCACCGGCCTGATCGTGCAGCCGATCGTCGGCTACTACTCCGACCGCACCTGGACGCGGCTCGGGCGCCGCCGGCCGTATTTTCTGGCAGGCGCGATTCTTGCCTCGATCGCCCTCGTGCTGATGCCGCGCTCGTCGGCGCTGTGGGTCGCGGCGGGACTGCTCTGGGTGCTGGACGCTTCGATCAACATTTCGATGGAGCCGTTTCGCGCCTTCGTCGGCGATCAACTGCCGAGCTCGCAACGGCCGACCGGCTATGCGATGCAGAGCTTCTTCATCGGTATCGGCGCGATCGTCGCGAGCATGCTGCCGTGGCTCCTCGCGCACGCCGGCGTCAGTAATACCGTGGCTGCGGCGGGCGGCGGTGTACCCGACACCGTGCACTACTCCTTCTATATCGGAGCGGTCGTCCTGTTCGCAGCGGTCGGGTGGACGGTGCTGCGCTCGCGCGAATATCCGCCTGCAGCGCTGCGCTCGTTTGCCGAAGCGCAACCTGTGCCCGCAGCTCCTCCGGTCGCGAGCGATCCGGCAAGGGCTCGCAGCAAGCGAGTGGCGTTGGTGCTGATCGGCCTCGGCGGTCTTGCAGTCGTGCGACTCGCAGGACTCGATCCGCAGCTGTACATCCTGTGCGCGCTGATACTGTCGTGGGGACTCGCGTTGTGGCTGGCGCGTGTCGTCAGCCCAACCAGCGGCTTCAGCACCGTCATGCGCGACTTCGAAGCGATGCCGTACACGATGCGCCGTCTCGTGCCGGTGCAGTTCTTTTCCTGGCTGGCGCTGTTCGCGATGTGGATCTACACGACCTCCGCCGTCACGCAAGTGCATTTCGGCGCGACCGACGCGCAGTCCGACGCATACAACGAAGGCGCCAACTGGGTCGGCGTGCTGTTCGGCGCGTACAACGGCTTCGCTGCGGTCGCGGCCGCGGTAATCCCGATGGTTGCCGGTCGCCTCGGCTTGCGCCGCGCGCATCTGATCAACCTGTTCATCGGCGGCGCCGCGCTGATCTCGTTCCGCTTCATCCAGGATCCATCGTGGCTGCTGCTCGCGATGGTCGGCGTCGGATTCGCGTGGGCTTCGATTCTCTCCGTGCCCTACGCCCTGCTCTCGAACAGCGTGCCGGCGCAGAAGATGGGCCTGTACATGGGCATCTTCAATTTCTTCATCGTGATCCCGCAACTCGTCGCGGCCAGCGTGCTCGGCTCCGTCGTGAACACTCTCTTCGGTGGCGCACCGATCCACGCGCTGGTTGTCGGCGGCGTGAGCTTCATGCTCGCTGGACTACTGGTCTTGCGGGTACCAGAAACTCAGGCTTCAGCCTGACTGCGCGCCGCAGGAGCGGCGGACGACGAGGCGGGTCGGGAGGATCTTGTTTTCTGCAGGTTCTCCGTGCACCGATCGCAGCAGGCCGTCGACGAGTGCTTCGCCCGCTAGTCGCGTGTCCTGCATCACGGTGGTGAGTGGCGGATTCGCGAGGCTTGCGGCCGGAATGTCGTCGAAGCCGACGACGGAGACGGCGCCTGGCACATCGATGCGGTGCTCTTGCAGCGCGCGCAGTGCGCCGATCGCGATCAGGTCGCTCGCGGCGATGATTGCATCGAACGGCTCGCTGCGGGCGAGCAACTCGCAGGCGGCCGTGTAGCCCGACTGTTCCATCGTGATCGCGTCGACCTGCAACGCGGTGCTCACCGTCGCGCCCGCAGCTTTGATGGCTTCGCTGTAGCCGCGATAGCGCTCGAGGAATTCCGGATAGTGGCCCGACGCGCTGCCGAGGAACGCGATGTTGCGGCGGCCGAGGCGGAGCAGATGCTCGGTCGCCTCCTGCCCGCCGTGGAAGTTGTCGCAGCCGACGGAGAGCCCGGGCTGCCCTTCCATCACCGCACCCCAGCGCACGAAGTGCGTGCCCTGCATGACGAGCTGCTCCAGGCGCAGGCGATATTCGAGAAAGTCGCCGTAGCCGAGCAGGATGATGCCGTCCGCCTTGCGGCTGTCTTCGTAATCGACGTGCCAATTGCCCGACTGCTGCTGGAACGAAACGAGCAGGTCGTAGCCGCGCTGCGCACACGCACGCGTGATCGAGCCGAGCATCGCGAGGAAGAACGGATTGATCAGCGAGTCGTCCGGCGTCGGATCCTCGAACAGCAGCAGCGCCAGCGTGTTCGAGTGCTGGCAGCGCAGGTTCGAAGCGTTCTTGTCGACCTTGTAGTTGAGCTGCTGCGCGATCGACTCGATACGCCGCCGGGTTTCCTCGCTCACCATCGGGCTGCCGCGCAAGGCACGCGACACCGTCGGCTGCGACACACCGGCCAGGTAAGCAATGTCAATTGAGGTGGGCTTGCCCTGCATCCTCAATCCCCCATTTTCACTCAGCAATTTTCGAATCAGCGAGCGGCGTTATGATGCCACAGCCCCCTGCCGCGCACAGCTCCCGGGAAACCGCAGACCGACTCATGGCTACTGTAAAAACGCGCCTGCCCGCGATCTTCTTCGGTCACGGCAATCCCATGAATGCGCTGGGAAACAACCAGTACAGCAGCGCCTGGGCCGCGCTCGGCGCGAGCCTGCCGCGGCCGCGCGCGATTCTGTGCATCTCCGCGCACTGGTACTTACCGCAGCTCGCGGTCACCGCGATGTCCGCGCCGCGCACGATTCACGATTTCGGCGGCTTTCCGCGCGAGCTGTTCGCCGTCCAGTATCCGGCACCCGGCGATCCTGCTCTCGCCAGTCAGGTCCAGCAGCTGCTCGCGCCGCTCGACGTGACTCTCGACGAGAGCTGGGGTCTCGATCACGGCACCTGGTCGGTGCTGTGCCACGTGTTTCCGCAGGCGGACATACCTGTCGTACAGCTCAGCATCGACGAAACGCGCGCGCCGCAGTTTCACTATGAGGTCGGACAGCGCCTGCGTCCGCTGCGCGATGCAGGCGTGCTGATCGTGGGCAGCGGCGATATCGTGCACAACTTGCACGCGTATGCATGGGGCCGGCATCCCGTCGAGGCATACGACTGGGCGGCACGCTTCGAAACGAAAGTTCGCGAGCTGATCGATGCTCGCGACCATGCACCGCTGGTCGATTACAGCTCGCTCGGTCGGGACGCGCTGCTGTCCGTGCCGACACCGGAGCACTACCTGCCGTTGCTATATGTGCTCGGCGCCACAACTGCCGACGATGCGATCGCGTTCCCCGTGGAAGGCATGGACGGCGGCTCCGTTTCGATGCTCGCCGTGCAATTCGGATAACGAAGGAGACACTCGATGATCGACCATACCGGCGTTGCTGCCACGAACTACCCAAAGAGCAAGCAGTTCTACACGCACGCGCTCGCGCCGCTTGGATACCAGATGATGATGGAGCTGCCGAAGGAAGTGACCCGCGGCATCGGTGTCTGCGGTTTCGGCGTGCCGCCGAAGCCCGACTTCTGGCTCCACGAGCATGGCGCAGCCAACAACCCGCCGGTGCACATCGCCTTTCGTGCCGATACGCGCGCACTCGTCGATGCCTTCTACAAGGCGGCGATGGCAGCGGGTGGCCGCGACAACGGCGGTCCGGGGTTGCGACCGCACTACCACGCGAACTACTACGGTGCGTTCGTACTGGATCCGGACGGCAACAACATCGAAGCGTGCTGCCACACGCCGTAGCTCACGTAAGCGAAGCGCGCTCCTTCGCGTCGGGGTCGTTCCTCACCTCGCAGCGCGTGTCGAAGATCATTGTTGGCAATGCGCCGGCCGATACGGCGGGCCAGCGCGGCAGTCCTGAGTGATGCGGATTGCCGGTGCGCGCGAACTGAATCCACGCCTGGCTCACCTTCGCCGCCAGCTCGCGCGCTTCCGGCGTGCCGCCAGTCGAGTTCGCGCAGCGATCGATGTTGTCGAACGCGAACGCCAGCTCGGCGCAGTGATACGCGAGAGGCGTACCGTCGAGCACCGGCGTCTTCCACGCAAACCAGTAGAGGTACGCGGGCGCATTCACCGACTGCAACTGCGCCTGACGAACGGCAGAGTTCCTGAAGACCGTCGTCGCACTGATGATTCCCGCGAGCTCGAACGGCAGTGCGCCCGGATGCCCCTCCTTGAACGCAGCGACGATTTGCGGGGCCGTCTCGCCGTACGTCTTCTTGACTTCGCCGATCAGCCATTCCTCGGTCAGCGCACGCGGGTCGGGCAGCGCGCCCGCCGGCGAAAACTCGTGCATCGTCGTGCCGATCAGCATCGGCACGTTCGTCGCAAGCGCCGGTGCCTGCGGATCGAACGGATGCGAGGTGATGACTGTGCCGTCGAGCCACGGCTGCCAGCCGAGCCGCTCATGAGTCGGCGCGCGAGGTTTCGTAGAAACGAGGCTGTTCTTCACGGCTGTGGCGATCTCGACCAGTCGCGCCGCCGGAACCTGCGTCAGCTGCTCGATGCCGATGCCTTTCGCTTGCAGCTCTTTCAGCACTGCCGCGGCCTGCGCCGCCGCTGCATCCGCAGTCGCGAGTCGCAGCTGTGAGCCGCTCTGCACGATTACCTTGTGAAACAGACCTTTCGCCGACGGCATCGCCATCAGCGTGCTGACCTTCGCGCCACCGCCCGACTGACCGAAGACCGTCACGTTCGCCGGGTCGCCACCGAAACGGCTGACGTTGTCACGCACCCACTGCAGCGCCGCGACGATGTCGAGCATGCCGACGTTGACGGAGCGCGCGTACTTCTCGCCGCCGACCGCGGCCATATTGAGATAGCCGAAAACATTCAGGCGATGATTGACGCTCACGACGACCACGTCGCCGCGGCGGCTCAGATTCTCGCCGTCGTACGACGGCAGCTCCTGCGATGAACCTGCTTCATAACCGCCGCCGTGCAGCCACACCATCACCGGCCGCTTGCTGCGATCGTCCGCAGCCGGCGTCCACACGTTGAGTCGCAGGCAGTCTTCGCCCGGATAACCGTCGTCCCAATCGAACAGAAACGCGAGCCGGTCGGAAGCCCATCCGCCGCGCACCGGCTGTGGACACACGGGCCCGTAGCTCATCGACGCGCGTACTTGCGTCCACGGCGTCACCGGCGCCGGGGGCAAGAAACGTGCGTCACCGGCAGTCGTGCCGGCGTAGGGAATGCCTTTGAACGTGACGATGCCGTTGCGAACATAGCCGCGGACCTTGCCCGCGGAGGTTTCGACGATCGCGCTGGCGGGCGTAGTGATCGTGGACTTGCCTGCGCCCTCGCGCACCGCGCCGGCGGCAACACCGGGCACCGCGCCCGCAATCGTCGTAACCGCCGAAACGCCGGCGAGCTTCGCTGCGCCCGCAATGAATTCGCGTCGAGACGTATCGCTCATGATTCCCCCGATCGTGACGATTCAAGAGACATCGAGATGACGACGACATGCTGTGCGTAATCGTACGCGGTATGAAACCCGAGCTGCTTCGCCAGCTCGATCATCGGCAGATTGTCGTGGAGCACGATGCCTTCCATGCACCGGATGCCGCGCCAGCGTGCGAAGCGCACGAGCTCCGCGAACAGCAACCGCGCGATGCCCTGGCGATGCCAGCGATCGGTCACCGTGATGCCGAGCTCGATGCAGTCGGGACGATCGGTTTCGCCGTAGCGCGCGATGCCGATGAACCGCTGACAGCCATCCTCCTCGGTGGTCGCGACGAACGCCATGCGCCGGTCGTAGTCGATATCCATCAGGCGATCGAGCAGGTGCGGCGGCAGGAATTTCAGCGGCGTCATCAACCGGAAGTAGCGCGTGCGCTCGGACAGCGAGTTGATGAATTCGATTTCCCGCTCGCGGTCGTCGGAGCGCAGCGGACGAATGCATAGCCGCACGCCGTTGCGCGCTGTGGACTGCGAGGTCCAGCGCGCCAGCAGCTCGGCCGGCATGGGATCGCTCACGACAACCTCGACTGCCGCGACAGCGGCGCGCGAGGCCGCCATCTTACAGCGGTTGCGGCACGGCGCGATGTAGAGGAACGACCGTGGCGGTCGGGCATGGCGGCGATTCCCGCCGCTCGACGAGCTGCAGTGTGCCATCGCGCAGAAACGCCATGCCGTCCACATGCTCCAGCAAGCTGGTGCGCTGCTCGACGATCACGATGCTCACGCCGCGCTCCTTCAACTCCGCGAGCGTCTTGATCAGCGCGAGCTGGCCCTCCGCGTCCAGGTCCGCACTCGGCTCATCGAGCACGACGAGCCGCGGGTTCACGTAGAGCGCGCGGGCGAGCGCGATGCGACGTCGCTGGCTAGCGGCGAGACAGGCTCCTCCCTCGCGGACTTCCGTGTGATAGCCCTCAGGCAGGCGAACGATCATCTCGTGCGCATGCGCAAGCCGCGCAGCCTGCACGACGCGAGTGGAGTCGAGCGCTCCCAAGCGTGCGATGTTGTCGGCGATCGTGCCTGGAAACAGATGGACGTCCTGCGATACGTAGCCGACACACTGACCGAGCGCCGATCGATCCCAGCGCGCGACGTCTGTGCTGTCGAGACGCACCGTACCGTTGTGCGGCCGCACGACACCGAGCAGAAGTCGCGCCAACGTGGTCTTACCGCAGCCGCTGGGCCCGACGATCAGAATGCTCTCGCCTGCTGCCAGGTTCAGCGTGACGTTCTTGATAGCCGCCGGCCGACCCGCAGACGGCGCGTAGCACACTCGCTCGAGCTCGACGCGACCCGCGGGTACCGGTGTCTCGGAGCCGGCTACCACGAACGATGTTGCACACCGGTTCAATCGCAGCCACGCACCGCGCGCCGCGGTCATCGCAGGCAAGTTGCCGACGAGCTGCTCGACCGGTTGCAACGCCCTGCCCAGCAACAGAGTCGTTGCGATCACGACCGCGATGTCTACTCGCGATTCGCTAACGAACCAAGCTCCGAGCGCGAGCATGCCGATCTGCAGTACCAAGCTTCCTGTTCGCGCCAACGCCCCAAGCCGTGCGGCTGCACGATCGCGGTGCTGTCGGCGTGACAGATACTGCTCGTGGCGGTCGCGCCAGACTGCAATCGCGGATCGCGACATTGCCATCGCCGCGAGCGTTTCGGCATTGCGCACCAGATCTTCGGCCTGGTCGTGCGCGTCACGTGCCGCACGCAACAGCGAATCGCTGCGCTCGAACTTCTGCAGCTCGGCGGCTATGGTCAGCACGAAGATCAGCAGCGCGACGCCGACCAGCGCAGCCAAGCCAAGCAGCGGCTGAATCCAGGCGATCGCGAGCACATAGAGCAACGAGGCTGGTGCGTCGAGCAACGCGAGCATGCCCCCGCTACTGAAGAAGGAGCGCAGCAGCTTGATGTCACGCAGAGCATCGAGCGAATTCGCAATAGCAGCCGGCACGAGATCGCGATCGAACGTTTGGCCGGCCGATGCGAGCGCGTCGCCGCGCATGCGGTCCGCTGCGTAGACGATCAGGATTGCCGCAAGCACGACGCCGCTGAGCAGCGGCACGCGGTCGAACACCTGCAAGACGGAAATTGCTGCGATCGCCAGGACGAGATGGAGCGCGCAGCTCACCCCGGATGCGACCAGCACAAACGGCCGCAGCCGCTCCCGCAACAACCATCTCATGACCGGAGAATCGGAATCCCGGCCGAAAAGATGTCACTTCGTCGGTTTGCGGGACTCTGGAATCGTCCGTCGCATGCGCCGCGCGAAGCTGCGCAGACAGACTTCGTTTTCGCTCAGCGGCCCGACTGTATAGCTGCTCGACGCCATGCCGGCCTGCACGCGCTCGATCAGCGTTTTGTCCTCGACGTTGACCTGGCGATTGATACGCCAGTTCAGGTAGCGCGCAGCCCGCATCTCGCGCCTGCTGTCGGGATGCACGTACGCGATCTCGCGAATGAGCGTCTCGGTCGGCGACACCGGGATGAACTGCATGAAGTCGATCTGATCGGGATAGATGTCGAAGGCCACGTTCGGCCACAGCTTGAAATACGTCCACAAGCGCTGCCGCTCGGCCGGCAGGTGCGCGACCTGCGGCAGCAGTCGCTGGTACAGGCGCTCCGACCAGTTGCTGCTGATCTGGTCCTGCAGAGTGCCGGACATCTTGTCGATCCAATCCTTGGCTTCGATCGCATAGCTGCGGCCGAACAGTCGCGTGAGCCCTGGATGCGCGACCGGGATGTGCATGCCGTCGGAATAATTGTCCGCGACGTTCTTCCAGTTCACTTGCCGCGGCCGCAGAGTGACGCGGCCCTGCGGCACGAGCTCCTCCATGCGATAGGCAGCGAGCTCGTGAGTGTACGGCTCCGCCATCTCGCGCACGCTCGGCAAGCCCGGCTCGAAACGGATGAACACGAAGCCCAGGAAGATCTCCTGCTCGAGCGCGACGAGGCCGCGGCTCTCCATGTCGAGCCCGTTGAACGAGGTCCGCTGCGGCACGCCAACGAGCTTGCCTTCCAGCGAATAACTCCAGTGGTGGTACGGACACGCGATCAGGTGACCGCAGTTGCCCTTCTGTGCGTCGAGCAGCCGCGAGGCACGATGGCGGCACACGTTATGGAAGCTGCGCAGCTGGCGGTCCTTGCCGCGCACCGTGACGACGGATTCGCCGAACAGGTCGAAGCGGTGATAGTCGCCGACTTCCGGAATGTCGTTGCTGTGGCAGACCAGCTGCCAGCTGGTGCGGAAGATCGCGCGCTTCTCCAGCTCGAAGAAATCCGGGTCGTGATAGATCCAGCCCGGCAGGCCAAAGTCGTCTTCATCCGGGTGAGACGGCCGGGGAGATTGGATCGCGGCGCTCATGGACCCAAGAATCGCCGCGTCGCGCCGGATTGTCCAGCCGGAGAATCCAATCAGGCTGCAATCGGCTCGGTTCGTGCCTTGCTGGCGGCCCAGGCGATCGGCAAGCCGATGAAGAGCATGTGGACCAGGATGCCGGTCGCGAACGAGAGCGGGATGAAGCGCCACTTGTTCGGCGTCGCGGACAGCTGCATCACGACCAGGTTCATCGTCCAATAGACCAGGAAGCCGAAGACCGGCCCCCAGACGATCGGCTTGCGCACCAGGAACGGCAGCTGCCGGCTCAGCACGTAAAAGATCACGGCGATCAGCAGCATCATCAGATAGTGCAGCAGTAATCCGAGCGCAGCGGTCGCATTGCCGCCGTCGAACGACGCCTGACCGAGCAGGCCGCTGGCGACGAACTGCAGCAGCTGCTGAGGCGCCATTCCGCGCCAGGCGGAGTAGCCGGTCGCATACAGGATGTCGAGCGTCCCGGCGATCAGGCCCCCGACCAGAATGGCAACCCCGGGTGAGTAGCGGCGCATAGTTCGTGTTCTCGCAGGCGCGGACCCGGACGATAGCTTCCGAGCGGCTGATTTGCACGTGTTCGGGGGTACAACCGCTGTTGCATCCTCGCGATCCTCACGATCCTGCGCGCCTAGTCGACGATGAACAATCGCGCGCCGCGGTCGGTCGACGACCGGTGCGGCTCCGCGTTATCCGCGACCTGGTAGCTCATTCCCGGCCGGAGCACGAACTCGCGGCCGTCTTCCAGCTCGGTGTACAACTCGCCTTCGATGCAGAACAGGATGTGTCCCTTGCTGCACCAGTGGTTCGCGACATAGCCCGGCGTGTACTCGACCATCCGCACGCGGATGCTCCCGAAGTTGCGCGTCCGCCAGTACGCCGTGCCGGCATCGCCGGCGTGCGTCGTGGGCTCGATCGTCGACCAGTCCGTCGTACCGAATGGGATGTCGGTCATCTGCATGGAATACTCCGCCCGGGCTCGCGGGCGAAGTATAAACCGCGCCGACGACGTCACTTCTTGCGCGTGTACAGACCGTCGAACGCGACGGCCCAGGACTTACCGTCGTCGTTCGACGTCTCCCAGACCTGGCGGACCTGATCCGCGGGTAAGGGTGTCCATGTAATGCGATCGATCGTGGTCGTGCCTGTCTTCGGGTCCTTCTTCTGCGTGCCGATCAGCACCATCTTTCCGTCCTTGAACGCGCCGTCGAGGCCGAGCGATCCGCCGCGGTCGTCGACCCACGTCTGGTGCCAGCGCTCGCTGCGCGGGTCGTAGAAGTTCAAGCTCTTGCCGGACATCCCGCCGGCGCCCTTCCAGTTCTCGAGCAGCGCGCAGCCGTCGAGGATTCGCTCGATGCGATTCTCGCCCGCCGGCTTGCCGCCGAC
>CADEEJ010000171.1:0-3729 GCA_902826315.1 uncultured Steroidobacter sp.
GAACGCCGCCTGCGAGCCGAGCAGGTACAGCCGCCACATGCGGACGAAGCGCTCGTCGAACATCTTCGCGACGCGATCGGTCGCACGCTCGTACAGCAGGCTCCACCACTCGAGCGTCTTCGCGTAGTGCATACGGATGTTCTCGACGTCGAGCACCGAGAAGTTGCTGTTCTCGAAGATGTCCATCATTTCCTTGAGCGACGGCGGGTGTGCGCCCGGGAAGATGCGCCGGTCGATCCAGCGATGCATCAGCTTGGCGCGGTTGCGCCCGATCGTGTGGATCAGCCCGAGGCCGTTGTCCTTCAGGCAGCCGGCGATCACGCGCCCGAGCTCGTCGAAGTTTTCCGCGCCGACGTGCTCCAGCATGCCGACCGACATGAACTTGTCGTAGTGACCGGTGATGTTGCGGTAGTCGTCCTCGACGAACTCGACTTCGTTCTGCAGACCCTGCTCCTTGGCACGCGCGCGCGCGTACTCGATCTGCTCGCGCGAGATGTTGAACGCACGCACCTTCGCGCCGTAGTGGCGCGCCATGTGCAGCGCCAGCGCGCCCCATCCGCAGCCGGCCTCCACCACGCGCTCGGCGCGGCTCAGGCGAATCTTGCGGCAGACGTGATCCATCTTCGCTATCTGTGCCTGGTCGAGCGTGGCTGTCGGCGTCGGGAAGTACGCGCAGGTGTACGCCATCGTCTGCCCGAGCCACAGCGAGTAGAACTCGTTGCCGATGTCGTAGTGATGATGAATGTTCTCGCGCGAGCCGGTCAGCGTATTGCGCGTGCGGCGATGACGCCATTGCGCGAGGCGGCGCCGGAACGACATCGGCTGAGCGGCTTGCGCGGCGCCGACGTACAGCTCCTCGATCATGCGCAGGATGCTGCCGTCCACGTCGATCTTGCCGGCGCTGTACAGCTCGCCGAATTGCAGATCCGGATCGGTGCACAGGCGCAGCAACGTGCGGCGGTCCGAAATGCGCAGAGTCGCGACCGGCGCGGAGCCGAGCGGCGCGATCTTGTCGCCGTTCCAAAGCGCGAAGCCGATGGCAGGATTGCCGAACGCATGCAGCAGCGTGCGGATCAGCCGCGTTTCCATCGAGTAGCGGGCATCGTCCGCAACTGCCGGGGGTGGCGCGTAAATTGGCTCACGCATCGCGCCGTCGGAAGGCGGCGGCGGTAGCGGAGACGATCGACCTTCATTCGCCGTCTGCACGGGACTGCTCCCCTTGAACCCCAACCCTGCACGATTGTACAAGAGCAGTCCTCGGTCGCGGAACGCCGCCGGCCCAACCAAGGCACTGGCATGCATAACAGATTTGCAGGATTGATTTTTTTGGCGGCGCTGGCGCTGCCCGGCGGGGCCCAGGCCGCCGGGACCCGGATCACCGCGGCCCAGATCGATGCGGCCGCGAAGGCAGTCGAGCCGAAAACGATCGAATGGCGGCGGGATTTCCACGCCCATCCGGAGCTCAGCAACCGGGAAACGCGCACAGCAGAACAAATTGCAAAACGCCTGCGCGCGCTCGGCATCGAAGTGAAGACCGGCGTCGGCTTGACCGGCGTCGTCGGGCTGCTTCGTGGGGCACAGCCCGGACGCACGGTCGGACTGCGCGCCGACATGGATGCGCTGCCGGTGACCGAGCAGACCGATGTGCCGTTCAAGTCCAAGGCCACTGCGCAATTCCGCGGCGAGACGGTCGGTGTGATGCACGCGTGTGGCCACGACGCGCACGTCTCGATCCTGCTCGGGGTCGCCGAAGTGCTCGCCGGCATGCGCGAGCGACTGACAGGACAAGTGCTGTTCGTATTTCAGCCGGCCGAAGAAGGTCCGCCCGAAGGCGAGCGCGGCGGCGCCAGCCTCATGCTCGAACAGGGCGCTTTCAAAGTGGCGAAGCCTGACGTCATGTACGGATTGCACGTGATGGCTTCGCTGCCGAGCGGCGTGATCGGCTATCGGTCCGGTCCGTTCATGGCGAGCGCGGATAGCTTCACGCTGACGGTCAAGGGGCGTCAGACACACGGCTCGAGACCGTGGGGCGGCGTCGATCCGATCGTCACCTCGGCTCAGATCCTCACGGGCATGCAGACGATCGTCAGTCGGCAGCTCGACATCACGGCCATTCCCGCCGTCATCACGGTCGGTGCGATCAAAGGCGGCATCCGCTTCAATATCATTCCCGACGAGGTTCAGATGATCGGTACGGTGCGCACGTTCAGCACAGACGTGCGCAACGACATCGTGCGGCGCATGCAGGCAACTGCGAGCGGCATCGCTGAGGCAAGCGGCGCGACGGCCACTGTGCGCTTCAAGGATCTATCGAAGCCGGAGTCCGCGGACGAAATTTCACTTCCGCCGGTAGTCAACGATGCCGCAGTGACCACCGCCGCACTACCTGTGTTCGAGCAGCTAGTCGGCAAAGCCAATGTGCGCGAGATCAGTCTGCAAACGACCGCGGATGATTATTCATTCTTTGCACAGCAAGTGCCGTCGCTGTACTTCTGGATCGGCATCACGCCGCGCGACCAGGATCCGGCGCAGGCAGCGTTCAATCACTCGCCGCTGTTCTATATCGACGAGGCGGGGATGATCACCGGCGTGCGTGCGCTGATTTCTCTGACGACGGAGTATCTGGCGAAGTAGAATGCCTGCATGGCAGAGGCATCTGCGCAGGGCGGCGTGCGACGGTCGGCGTCCCGTCGCCCCATCCTCTTCGAGCTTGCTCGGCTCATTGCCGTCGTTGCCCTGCCCCTCCTCGCCGTCATCGCGTTCCTGCTGTTCGATGCCGCCCGCCGCGAGGTCGCTCATGCAACTGACGAGGCTCGTAGCGTCGCCGATGAAACCGCCGCACGCACCGAGCGCTTCCTAGGCGATTTCCGCGCGACGCTCGAAGCTGTCGCACAACGACCGTTGGTACGCGCGATGGATCCGGCGAACTGCGATCCTGCGTTGCCGACCGTGCGCGAGCTGTATCCGCGGGCGGGCAATATCCTCGTGGTCGATCGGGAAGGCTGGATTCTGTGCGGCGCGAAGCCACCGCCGGGCGGCGAGCGGATGCGCATCATCGACGTGGAACTGCATCGGGCGCTCATGCGCGACGGCGGCTTCCGGCTTTCCAAACCGTTGATCGGCAAGATCAGCAAGACTTGGGGCGTCACGGCCGTGCAGGCGGTACGCGGCGATGACGGCAGCATCGTGGGTGCCGTGGGCATGGCGATCGACCTGCAGCACTTTCAGCCGTTCGGTACGTTCGAGACCAAGGACGTCATCGCAGGGATCGTCGCGGGTCCCGGCATCGTGATCGCGCACTCGGTCGCTCCCGAACAATGGATCGGCAAGGATGTGAGCGCCACGCCGGCAATAGCGACGATGCTGGCGCAGAAGGAAGGCACGCTGCGCGCTGTCGGTTTCGACGAGCGCGACCGGCTCTGGTCCTTCAGGCCGGTCAACGGCACGAACTGGACGGCATATGCCAGTGTCGACGCCGACGTGGCAACCGCTCCTGCACGCATGCGTGCGCTCGAAGCGCTGCTGCTCATCGCAGCCATCGTCGGTGCCACGATCGTTGCGGCTGCCTACGCGAGCGGACGCATCGCACGGCACGCTGCTCAGGAACGCGAAACTGCGCAGACGAAACTGCAGCTGCAACTGAGCCGCCTGGATCTCCTGCACCGGATCACTCGCGCGATCGGCGAGCGCCACGACCTGCGCAGCATCTTTCAAGTCGTGATCCGCAGT
>CADEEJ010000171.1:3829-6464 GCA_902826315.1 uncultured Steroidobacter sp.
GTGGCGCAAGGCACCGTGTTCGGCGTGCTCATCGCCGCACGCAAGGACCCGGACTCGTTCTCCAGCAACGAGTGTGAATTCCTGCGACAGCTGAGCGATCACGTGGCGCTCGCGACTCATCAAGCGCAGCTCTACGCGACGCTGCAGCAAGCGTACGACGACTTGCGGCACAGCCAGCAAGCGATGATGCAGCAGGAGCGCTTGCGTGCACTCGGCCAAATGGCGAGCGGCGTAGCGCACGACATCAACAACGCAGTCGCGCCCATCGCGTTGTACACGGATTCGCTGCTGGAGCACGAAACCGGCCTCAGCGAGCGGGCGCGCGGCTATCTGAACATCATCCGGCGCTCGATCGCGGACGTCGGCGAAACCGTCAAGGGCATGCGCGAGTTCTACCGGCCGCAGGACCGGCAAGCGACGCTGACGCAGATCGAGCTGAACCCGATCGTCACGCAAGTCGTCGAGCTGACGCGCGTGCGCTGGCGCGACTTGCCGCAGCAACGCGGCATCGCGATCGCGATGCGCATGGAGCTGCAGCAGCCGCTCGGCGCCATCCTCGGCCAGGACAACGAGATCCGCGATGCGCTGACGAATCTCATCTTCAATGCCGTGGATGCTATGCCCGAGGGCGGCACGCTGACGGTACGCACGCGCAGTTCGGCGGAAACGGTGCAACTGGAAGTCGTGGATTCCGGCGTCGGCATGGACGAAGAAACGCGGCGCCGCTGCCTGGAGCCCTTCTTCACGACCAAGGGTGAGCGCGGCACCGGACTGGGTCTCGCAATGGTGTACGGCATGGTTCGACGTCACAGCGCCGAGCTGGAGATCGACAGCATGCTGCATCGGGGTACGACGATGCGCATCACATTCCCTGCGGCGATGACCGAAAGCGCGATTGCGCGACAAACCGTCGTGGATGAGCGCGCGCCCCGGCCGCTGTCGATTCTCATCATCGATGACGACCCGCTCGTACTGGAATCGCTGCGCGTTACGCTGGAGAGCGACGGTCACAAGGTGACCGCGGCGGATGGCGGACGAGCGGGCATCGACTCGTTCGTAGAAATGCAGCAGCGGGGCGAGCATCTCGACGTCGTGATCACGGACCTCGGCATGCCCCACATCGACGGGCGCAACGTCGCCGCGGCAATCAAGGCGGCGTCACGTACCACGCCGGTGATCCTGCTCACCGGGTGGGGACAACGCCTCATGGACGACGGCGACATTCCAGCGCACGTCGATCACGTGCTCAACAAGCCACCGAAGCTGCGCGACCTGCGCGCCGCTCTGTCACGTGTCATCCCGCAACCGGAGGAACAATGAAGCTCGCACGCACGATCCCGACCGCAGTAGCGCTCGCATTCCTGGCGGGCCTGCCGGCCGGGGCTCAAACCAGCGCACCGGCTGCCCCGACTGTGTATATCCACGCCGGCGCGCTACTCGATCGTCCCGGCCAGGCGCCGCGCGGTGCGTCGACGATCATCGTGCGCGACGGTCGGGTCGAAGCGGTTCGCGACGGCCTGGTGGCACCGGAAGCCGGCGCGCGACTCGTCGACTTGAGCAAGCAGTTCGTGCTGCCGGGCTTGATCGACATGCACGTGCACATCTTCAATGACGACGACAAGATGCGTGCGCGGCTGGAGCAGAACAATCGCGACATCGAGGACAACCTGCTCATCGGCGTCGGCAATGCCCGCCGCACGCTGGAAGCAGGCTTCACGACCGTGCGCGACCTCGGTTCCGAAGTTCGCAGCGTCACGGCGCTGCGCGACGCGATTCTCTCGGGCGCGGTTGCCGGCCCCACGATCGTCGCGGCGGGCCGCGCCATCTCGATCACGGGCGGCCACGGCGACGGCTCGAACAACACCAATCGCGACATTACCGAGATCGTGCGCGAGCGTTCGACCAACAACTGCAACGGCGCCGACGAATGCCGCCGCGCAGTGCGCGAGCAGATCTCGCAGGGCGCGGATGTGATCAAGTTCGCGGCCACCGGCGGCGTGAACAGCAATATCGCCGGCGGGCTGAATCAGCAGATGTTCGCGGACGAGATGAAGGCGATCATCGACACCGCGCACATGTTCGGCCGCAAGGTCGCCGCGCATGCGCACGGGCAGAACGGCATCAAGACGGCGCTCGAAGCAGGCGTCGATTCGATCGAGCACGGAACGTACACCGACGCGCAGACCAACGCCCTCTTCAAGAAGAATGGCGCCTGGCTCGTGCCGACGATGATTGCGCCGCACGCGGCGCTGGCGCAGGCGAAAGCGGGTGCGCGCTCGAAGAACACGTTGCTGAAAGCGGAAGAAGCCGCGGCGGCACACGGCAAGAACATCGGCGCGGCGATCAAGGACGGCGTCAAGATCGCCTTCGGCACCGACACGGGCGTGTCCGATCACGGCAAGAACGCTCAGGAGTTTGCGCTGCTCGTGAAAGCGGGCATGACGCCGGGCGGAGCAATCAAGGCGGCGACGCTGGATGCGGCGACGCTGCTCGATCGTGTCAACACGCTGGGTAGTATCGAGCCGGGCAAGGATGCGGACATCATCGCGGTGGCGGCGAGTCCATTGGGTGACGTGACGGAACTGGAGCGCGTGCGCTTCGTGATGCGCAGGGGCGTCGTGCACAAGCTCGACGG
>CADEEJ010000171.1:6564-11349 GCA_902826315.1 uncultured Steroidobacter sp.
CGATCGATCAGCAACAGGCGCGAGTCCGGCGCCATCGCGGCACGACAGTTGACCAGAATGGTGCGCGCCGCGTCGTCGTTCCAGTCGTGAATGATGCTCTTCATCACGTACAACTGGGCGCCGCGTGGCACTGCGACGAAGAAGTCGCCGCTCACGACCGTGACGCGATTCATTACTGCTGCTTGCTCGAGGATCGGCTGCGCGCCCGAGCACACTCCGGGTAGATCGAACAGGATGCCGCGCGCGTTGCGGCTGGCACGGAGAATTGCAGCGAGCAATCGTCCGTGGCCGCCGCCGATATCCGCGATGGTGTGGAACCGCGTGAAATCGTAGGCCGCGGTAACCGCCGAGATTTCCTGCGCCGAGTAAGAAGTCATCGCGGCGTTGAAGCTGCGTCCTGCAGCCTCATCAGCCTGCAGGTAGTCGAAAAAGCGACTGCCATGCTCGGCATCGAACGACGGCTCGCCGGTCCGCACGCTGTGCATGAGATTGCCGTACGCATTCCAGATCCAGCGCTCGCCGTACAAGGCAGCGATCGCGCGCAACGAACCTTCGCTGTGCGTTCGCAGATGCTCGCCGAGTGACGCCAGCTCGAAGCGGCCATCGGCAAGCTCACGCACGATCCCGAGATTGGAAAGCGCGCGCAGGATCCGATACAGCTCCGCCGCGCGGCAGCCGCATGCGGCAGCGAGCGCCGCGATCGGCCGCGGCCCCTGCTCCAGCAGGTCGGCAATGCCGAGCTTCGCCGCGACGTGCAGCAGCTGCGTCGTGCGGAACCCCATGATCATTTCCTGCAGCTGCAGCCGCTCCAGGCTTACGAGCTGGACCGTGTTCTCCGTCATGCGCGGATTGAAGCGGGCGGCGCAGGCCTGCGGCTACTGCCGTTGGTGAGGGAGAAATGCACTCCTAGGGCAAGTCGACGAGTTGGCGCCGACCCAAGTGCGAACTGCGTCACACTCGCGGGCGAAAGTTTCGCAGCCCGCTGCCGCTGTTCCATTGAGGGCCGGATACCGCGCGCATGGCATTGAAGATGTCGAAGAATCTCCTGGGAATCATCGCTGGGCAGGCGTCGATCGTGACGATCCTGCTGCTGGTCCTGCTGCTGTCGATCGTCGGCGCGCCGCTCCTGCAGCAGAAGAAAGTCGTCGCGCAACGCCTCGGCGCCGACGTCGCCGTGACCAAGGCTTTCGCCATCACCGAAGCGATCCTGGCGGGCGACGACGGCCGCAAGGCTCTCGACGCTTACGCCTCCTCGTTCAGCGCCACTCATCTCCAGCACGCTCTCGCGCCGAGCGCGGTCGCGCAGCCGGCCGGCACGCAAGCCGCGGGCGCCGCAAATTCTCTGCGCGAAAACCCGTACCGCCCCTACATCAATTTCGAGACCGTCGCCGGCAACCCGCACCTCTTCTATGGCGTGCGCGACCGCGCCGATGGCGTGCTGCTGCTCGATCTCTCGCTCGATCGCGAGCGCGCGACCATCGGCCGGTTCTTCGGACAGTCGTATCTGTCGATCAACGCCGTCGGCTACACCCTCATGGCGCTGCTGCTGTTCGCCGGCTTCGGCCTGCGCTACTACCTGCGCAGCGTGATCAACCTGCCCGAGGAAGAGCGTCGCGACACGATCATCAACGGCCTACGCGGCGACCTGCACAGCCGCCGCAACCTGCTGCCGTGGCTGCTGATCATGTGCGCGGGCATCTTTGCCCTCGATATCGCCAACATGCTCGATTCGGCCATCGGCATCGGCTACCTGCTCGCCGTCGTGCTCGCCCTGTCGTCGAACCGCCATTGGCACATCACCTTGATCGCCACGATCAGCGCGCTGCTGATGTTGATCGCGCCGATGCTCTCGCCGTACGACGGCAACTGGTGGTCGTACCTGGAAAGCCATTCGGTCGCAGTGTTCGCGATCTTCGCGACCGGCTTCTTCGGCTCGGCCAACATGCGCAAATCGCAGGCCGAAGCACTGGCGCTCGCGGAAGCGGTGCGCTCGCGCGCCGAGACCGCCGACCTGCGCGAAGCGCTGGAGCGCGCCGAGACCGCCGAGGCGCAGAACCGCCGCATGGTCGAGCGCATGCGGATGACGAACGATGCAGCCGGTCTGTCGATGTGGGAGTGGCACATCAAGGAAGACATCACGATCATCGACGAGAGCAGCCCGTTCATCGAGCGGCTCGGCTGTCCGCAGAAATTCAAGGGCACGGACTACACGAGCAAGTACGTCCACCCCGACGATCGCGAAGGCTGGGTCGCGCTGTTCACGCGCGTGCTGACCAGCAAGGATCAGATGTTCTCGCATCGCTATCGCGTGATGTTCAGCGACGGCTCGATCGGCCACATCCAGTGCCATGCGCGCGTAGTGCGCAACGCCAAGGGTCAGCCGGTGAGTGTGCTCGGCATCGACTGGGACGCGAGCGACGAGGAACTGGCGAAACACGAGATCGCGCGCCAGTCGGCTGATTTGCGCGAAGCCCAGGAGCGCTTCCAGCGCGCCGTCTCGGGCACACAGGATGCGTTGTTCGAATTCAACTTGCGCACGGGCGAGACCTGGTATTCGCCGCGCTTCCGCCAGATGCTCGGCTACGCAGCGACGGACGACGACGCCGACGGCAAGATCGAAACGTTCATCCATCCCGACGATGGCGGGATCGTCGGCAAGGCGATGGGCGATCACCTGACGTTCGGACTGCCCTACGACGTCGAATATCGCTTGCGCAAGCGCGACGGCGAGTGGCTGTGGGTGCGCTCGCGCGCCTCGGCCGAGCGCGACACCGAAGACCGGCCGCTGTGGCTGGCCGGCTCGATCCGCGACATCACCGACGAGCGCGCCGGGCGCGAGGCGATGGTGCTCGCGACGCAGGAGGCCGAAGCAGCGAGCCGCGCGAAGAGCACGTTCCTCGCGACCATGAGCCACGAGATCCGCACGCCGATGAACGGCATCATCGGCATGACCGGGCTGTTGCTGGAAACCAGCCTCGACCGCGTGCAGCGCGACTACGGCGAGACGATCCGCGCGAGCGCCGACTCGCTGCTGACGATCCTCAACGACATTCTCGACTTCTCGAAGATCGAGGCCGGCAAGCTCGACATCGAGAAGCTGGAGCTCGACCTGCGCTCGAACGTCGACGACGTCGGCTCGATCATGGCGTTCCAGGCCGCCGCCAAGAGCCTGGAGCTGGTCGTGAACGTGCGCCCGGAAGTGCCGGAGCGCGTGTTCGGCGATCCGCAGCGCATCCGCCAGTGCTTGCTGAACCTGGTCGGCAACGCCATCAAGTTCACGCCGAGCGGCGAGGTCGTGCTGGAAGTGTGTTGCGTCGGCCGCCAGGACGGCCGCGCGCTGGTGCACTTCGAGGTGCGCGACACCGGCATCGGCATCCCGGAGGAATCGCTCGACAAGCTGTTCCAGCCGTTCATTCAGGCCGACTCTTCGACGACGCGCCGCTTCGGCGGCACGGGCCTCGGACTTTCGATCGTGCGCAAGCTCGTCGAGATGATGGGCGGCCAGGTCGGCGCCCATAGCGAGCCCGGCAAGGGCTCGGCGTTCTGGTTCACGCTGCCGCTGGAACCGGCGGAGATCGGCGGCCTGGAGCCGATGAGCGATCCGGTCGCGGTCGGACGGCGCGTGCTGCTCGTCGACGACAGCGCGACGAACCGCCAGGTGATGGCGAGCCAGCTCACGCACGCCGGCTACGAAGTCGAAACGGCGGCGAGCGCGATGCGCGCGCTGGCGATCCTGCGCGAGCCGGGCCCGCAGCCGTTCGACGCGGTCGTACTCGACTACCAGATGCCGGACATGGACGGCGCGATGCTCGGCGAGCAGATCGTGAAGTCGCGCGACATTCCGCCGACGCGCCTGATGCTGCTGACTTCGCTCGATCGATCCGGCGACATGCAGCGCTTCGCGCAGATCGGCTTCTCGGCGTACCTGACGAAACCCGTGCGCACGCGCGAGTTGCTGGCGTGCCTGAATCGCGCTCTGTCGCACGACGCGCAGGACTGGCACATGCACAGCCAGCCGATCATCACGCGCGGCACGCTGGTCGCGACCGAGACGCGGCGCCAGTACTCGGGGCAGGTGCTGCTCGTCGAGGACAACGCGATCAACCAGCGCGTCGCGCGCCGCTTCCTCGAACGCCTCGGCTGCGAGGTGCAGGTCGTCGGCGACGGCCGCCAGGCCGTGGAAGCGTTCGAGCGCAACAGCTACACGTTCATATTGATGGACATGCAGATGCCGGTGATGGACGGCCTGGAAGCGACGCGGCGCATCCGCGAGCTGGAAACCGGCGGCACGAAGCGCACACCGATCGTCGCGCTCACCGCCAACGCGATGATGGGCACGCTCGAGCGCTGCCTGGAGGCCGGGATGGACGACTACCTGACGAAGCCGCTGGACATCTCGCGGCTGCAAGACGTGCTCGACCGCTTCATGGGCCGTGCCGAGGGCGACACGATTGCGCCCGCCGCTGCGACAACGGCTGCAGCTGCCGGAACGACGAGCGACGATAAAGCCATCCGCGCGCGACTCGTCGATGTCTCGGGCGACGACGAGGAATTCATGATCGAGCTGGTCAACGCCTTCCTGTCAGGTGGCGCGGACACGGTGCAGGAGCTGCGCGCGGCGGTCGAGCTGGGCAACGTCGAGGCCATCGCGCGCGCCGCGCACAAGCTCAAGGGCGCGGCTGCAAACCTGCACGTCAACAATCTCGCGACGCAGGCGTTCGACATGGAGACGCACGCGAAGTCCGGTCAGAAGGCCGACTGGCGCGCGGACATGGAGAAGATCGC
>CADEEJ010000172.1:0-3455 GCA_902826315.1 uncultured Steroidobacter sp.
GCGCGCCATGCGACTTCCGACTGGATGGCGCTGGAACAGCAGCGCGGCATTTCCGTGACTTCGTCGGTCATGCAGTTCCCGTACGACGGCCGCATGGTCAACCTGCTCGACACGCCGGGACACGAGGACTTTTCCGAAGACACGTATCGCACGCTGACGGCAGTGGACTCGGCGCTGATGGTCATCGACTGCGCGAAGGGCGTCGAGGAGCGCACGATCAAGCTGATGGAGGTCTGCCGGCTGCGCGACACGCCGATCATGACGTTCATCAACAAGCTCGATCGCGAAGGCCGCGAGCCGATGGAGCTGCTGGACGAGATCGAGCGCGTGCTCAAGATCGCATGCGCGCCAGTGACCTGGCCGATCGGCATGGGTCGCGAGCTCAAGGGTGTCTATCACCTGCTCGAAGATCGCATCTACATCTACCAGCCGGCCGAGAAGGGCCGCGCGGGCACGGTCGCGACGATCGACGGGATCGCGAGCGCCGCGGCCGAAGAATTTCTCGGCGATCGAGCGCGGGTGTTTCGCGACGAAGTCGAGCTGGTGCGCGGCGCCGCGCCGCAGTTCTCGACTGCCGACTATCTCGCCGGCCGCCAGACGCCGGTGTTCTTCGGCTCGGCGATCAACAATTTCGGCGTGACCGAGCTGCTCGCCGCGTTCGTGCGGCACGCGCCGGGACCGCTGGCGCGCGAGACCACTGTGCGCTACGTCGAGCCGCTGGAAGACAAGCTCACCGGCTTCGTGTTCAAGATCCAGGCGAACATGGATCCGGGGCATCGCGACCGCATCGCGTTCATGCGCATCTGCTCCGGCCGCTACGCGAAGGGCATGCGCCTGTACCACGTGCGGCTCGGCAAGGAGATGCGCATCAACGACGCGCTCACGTTCCTGGCCGCCGACCGTCAGCACACCGACGAGGCGTTCGCGGGCGACATCCTCGGCTTGCACAATCACGGCACGATCAACATCGGCGATACCTTCACCGAGGGCGAGCCGCTGATGTTCACCGGCATTCCGAACTTCGCGCCGGAGATGTTCCGCCGCGTCGTGCTGCGCGATCCGCTGCGGATGAAGGCACTGCAGAAGGGTCTCGATCAGCTGTGCGAGGAAGGCGCGACGCAGGTGTTCCGTCCGTTGCGCAACAACGACCTGATTCTCGGCGCCGTCGGCCAGCTGCAGTTCGACGTCGTCGCCTTCCGTCTGCAGGACGAGTACACCGTGCAAGCGACGTTCGACAACGTCAACGTCTACACCGCGCGCTGGATCTATGCGAAGGATGCCAAGAAGCTCGAAGAGTTTCGCGCCAAGGCGTACGACAATCTCGCGCTGGACCATTCGGGCGCGCTGGTGTATCTCGCGCCTACACGTGTCAATCTGCAGCTCACGCTCGAGCGCTGGCCCGACATCGAATTCCGCGAGACACGCGAGCATCTGGCCGCCGCTGCTTAGTTGCATGACGCTGGTTGCATAACAAGCGAGGCAGGTCGTCCATGAAGTCGCCGTTCTTCGAGAAGAAAGTGTTCGCCTGGGCGCTGTACGACTGGGCGAACTCGGCGTTTGCGACGACGGTGATGGTCGTGTTCTTCCCGCTGTTCTTCAAACAGCATCTGACAGCGGGGCAGGAGGCGACCACCAGCACGTTCTGGCTCGCGATGGCCAACGGCGTTTCCAGCTTCGTGCTCGCCGTCATGGCGCCGTGGCTCGGCGCTCTCGCGGACCGCGGCCAGGCGCACATCCGCATGCTTGCGATCTTCACCGCGATCGGCGTAGTGCCGACTGCGCTGCTCGCATTCGTCGGTTCGAGCGATTGGCAGACCGCGGCCGTGCTGTTTGCCATCGCCTCCGTCGGCTTCTGGGGCGGGCTGGTCTTCTACGACTCGATGCTGATCCGTGTAGCGCCGCCGGGACGCATCGACTCGATTTCCGGCTTCGGCTACGCGCTCGGCTACCTGGGCGGCGCGTTGCTGCTCGTCGTGAACATCGTGATGTATGCGAAGCCGGCGCTGTTCGGGCTCGCCAGCCCGGAGGCAGCGATCCGCGCTTCCTTCCTGACGGTTGCAGTCTGGTGGCTGGTGTTCGCACTGCCGCTGTTGCGACAGCGGTCGATCGCCGCGGCGGCCCCGTCGATCGGACTGGGGCAGGCAGCGCGCGAAGGATTTGCAGAGCTGCTGCGCACGTTCCGCGAAGTGCGCAAGTACCGTCCCATCATCCTGTTCCTGCTCGCGTACTGGATGTACATCGACGGCGTGAACACCATCATGAAGATGGCGGTCGACTACGGCCTCGCGCTGGGTTTTCCGGCAAACAGCCTGATCGGCGGCATCCTGATGATCCAGTTCATCGGCTTCCCGCTGACGCTGCTGTTCGGCTGGCTCGGCGATCGCATCAGTCCGCTGGTAGGAATCTTCGTCGCCATCGGCGTGTACGCCGGCGTCACGTTCTACGCCGTGCTCATGACCAACGTCAGTGAGTTCTACATCATGGCCGCAGCGATCGGCTGCGTGCAGGGCGCGATCCAGGCGATGAGCCGCTCCTACTACGGCCGGCTGATCCCTGCGGATCGCGCCAGCGAGTTCTTCGGCTTCTACAACATGATGGGCAAGTTCGCGTCGGTGCTCGGGCCGTTCCTGATGGGCATCACCGCGCTCGTGACCGGCAATTCGCGTACTGCAATTCTGTCGGTCGCGCTGCTGTTCGCCGGCGGCGCGATCATGCTGGTGTTTGCCACGCGCGGCTCGCGGCTCGCGCGCAGCCCTGCGCACGAGCCGATCTAAAACCTCTGCGTCACCAACCGATGCCGAATCCCATTCCGACGGTGTCCTCGCCGTCGCCGCTCATTGCAGCACCGATAGTGAACGTGCTGCGCTCGTTGATCGCGCGCTGGTAGCCGACCGCCAACGCTCCGTAGCCGTCCTGATACCCGGTGCCGACTGCGAGTCGATTGCGGCTGCGAATGCCCGCGGCGCTCGCGGTCATCTGTGACATCGCCGTGTTCATGGCGCCCGTGCGATTGATGCGCGCGTCTTGCTTGTTGAAGCGATCGTCGATGCCGGCGCGAAATGCATCCAGATCCAGGTCGAATTTCGCGAAGCGAGCGTCCAGTTGTCGCATGTTGACGGCGTCGGTCGCGGCACTGCCATCGGCAACGTTGGTCACTTGGCGCTCGGCGCCTGCTGCACCGACGGACACGCTATTGGCACGATCTGCAACCGAGCCTTGTCCTAGCGCGACACTGTTGGCTCCATCCGCTTGCGCCCGAGCGCCCAGGGCTGTGCTGCTATCGCTCGTGGCTGCGCTGTCATTACCGAAGGCGGCGCTTAAGTTGCCTTCTGCGACTGCAGTACCGCCCACCGCGACGCTTTCATCGCCGACAGCTTCGCTCGACGTGCCGAATGCGGCGGAATCGACTCCGCTGACCCGCGTGAAGGCACCCACCGCGACGCTGTTCGTTCCTG
>CADEEJ010000172.1:3555-11309 GCA_902826315.1 uncultured Steroidobacter sp.
CGCATGGGCCGCCGCACCGAATGCGCTGGCGCCCTCGGCTGTAGCTCTCGTGATCTCGAAGCCGCCGGCGTCGATGAATCCACCCACCGCGACGCTTCCGTCTGCGGTCGCCTCTGCCTTGAAGCCGAGCGCCGAGCTGCCGAAACCGCTGGCTTCGCTCTCGCTACCCACGGCGGTGGTGAAGTCGGCGGTCGCCTGGCTGGTCGAGCCCAACGCGACGCCTTCTGAACCGCTGGCCGTGGCCCGGAGCCCGTAGGCAGCACTGAGCAGGCCGCTGGCGGTACTGTTTGCCCCTGTTGCGGTAGCGTCTTCGCCCGTCGCTTCGCTGGCGTTGCCGATGGCCGTGCCGCCGCCGACGCCAGCGTTAGCCGACGGTCCACAGGCCAGGGATCTTCCGGCCGCGGTGGCACCGCCGTTGCCCGCGGGGCTGATCTCGCAAGTGTCGCCAGCAGCTGCGTTGCCAGCGACCCCCATCGCTATCAGTGACGCGAGCCAGATGATCGGGCGATTGCGACGCGTGGTGTTAGCTGCGTTCAAAGTATTCATGTGTATTCTCTGGGCGCCCCTCGACGCGGACCTGCATTGTCTTGGGGCACACGCCGCAGCGGCAGCGAACAATCTCAGTGACACGGCGCTATCGTTCGGAATGACCCTTCTATTGCGGAAGTGATTGGTGAAATCGCCCGCCCCTAGAAGCCGATACCGACTCCCACCGTGCCGGAGCGCTCGGAGCCGCTCATCGAGCCGCCCAGCGTGAACGCTGCGCGCTTACCGATGCGCCGCTGCACACCCAATGAGATCGCCTCCTTGCCGTTGTAGGTTCCGGCTGCAACGCCGATGCGCGTGTCGCCGCCTTCGACCGCCGCCGCGCTCGCTGCCATTCCCACCATCGCCGCGTTGATTGCGCCAACGCGATCGATACGATTGTTCTGCGCATCGAGTCGCGCGTCGATATCGCGAGCGAACGCATCGATGCGCGCATCCTGTGCCGCGAACTTCGCATCCAATTCGGCTCCCAGTTGGCTGAGGTCGTCGACGCCGAGTAGTTCAGCAAGCTTCGAGTCGGTGTATTGGTTCGCCTGCGCGAGCGTGGCAGCGTCACCGTCCTTCACTTGAGCGACGTTCGTGACGTCCGTCGACTCAGTGCCGGCGGCAACGTTGGTGATCTGACGCCGATCCTGCGCGGTGCCGACGGAAACGCTGTTGGCACGATCGGCCAGCGAGCCTTGGCCGAGCGCGACGCTGTTGGTCGCTGCCGCTTGCGCGGAGGCGCCGATGGCGGTGCTGTTCACTTCGGTGGCCGTGGCGCGATGTCCGAGCGCGGCACTGGAGAATCCTTCTGCCGTGGACTCGACACCGATGGCGACGCTTTGATCGTCCCCCACGTTGCTGGCGTCTCCCAGCGCGATCGAGCCGGTGCCGTTGTTGAAGGCGTCGTTGCCGATCGCGAGGCTGCGGAAGCTGGCGCTGCTGTTCACGCCGATCGCGATTGCATTCTCGCCGTGCGCGTTGCTGCGCGAGCCGATCGCCGTGCTGTTGTTGCCCGTGGCGCGGCTGAGGACACCGTAGGCACTGGAGAATTCGCCGGTAGCGGCCGTGGTCTCGGTGTCGCTGATGGCGCCGTCGTTATTGATGTCGAACTGGCTGCCAGTCGCGACGGAGCCGGTGCCGCTCGACAGAGTCCTCGCGCCGGCGGCAAAGCTGCCGACGCCGCTGGCCGTACTGGTGGCACCGATGGCAGTGCTGAAGGCGCCCTGGGCACGTGCGTTGACTCCCAAGGCAGTGGCGGCGCTTGCCGTCGCACTGCTGTTCTCGCCAATCGCCGTCGTTTGGAACTCTGTGGCACGAGCGCTTCTGCCTACTGCGGTCGAGGAATTGCCGGTCGCGCTGCTGCCCGTGCCGAGTGCAGTGCTGTCGGTCGCGGACGCGCTGGAATTATTGCCGAGTGCGATCGATGAGCTTCCGGTCGCGCTGCTCGCGCGGCCCATGGCAAGCGCAGTGGACCCGGAAGCGACGGAGTCCACGCCCATTGCCATCGAGGAGTTGCCGGATGCTGTCGCGCGCGCGCCGACCGATGTGCTGAACGAGCCTTGCGACCGCGCCCCGCCACCCAACGCAGTTGCGTCGGTTCCGGTCGCATTCGCGTTGTCGCCGACAGCTGTGCTGCTGGCGCTGGTCGCTTTGGCCGCGTTGCCCACAGCCGTCGAGGCGACGCCATGGGCGTGACTCGAAGCACCCAGCGCGACGCTGTTGCCGTTGAGAGCTTCGCTCGAGGCGCCGATCGCGATGTCGCCAGTCGTCGTGCCGCCGTTCGAGCTCGACAGTGCGTCGTCACCGATTGCAATGCCGAATGTGGAGTTTGCAGTGGCGCCGTTGCCGACCGCGAGGCTGTGTGTGCCGGCGGCGGTTGAGTTTACGCCGACCGCCACGCTCTCAGATGCAGTCGCGTGCGTCTGGGGACCGCAAGCGAGAGCGAAGGCGTCGGCGGCGGCAGTGCTGCCGTTGGGAACCGGACCGCTGGTCAGGATCAGGTTGCAGGTGGTGCCGGCGAACGCTGTGCTCGACAGTGCCATCGAGATGGCGGCCGCGAGGATGAGAGTCTTGCGATGCGAGGGTTTCGACCTGAGAGCTGTTGCCTTCATGTTCTGTTCGCCAGTTGCTGCGCGAGATGCGCGGTAACTGGATTCTCAGGAGCGCGCTGCCGCGGCGGCAGCGAGCAAGCGCAGTGATGGTCGCCGCCGTTGGCAAGGCTTCGAACATCGCTGAAGTGGATGGCGGAGTCGCCTAGCGCCGTTGGAACATGGCTCGCAATGCGAGCGTTGCCGGTTAGGCACGCGAATCAATGGAGCTGACCGATACCCCACCGATTTCGCCCGTAGCTTTTCAGCCCGACACGTCCCACCTCGCCGGATCCACCCGGTAGTACCGGCGCAGCTGCTCGTACAAACCCGCGTGCTGCATTTCCAGCTCGCGCGGCTTCTCGAAGAATGCTTCCGTGACCACGGCGAAAAATTCTGCCGGCGCGCTGGCCGCGTATGGATCGAGGAACGTCGGTTGTCCGGCGCCGAGCGCGGCGCGCAAACGGTCGTACTCTTCCCAGAACACTCGCGACCACTCGCGGTACGCGCGCGCGCTGCCAAGACCGGGCGCGCCGTCCATCGTTTCGTCTTCCATGTCCAGGTAGTGCGCGAACTCGTGCAGCACGACGTTGTGGCCGGTCGCAAGACCATCTTCGATGTCCTGCCACGACACGATGATCCGCCGCGAGTCCCAGGCCTGGCCGGATAGCACGCGGCTTCCTTCCGTGACCACGCCGTGGCCGTCGCGGTGCGTGTGCGGCACGATGAATGGCGTCGGGTAGACGAGGATCGAGAACAGGTCGTCGTAGAAGTGCGAGCTCGGCACGTCCGGCCGGTTGACGACGAGCAGGCACGCATAGGCGGCGATCACGACACGCATCTCTTCCGTGACCGTCAGCCCGTTGCAGCCGACGAAACTCTTTTCGCCGACGAAGATCCGGATCAGCTCATGCAAGCGCGAGCGCAGCTGCGGTGGGACACGCGTGTAGATCGACGTGCGCGCCTGCAGCCAGTGTTGCCATTGGGTCGGAAAGGGTTGGCGGGCGAGCGCTGCGCGCCGCCGCCGGCGCCACCAGGCCTCGCCGCCGACGAACCACACGGCGATTCCCACCGGGATCGCGATCAGAAAGAGGAGCAGCAGCACGCGATCCTTCTTCGTTATCGGCCAGTCTCACTGACGCAATGCGGGCGCGCCGTCAGACTTTCAACTGGTTCACGATGAATTTCAGCCGGCTCAGCTCGGAGCGGTTCAGCTGCGGGCCCCACGAGCGCGGGCCGTAGCGGAGCGCGACATAAATCTTGCGTGCCTCGACCAGCTGCTGGGCGAGCTCGGGCTTGGTCTGCAACACGCGTGTGACATAGTCGGTCGGCCCCTCGTGCGGTGCGCGTGGCATCCCGTGACGCGCGAGCTTGCGGCACATCTGCTCGTAGATCTGCGCCAGCGGATCCTTGGCGCGCGGCCGGAACCGCCACGTCAGGTACGCCGAGAGCAGCGCGAAGAATGCAACCAGCGTCAGCACGAGCCCGATGCCGAGCTGCTCCCAGTCCGCGTCGCCGATGTTCAGCTGTTCGAGCAGCCAACGCTGCTGCGCTTCGCCGAAAGCGACGACCTGGTTGTTCCAGAATGTGTTGGCAGCATCCCACGTGAGGCGCAGCTGCGACAGGAGGGCGCTCTGGCGCAGGAAGCTGCCCGGTAATGATTCGCCGCTGTCCGCCAGCGCCGCTTCGATCCCTTTCTCGATGCGTTCCGGCGCGACCGCGGCCGTCGGATCGATGCGCACCCAGCCGCGCTCGCCGAGCCAGACTTCCGACCACGCGTGCGCGTCCGACTGGCGAATCAGCAGATAGCCGCTGAGGGGATTGAGCTCGCCGCCCTGATAGCCGGTGACGACGCGCGACGGGATGCCGGCGGCGCGCGCCAGTACCGTGAATGCCGACGCGAAGTGCTCGCAGAAGCCGCGGCGCGTGTTGAACAGGAAGTCGTCGATGGAATCGAGCTGCAGCCGCGGCGGCTCGAGCGTGTAGAAATATTCCTCGTCGCGAAACTTCGCGAGCACCGCTGCGATGAAAGCTTCGTCGCTGCCTGCGCGCTCACGCATCTCGCGGGCGAGCGCGATCGAGCGTGCGTTGCGGTCGCGCGGCAGTCGCGTGTCGACCAGGCGCATGAGATTCGGCAACGGCTCGCTCACCGTGTACGTCGTCGCGGATTCGAGATGAAACGACGTCAACGTGGAAATCGGCCGGTCGAAGCCGGACAACAGCTGCAAGTCGGCAGTGCGCGTCGCGAGCCGCTTGGGCCAGGTCGTCGGTACATCCAGCGCGAAGATCCAGCGCCGCTGATGCGGCTCGAGCATCAGGTCGTATTCGTAGGTAGCGCCGGCCACGGTGACTGCCTGCGGCATGAACGGCGAGCGCGGCTGGCGCCATGTCCGGCCATCGAAGTCGTGCAGCACCGGCCCACGCCAATAGCGCTCGCGCGCCGGCGGCAGCAGGCCCAGGAACTTCGCGCGGAACGCAAGCGCGCTCGACACGCTGAGCTCGGAAACGTCGCCGGGCGACATCTCGTCCGACAGGCCCGTCGTCGCCGCGCCGCGCGCCGGCACGACCGACCAGAACTGGCCCGGCAGGCGCGGGAACAACAGGAACAGCAGCACTGCGAGCGGCAGCGATTGCGCGAACATTCTGGCGGTGATGCCGATGGCTTCGCGTACCGGCATCGACGTGGTCGTCTGGTGAATGCGCATCAGCGTGACGGTCAACAGCCACGCTGTGACGATCATGTACGGCAGGCGCAACAGGCTCTGGTTGTAGAGGAACGCGGCGAACAGCGCGAAGTAGGAGAGAAAGACGATCACGGTGAGATCGCGCACCGTCTTGGTCTCGAGCAGCTTCATGCCTGCCATCACGATCAGCAGCGCCGTGCCGGCGTCGACGCCGTTCAGCGTGCGGTAGTCGAGCAGCACGGCGAGCAGCGCGACGAACGCGAGCAAGCTGCGTAGCCATCTCGCGAGCATCTTCCACTGTTTCACTTCCATGGCGACGCGCAACCCCGCGGCCGCAGAGGCGAGCACCAGGATCCAGATCTTGATGTGCGCAACGTGAGGTACGACCGCGAGCGTCAGTCCGGCGATCACCCAGACGAGACGTTGCAGCGTCGGCGGCCAGTCTGCCCCCACCCAAACCCTCCCCCGCAGCGCGGGGGAGGGGACATGAGCTCCCCTCCCCCGGTCGCCGGGGGAGGGCAGGGAGGGGGCAATCGCTCGTGCTTCCTCAGCCATTGGCTGCCTGCTCGTCGAACAGTGCCAACGCCGTCAAACAACGCTGCCGATGGCCGGGCCCCACGTTCGGTGCGATCTCGACTCCGGGCAAGCGCAACCCGAACGCGCGGCCTGCGGCGTACGCATCCTCGATCCAGCGGCACAGCTGCGACAGCCGCGCCTCCGTGCCGAGGCCGGGCAATCCCTCCCAGTCGAACGAATGCGACGTCACTGCCGTGCCTGCGTAGACCTTCACCTGCAGGCCCTGCTCGCGAGCGTATACCTTCCACGCGATGCGTCGTGGCGAATCGCCAGCATGAAATGCGCGCAGGCCGGCGAAGTCTTCGTCGCCGCGCCTGGTGTCCTGCGCGCCGCCGGTATCGGTTTCGAGCGGCGGCGGCGGTAACCCGCGTGGGCCCGGCTTCGGGTACACCACGCAGCGCACGTCCATGTTCAGATATGCCCACGCGCGAAACAGGCCGAACGGGTGCCGCGTGGTGATCTCGAACGAATCCAGCTGCAGCGATCCGCGCTGCGGGGCCGGCACCTCCAGGTCGAGCACGACACGTGCGCCCGACTCGATGCGCGCGGGCTGCGCAATGCCGTACTCGTTGGCGATGACCAGCTCATAGCGCGCGACCTTGGCGTCGTTCTCGAGCGCGATTCGAAAGCGCGCAGTCTGTCCCGCGAACACCGGCTCGCATGCCGCCGAGCGGATCTGCACGCCGGCGAGATTGCGATGACAGTAATGCATCGCCGTCAAGGCGAGTGCGCCGAGCATGAACGTGAGCCCGAGCGCGAGATTGTTCGCGTAGTTCATCGCGCCCAGGAACATCGCGAACAGCATCAGCGCGAACGCGATGCCGAGCGCGCTCGGCACGATGTAGATGCGGCGGCCGGACAGCGTCAGCGGATCGGAATCGATGCCATGCCGCTTGCGCGCCCAGGTGCGGGTCTTGTGGCGCAGGGCGGCGAAGGTGCGCTGGAGCATGATCGGGCTTCAGGGGACGGCGACGGCCCTCAGTACGAGCTCGCCGATTTCGTGCGGCTTGGCGTCGTCGCTGCGCGGCTTGAGTCGATGGCCGATCACCGCGCCGAGCACGGCCTGCACGTCTTCCGGAGTCACGCCCGGATGCGAATGGATCAACGCCCAGGCCTGCGCGGCGCGCAGCAACGCTATCGAGGCGCGCGGCGAAAGGCCGCATTCGAACTGCGGCGACTCGCGCGTGTAGCGCACGATCGCCTGAACATAGTCGAGCAGCGCGTCGGATGCGTGCACGCGCGGCACCATCATCTGCATCAACAGCAATTGCTGCGGCGACAAGGTCGGCGAGAGCGTCGCGAGCAGGTCGCGCCGATCCTGGCCGAGCAACAGCTGGCGCTCCAGCGTCGCGTCGGGATAGCCGAGCTGGATGCGCATCAGAAAGCGATCGAGCTGCGACTCCGGCAACGGATACGTGCCGATCTGGTAGACCGGATTCTGCGTGCCGATGACGAAGAACGGATTGGTGAGCGGATAGGTCTGGCCGTCCGCGGTCACCTGGTGCTCTTCCATCGCTTCCAGCAGCGCGCTCTGCGCCTTCGGCGTGGCGCGATTGACCTCGTCGGCGAGCACCAGCTGCGCAAACACCGGACCTTTGTGGAACTGGAACGTGCTGGTCTCACGCTCGAACACCGAGATGCCGATGATGTCGGCGGGCAGCAGGTCGCTGGTGAACTGGATGCGCTGATACGACAGGCCGAGCGACTCGGCGAGCGCGTGCGCCAGCGTCGTCTTGCCGACGCCCGGGATGTCTTCGATGAGCAGGTGGCCGCGTGCCAGCATGCAGGAGATGCACAGCCGCAGCTGCTGCTCCTTGCCGAGAATGATGCGGTTGAGCTGCGCGATGGTCGCGCCGACCAGCTCGATCGGGTCGGC
>CADEEJ010000173.1:0-6934 GCA_902826315.1 uncultured Steroidobacter sp.
GCTCAACCGCGCACGAACAGGGTCTGCAGCGGCCGCTCGCCGACCTGCCGGCTCCAGTGGCCGTGAAGCTTGGCGTCGAAGGTCGCACCGGCCGGCAGCTTGTCGGCGGAATAGAAGTGCTCGCCGGGATGGAAGACGCGGCTCGAGCCGTCCTGCAGGAAGATTTCCATCGCCCCCTGCAGGATGAACACCCACTGCGGCGTCTCGGTGCAGTGGAAGTCGCTGCGAAAGCCGACCGGGCTCTCGCGCAGCTGACAGCCGCCGCTGGGCATCAGCGCCGACAGCCGGGCCGCCGGCTTGCCCCCGCTGAGCTCGATGGCGTGCTCGACCCAGCGTGCGCGGCCGTCGGGGCCGGTCTCCAGGATCACCTGCGTGAAGGTCGGGACGGTGTCGGTCATGGCGGGGTGCTTCCCAGGTGGGTCAGTGCGGCGTGCACCAGCGATTCAACGGGGGCGTCGATGTCGACCGTGACTGCCTGCTCGTCGGCGCCGGGGCTTTCCAGCGCGGCCAGCTGGCTGTCGAGCAGCGATGCCGGCATGTAGTGGCCCTGGCGGGCTGCCAGGCGTGCGGCGAACGCGGCGCGTGCGCCGTGCAGGTGCACGAAGCGCAGATCGGGTGCGCCCTGGCGCAGCGTGTCGCGATAGCGGCGCTTCAGCGCCGAGCAGGCCAGCACCACGCTCCGCCCTTCGCGCCGCGCGTCGGCGAGCTGCGCGGCCAGCGCCTCGAGCCAGCCCTGGCGATCGTCGTCGGTGAGCGCGATGCCGGCGGCCATGCGTGCGACGTTGGCCGGCGGGTGGAAGGAGTCACCCTCGATGTAGCGGGCGCCGATCTCGCGCGCCAGTCGTTCGCCGACGGTGCTCTTGCCGCAGCCGCTGACGCCCATCACCACCACCTGCAGCGCCATCGCCCGCCGCTTCTCAGCCGAGGCGCACACCGGCGGCCCCGGGCGCGCCGTCGAAGACGTGTGCCTTGTCCGCGTCGACGTCGAGGTACACGGTGTCGTCGGGCCGGGCATTGGTGCGGCCGTGCATCACCACGACCAGCGGCTGCTCGCCGATCTGCAGCAGCAGTTCGGTCTCGGCGCCGGTCGGCTCGACCACCACCACGCGCGCCGGGATGCCCTGCGCGGCCAGCGTCAGGTCGGTCGGGCGGATGCCGTAGTGCACGGCCTGGCCGTCGCGGCCCAAGCCCGGTGGCAGCGGCCACGCGGTGCCGAGCGCGTCGACGGTGCGGCCGCGCACGGTGCCGCTGAACACGTTCATTGCCGGTGAGCCGATGAACTGGGCCACGAACAGGTTGCCGGGCCGGTCGAACAGTTCGAGCGGCGTGCCGATCTGCTCGATGATGCCGTCGTGCATCACGACGATGCGGTCGGCCATCGTCATGGCCTCGATCTGGTCGTGCGTGACGTACACGGTGGTGGTCTTGAGGCGCTGGTGCAGGGCCTTGATCTCGGCCCGCATCGCGACGCGCAGCTTGGCGTCGAGGTTCGACAGCGGTTCGTCGAGCAGGAACGCCTGCGGCTCGCGCACGATCGCGCGGCCCATCGCCACACGCTGGCGCTGTCCGCCGGAAAGCTCGCGCGGGTAGCGGTCGAGCAGCGCATCGAGGTTGAGGATGCGCGCCGCGTTGTCGACGCGCTGGGCGGTGGTCTGCTTGTCGGCGTGGCGCAGTCGCAGCGAGAAGCCCATGTTCTCGCGCACCGTCATGTGCGGATACAGCGCATAGCTCTGGAACACCATCGCGATGTCGCGGTCGCGCGGCTCCAGGTGCGTAACGTCACGCTCGCCGATCAGGATCGAGCCGGCGCTCGCCTCCTCCAGCCCGGCGATGAGCCGCAGCAGCGTGCTCTTGCCGCAGCCCGACGGGCCGACGAGCACGAGCAACTCGCCATCGTGGATATCGAACGTGGCCTCGTCGATCGCGACCTGTCCGTTCGGATAAACCTTACGGACCGCGCGCAGCTTGACCTCAGCCATGCGGCGTCACTCTCATATACACTTCGGCTCCATGGCCACCCTTTTCCCGAAGGATTTTGTGTGGGGCTGCGCGACTTCCGCCTACCAGGTCGAAGGCTCGCCGCTCGCCGACGGCGCCGGCCCGAGCATCTGGCACCGCTTCGCACATACACCGGGGCGGATTGCGGACGGCGACACCGGCGACGTCGCGTGCGACCATTATCGGCGCTTCCAGAGCGATGTCGACCTGATGCACTCGCTGAAGCTCGGCGCGTATCGCTTCAGCATCTCGTGGAGTCGCGTGTTGCCGCAGGGCACGGGCCGCATCAATCCCGCGGGCCTCGGATTCTATGAACGACTCGTCGACAGCCTGCTCGCTCGCGGTATCCAGCCGATGGCGACGCTGTATCACTGGGATCTGCCGGCCGCACTGGACGAGCGCGGTGGCTGGCTCAATCCCGACATCGCCAACTGGTTCGCCGAATACGCCGACGTCGTGTTTCGCAAGCTCGACGATCGCATCAAGTTCTGGGCGACGCTGAACGAGCCGTGGGTTTCGATGAACGACGGCTACCTGCTCGGCATCCACGCGCCGGGTCATCGCAGCCCGTTCGAAGCGACGCGCGTCGCGCATCACTTGCTGATGGCGCACGGCATGGGAGTGCAGGCGTATCGTGCGGCCGGGCGCAATCAGATCGGTCTCGTCGTCAACATCGAGCCGAAGTATCCCGCCTCCGACGACGAAGCGGACGTTGCCGCCACGCGCCGCGCCGACGCGTACATGAACCGCCAGTTCCTCGAACCGGCGTTGCGCGGCACGTACCCCGAGGAGCTGCCCGTGGTATTCGGCCACGCATGGCCGGCGATTTCCGCGAGCGATCTCGCGACGATCCACCAACCGCTCGACTACATCGGCGTGAACTACTACACGCGCAGCGTCGTGCGCGCCGATCCCACTGCGTGGCCGTTGCGTACCGCCGGCGTGCGGCAGAAGCATCGCACCCACACCGAGACCAACTGGGAAGTTTTTCCGCAGGGCCTGACCGACACGCTGCTGTGGATCAAGAACCGTTACGGCAATCCGCCCGTCTACATCACGGAGAACGGCGCGGCGTTCTTCGATCCACCGACAGTCGAAGGCGCAGTCCTCGAAGACCCGCTGCGCGTCGACTACTTGCGCAAGCATCTGCACGCCGTGCACGACGCGATCGCTCAAGGCGCCGACATCCGCGGCTACCTGGCGTGGTCGCTGCTCGACAATTTCGAATGGGCGTACGGCTTCACCAAGCGCTTCGGCCTGGTGCACGTCGACTACGAGTCCCTGAAGCGCACGCCGAAGGCAAGCGCACATTTCTACTCGCGAGTGATCGCATCGAACGGTGCCGCGCTCGACTAGCCGACGGCTCATTGCGAGCGTCCTCCGCGCGGGAATGCAATCGTGAATGGCAGTTGCGTGATGCGCAGCTCGGTGCCGATCCAGCGCGCCTGACCGCGTCGAATCGTCTGGCGTGCGGGCTGGTCGCCTTCCGGCCACGCCACGGCGAGACCGCCGGTCGGCATCGTGATCTCCCCGACATCGAGCACGACCTCCGCGTCCTCGACGCGCAGCGAATAGCTCAGCAGACCGAACGGCGTGCGCAGGTTCTTGAGCGCGAAGCCTTCGTGCTCCGTCCAAGCCTTCGGCACGCCGGCCATCAGCACGAGCGTCTCGTCGGCCGGCCGCTCGAACGCGAACATGTCGAGCAGCGAGCGGCCATAGTCCGACGCGACCCAGCCGTGCGGCATGTCGCCGACGAAGCGCGACTTGCGCGGCTCGCGGCCGACGACTTCGGCCCACTGATTCCACTGCGCCGGGCGGCGGTCGTTCATCAGGAAATCGATCAGCTCCATGCCGCGGTCGCGCCAGCGCAGGCGAATGAACGTGCCGAGATTGCGCCACTCGTACGGCGTGTATGCGTCCCAGCTCTTGTCGGTACGACGCGCCGCGAAATCCTTCCAGTACCGCTCGAACGTCGCGAGCAGCGCTTCGGGCGGCAGCATCTGCTGCTCGCCGACGGGTGAGATCGCGATCGACGTCGAGGTCGCGTCGAAGTCGCCCAGCTCGGCTGCGCCGGGAAGGTAATCGATCTTGTGCGTTTGCATCGCCACGTTCAGCGAGACGTACAGGTCGCGCCGGAACTGATCGCGCGATTCGATGAACGCGTGCATTTCGGTCTTCTGATCGAGCGCGCGCGCGATGCGGATCGCGGACTCGTAGCCCGCCAGCGCCCAGAAGTCGTCCCAATACGAATGCATGGGCTTCGCGGAGTAGCCCTCGTGACTGATCGAGGCCGGCATCAGGCCGTAGAAGGCTTTGCGATCGCCCTGCTGGTTCGCCTCGGTGCGCTCCGACAAGCGCAGCTTGTCCATATAGGCAACGGCCTTCGCAGTCGCGGGCCACAGTTGCCGCAGCAGTTCCGTGTCATGTGTGTAGCGGTACACGCTATCGATAAGGAACAGGAACTCGCCGGTGCTGTCGTTCTCCGGAACGGGATCGGCGCCGCGCCGATCGACGCAACACGGCACCTTGCCGTTGGCGAACTGATAGGGCGCGTACCAGAGCAGGAATTCCTTCGCATCCTTCTCGTGACCGAGGCGCAGCAGCATCTCGGAGGTCATGGCGCCGTCGCGGATCCACGAGCGTTCGTAGGCTCGCGACCCGGGCTGAATCGACGGACCGTCGCGGTTGATCAGCACGTGGGCGAGCGAGGTCTTCAGTGTGTCGGAGAGGGATTTGTACTTGGACGGTACGGTGAGTTCGACGCGATTGAGTTTTTCGCGCCAGAGGTCAGCAACAGCGTCGATGCCCCCTCCCTGTCCTCCCCCGGCGACCGGGGGAGGAGTCTGCGAGTGCTGCGGCAGATCCAGCACGATCTCCTTACTCTGTCCCGGCGGCAGATCGACGTCGTACATCAACGCACCCGACGCGAACCCGCTGTCGTCGTGAATGCGTGCGTTGCCGACGTTCGTCGGCAACCAATCGCACGGCGTATCCGCGGCGAGCGTGACTGCGCGGAACGAGCGGGGCTGCGTACGCGGATAGACGGCCGGGCGCTTGTCGACGTCGACCCGATTCTTTTCGAACGCCAGATCGTGGATCCGGCTCACGCCGCCCTCGGTATTGAGAAACTGCGCCGGCGAGTTGACCTGGAATGGCCGCACGGCGAGCGCCAGCGTGACCTGTTGCCGCGTCTGCGTCGGGTTGCGCAGGCGATAGACCGCATGGAGCATCGCCTTGCCGACTTCGCCACTCGCGTACGCTGTGGTCGTAAGCTCGATCGAACGATGCTGCCACTCGACGCTCGGGATCGGCAGATAGCCGTCGGCGAGCGAATGACCGATCGTAACGTCGGCCCACGTCAGCCAGCCGGCGCGCGTCCTGACGAACGGCTCGATCGAGTAGCTGCCCTTGCGGACTTCGAGCGCGCCGTCCTCGGACAGCATGCCCTCCTCCGAGTCGCCATCGACGCCGACGATCGTCCAGTAGATCTGCTCGTCGAGGTATGGACGCGGATAGCAGCCCCGCTTGCCTTGCTTGGCCAGCGAGCGGATGAACGCGTTCGGCGATGCGCCGAACTCCAGATCGCGTATGTACAACTCGGCGATGCCGACATCGCGGCCGGGATCGGGCATGGTCAAGCGGATGTAGCGCGCCTCCGATTCCGGCATGAGATGCGAGTCGCGGCCGCCGTTGCTCGCGTCGATGCTGCGAGCCTTCGTCCAGCGACTGCCGTCGAGCGATGTCTCGATTGAGTATCGCGGCGCATGCAGTCCGCGCGCCCAGTCGATCTCGATGCCGCCAAACTCGCGCACGGCCTTCAGATCGACTTCGAAGGTCTGGGGCGAACCATCGGTTCGCGCGCTTTGCCACATCGTGCCGGTCTTGCCGTCGATGGCGAGCGCGGCGGCATTGCCGCTTGCTTCAGACGACGCACGTGCGGTTGGTGCCGGGACTGCGCGCGCCGGGCGCAGCGGCTTCAACGACAGCCGATCGAACCACAGGCTCCCGCGTCCACCCGCGTCGCCTGCGCTCACGACGAACTCGATCGACTGGAACTCGTGCAGCTTGCGGTCGGTCGTCGGCCCCCACGCAAAGTCGATCTGGCGCCGCTTGATCCGCACTTGCTGCCAGTCGCCGGAGAACTGGTAGTTCGCGCGGCGGTACCACCACACGTTGTCGCCGGAGGCGTCGACGAACTTGACCTCGAAGTTATTGCGCCCGGCCTCGGCACGCATCCAAAACGAGATCTCGTAGTCGTCGGGTAGCGTCGTCGGCAACTGACGAGTAGCCGCCGCGTAGCCGGCGGTGTTGTTCAGATCGAATTCGAGGACGAGTGCATTGCCTTCGACGCCCTTGGCGGAATGCACCGAGGCGCTGACGCCGTCCGAGGCGAGCGACTTCCAGCCGGAGATGTCTTCCATCTCGTCGAGCGAGCGTATTTCGAGCTGCGGCGGTTGGTCTGCGGCCATCGCAGTCACCGCAAGAAACAACAGCAAGAGTACGGGCGCACGCACGCTCATCCTTTCACGCTGCCGGCTAGGATGCCTGCGATGTAATAGCGCTGCAGGCCAAGGAACAGCAGCAGGACCGGTACGACCGTGATCACGGCACCGGCCATCATCAACTCGTTGTCCTGCACGTGCTCGCGTGACAAACCCGCGATCGCCACCGGCAGGGTGTGCAGCTTCGCGTCTGTCAGGACGATCAACGGCCACATGAAATCGTTCCAGGTCGCCAGGAACGTCAGGATCGCGAGCGTCACGAGAATCGGGCGGATGAGCGGCACGACCAGCGACCAGAAGATCCGGGCTTCGCTTGCGCCATCGATGCGCGCCGCTTCCAGCAACTCGTCGGGTAGCGAGAGTGCGTACTGGCGGATGAGGAAGATACCGAACACGCTCGCCATGGCCGGCACGATGACGCCGCCGTACGTGCT
>CADEEJ010000173.1:7034-9919 GCA_902826315.1 uncultured Steroidobacter sp.
GGAAGATACCGAACACGCTCGCCATGGCCGGCACGATGACGCCGCCGTACGTGCTAACCAGGCCCAGCTCCTTGACGAGTGCGAACAGTGGGATCATCGCCACCTGGCTCGGGATCACCAGCGCGCCGAGCAGACCGCGGAAGATGCGGTCCCGGCCGCGGAATCGCAGCTTTGCGAACGCGTAGCCCGCCATCGTGTTGAAGACCAGCGATATCAACGTCGCAAGCGTCGCCACCAGCGTGCTGTTCAGCATGTAGCGCCCAGCTGCGTGTTTCGCGAACAGCTCGCGATAGTTGTCGAGCGTCGGGTCAGCCGGCAGTAACGGCGGCGGATACGTGCTCGCAGCGCCGGTGGGCATGAACGAAACGGAGATCATCCACAGCAACGGGAATGCAACGAGCAGCGCGCCGACGACGAGCAACGTGTTGACCAGCACCGTGCGCGTGGTTCGCGTCATGCGCCGCTCCGTTCACGGCCAAGGCGCAGCTGCACCAAGGTCACGAGGAACATCAATACGAACAGCAGGAAGGCGACGGCCGAAGCGCGCCCGAGGCTCCACCACTTGAAGCCCTCGTCGAACATGAAATACAGCACGCTGTAGGTAGCTTGCAGCGGCCCGCCTTCCGTCATGACATACGGCTCGGCAAACAGCTGGAAGTAGCCCGTCATCGTGAGGATGCTGACGAGCAGCAGCACCGGCCCGATGCCCGGCAGCGTGACGTGGCGGAATTGCTGCCAGCCCGACGCGCCGTCGATGCGCGCTGCCTCGTACAAATCCTCGGGGATGTTCTGCAGCGCTGCCAGCAGGATGATCATGTTGTAGCCGAAGTTCTTCCACACCGCGAGGACCACGATCGCCGGCATCGCCCAGCGCGGGTCTCCCATCCAGTCGACGGGGTCGAGCCCGATCGACGCGAGCGAGTAGTTCAGGAATCCATAGCGCGTGTGGAAGATGTAGCGCCACACGACTGCCACAGCGACCAGCGTCGTAACGACCGGCGCGAAGTACACGGTGCGGAAGAGTCCGCGGAGCTTCGCAACCTTCGAGTTCACGAGCAGCGCTGCGCCGAGCGACACGCCAATCGACAGCGGTACGCCGAGCGCGACGAAGTACAGTGTGTTGCCGAGCGCCTTCCAGAACAGCGGCTCGCGCAGCAGCCGCGAGTAGTTCTCGAAGCCGATCCAGCGCAGGTCGCCGAAGTCGTTGAGCGCATACAGATCGAAGTCGGTGAGACTCATGGCCAGCGCGGCGAGCACCGGCAGGAAGAAGAACACACCGATCACGATCAGTGCCGGCGTAACGAACCACCACGCGGCGCGCTGCGGTCTCATGTGTGGCGATCCCGGTCCATCATCCAGCGGCGTTTTTCGAGGATCTCGTCGGTCTTACGATCGAGCGCGACGCACGCCTCATCGACAGTCGACACACCCTGGACGACGCGCTCCGCCGCGAGCCGCATCTCCTGCGCGATCCGTTCCCACTCCGGTACTTTCGGCGGCGAGCGCACGCGATCGAGTTGCGTCAGGAACGCTTTCGCATACGGCGATTCGACCAGCGCCGATGACTGCCACGTCGAGCGACGCGGCGGCATGTTGCCGGTCAGCTGATAGAAGCGCTCCTGTACCGCCGGGCGTGACAGATACTCCATGACCGCCCACGTCGCGGGCTTGCTCTGCGAGTGACTGAAGATGACGAGGCTCGCGCCGCCCGCGCTCGAAGTACCGGGGCCGTGCGGGCCGGGCATCGGTGCAGTCATCCATGCATCCTGCAGCTCACGCGGCATGCGCTTCTTGAACTCGGCGATGTTCCACGGCCCGGAGATATAGAACGAAAACATGCCGCGTCCGAACTCGTCCCAGACGTTCGACACCTGCGTGTTGGTCATCTTCGGCGCCCAGTCGCGCCGGAACATGCTCGCGTAGAACTCCAGCGTGCGGCGGAAATCGGCGTTGCGGAAATCCCCGTAGCGACCGTTGTCTCGCAGGAGATCCGACGGCTGCTGCAGGGACAGCGTGACCAGCGGCCAGAATTCATTGAGCGGCAGCAGGATCGAGTAGCGATCGGCGCCGACGAGCGTCTTGATCGCGCCGAGGATCTGCGTCCACTCATCCCACGTCGTGGGCGGCGCGCTGAAACCTGCCTGCTGCAACAGGTCGCGCCGGTAGTACATCACGTTCGTATCGATGTACCACGGGATGCCGAACAGCGGCCCTTCGACCCGATTCGAGTCGAGGATGCCGGCAAAATAGTCGTCGAGCGCGATCTCGCGCGATGCGCCCGCCAACTGATCGAGCGGCGTGAGCGCATTCAACGCAGTGAACTCGGGAATCCAGGTGTTACCGAGCGAGCACAGGTCCGGCAGCGTCCCGCCCGCGTATGCCGTCAACAACTTCTCGTGCGCGGCGGTCCACGGCAGCTTCTGCACTTCGACTTCGATATCGGGCCGCTCGCGCAGGAAGTCCTGCAGCAGGTCGACGGCGTACTCGCCTTCCCGGCCCACGGCCCAGAACCGCACGACGTTGGCTGCGTGCGAGCGACGTGTGCAACCGAGCGGAGCCGCAGCGAGCGCGGCCAGCGCGAGCACCGTCTGCCGCCGACTTACCATCGAATCACGAGCTCGGTTGCTGCGGCGGCGGCTGCGCGAGCCAACCGCCGGTGAAGCCCGCGCGCTCCAGTCCGCGGCGAATGTGCGGATTGCGCTGCATGAGCTTCCAGATGAGTCCGCTGCGATAGTTCTCGATCATCGCCACGATCGGGCCCTGGTCGATGCTCAGGTAGTCGTTGTCGAACCAGCCGAGGTTCTCAACGATATGGCCGTGGCGCAGCGGTACGTTCGCGAACGTGAAGCTCGGGTTGACCGCATCGAGGAAGCCGTACTTCTGGT
>CADEEJ010000173.1:10019-11291 GCA_902826315.1 uncultured Steroidobacter sp.
ACGTTCGCGAACGTGAAGCTCGGGTTGACCGCATCGAGGAAGCCGTACTTCTGGTAGAGGTGCTCGCCGAAGCGCACGCGGAATGCGCGGATCGTCGGGATCACGATCTCGGGCGCGAAGGCGATCGAGCCGATGGCGGCAGTCGGCGCGATCGTGCCGTCGTCCAGCAGGTGCGTCGCGGCCGTGCCGCGCGCCGCGTACGTGAAGAAGCCGCGTTCTTCGTTGTTGAAGATCTGCACCGTATCCGCCGGGCCGTCGCACGCGCTCAGGCCCCAGATCTCGCTGTCGTAGCCGCGCCAGCGCATCGGATTCTGGATCGAGTACTCGCGATGCGCGTACGCCGCGCGCCGGCTGTTCTCGAAGTAGTCGATCCCCTTCTCGCGCATGTACTCGTCCTGGATGCCGCGGAAGTCGATCCAGACGTGCGAGTACTGGTGACCGAACATCGGGCCGAACGACAGGAACTCCTGGCCGCTGAACTTGCCCCACGAGCCCTTGTAGGTCGCCAGCCATTCTTTCCACGCTTCCGGCTCGACCGGGTGCGTCGGCGAGCCGAGCGCGAGGATGTAGACGAGCATCGCCTCGTTGTAGCCGCGCCAGTCGAAGCGCAGGAAGCCGGTCTCGGGCCGCCAGCCGTGCGAGATGATCGGCGGGCGGTTCTGTGCCCAGGTCCACTCGACGCGGCCGTAGATCAGCTCGGCCAGGTCGCGGATCTCCTTCTCGGCGCGCGTGTCGCGATCGAAGTACGTCTGCGCGGCCAGCACGCCGCCGAGCAGCAGCGCGGTATCGACGGTCGACAGCTCGGACGTGCCGAAGCGCTGACCGTTGTTCATGTGCAGGAAGTGATAGTAGAAGCCGCGATAGCCGCTCATGCCGGTCTCTGCGGGACCCATCGGCGCGTTCGCGAGAAAGCGCAACGTGCGCAGCGTCCGCAGCCGTGCCTGGCTGCGCGACACGAAGCCCCGCTCGGAGCCGATCACATAGGCGGTCAGCGCGAAGCCGACACCGGCAGTGCTGGCGAACGACGGCGAGGGATAGCGGTCCGGCGCGAGGCCGTTCTGCTTGTTCGTCGTGTCCCAGAAGAAGCGGAAGGTGCGCCGTTCGAGATTGTTGACGACGGGATCGCCGTCGCGCTCGGGATCGTACACGCGGGAGCCCTCGACGACGACGCCGGGGAGGCGCTCTTTGCTCGCACCGAGCGATGGTGCGCACGCCAGCAGCACCGTCAGCCCCGCCAGTATGTGCAGGCCCGCCCGCAGCCCGCGTGAATCA
>CADEEJ010000174.1 GCA_902826315.1 uncultured Steroidobacter sp.
ATGCTACTCGCTGCTCAGGCAATTCGCCGCGAGCCCCGCGAATCCGTCGTGATCCTGGATCCCAAGGGTGATCTGGAGCTTCGGGAGTTCATTCGAGCGGAGTGCCGAGCCGCCGGTCGCGAGCACGACTTCGGTTTCTTTCATCGCGCGTTTCCGGCAGAGAGCTTCCGACTCGACACCTTGGCGAACTGGACGCACACCACTCAGATCGCCAGTCGAATCGGTGCGCTGATTCCCTCCGAGTCGGGCAGCGATCCATGGTCTGCGTTTGGATGGCGTGTACTGCACCTCGTTGCGGAAGGGTGCGTGGCGACGCATGGAGAGCGTCCAACGCTCACGACGATTCGGCGATATGTCGAAGGGGGAGTGGACGAATTGCTCCGGCGAACGCTCATCAATCAGTTTGAGCAGCAGGGTATCGATTGGCAGGCGGCGATACAGACATACCTTCGACAAGCATCGAGAAATGCGCGCCCGAATCCCGGAACATCTGCGGAGACGACGGCACTTGTCGCGTTCTATCGCAGTGAGCGCGAGCGGCCCAACAACATCGGCCTGCTGGACGGGCTGATCTCTATGTGGGAGCACGACAGGATTCACGCTCAGAAGATGCTTGCCAGCCTGTTACCGATCCTCACCATGCTGACTGCGGGTGACCTCGCTGGGCTCCTCTCGCCCGACCGCTCTGACTCGACGGACATGAGGCCCATCCTGAACGGCGGCTCTATTGCCGACTCAGGGGCAGTTGTCTACGTCGGGCTCGATGCGCTGTCGGACGCGGTGCCTGCAGCAGCGATCGCGTCCATCTTCATGGCCGATCTCACATCCTATGCCGGCCTTCGACACAACCTGGGCATCTCTTCACCGCGTGTAAATGTTTTCGTTGATGAGGCGAACGAGTGCGTGAATATCCCGTTCATCCAGGCGTTGAACAAGTCACGCTCCGCCGGATACCGTATCGTCTTTTTCTCGCAGACATTCTCAGACTTCGTAGCGCGCCTGGGCTCGGAGGCGCTCGCGCGCCAGGTACTGGCGAACGCGAATTCGATCATGGCAGGGCGGACCAAGGACAAGGTCACGTCGGAATACGTGATGGAAGACTTCGGTCGAACGATGTTGCGCACCGTACAGCCTCAGCAAAGTGTCAATCTACTTGCGGATGGAAAGGTGCTGAACTACACAGGCTCTTATGGAGAGCGTTTAACGGAAACTTTGAGTGAGATTGTTCCCCAGGAGGCACTCAGTCGTCTCCCGGACCTTGAGTACTTCGCGTCATTCAGCGGATCGCGAATCGTAAAGGGCCGTATTCCGTTGGTTCGGCCCAGTGATGCCCGTGTGTAGTCCAACTGCTGCCTCGAGTGCTGTCGTGCTGCTATTGCACTCGCGAAGTCGCCGATTCACGGCAGCGAACATGCTGGCACAAGCGCTGCGCGAGCTCGGGCGCACGGCGGAGTGGCGATGCGTTCTGCGCGATTTCAGCGTTGCAAGAGAGGCATCCCTCGGTCTGGCTCGGTATTTGACCAACTTCGTGCCGGCGGTTGACACGCAGCGCTCACTGCTCGGCAAATCCTTAGGACACGCGCTTGACGGCTGGCAAAGCTGCACGGATGCGAGAAACCAATTCGATCGGTATCACGCTTTTCTGCGTGGACTGCTCCTGCCGGTGCCGGAGTTGCTCGAGTGGGCGATTCGCGTGAGTGGCCCAGAAGGAGAGATGTATTGGGACCCAATGGTGTCGGGGCTACTCGACTTTTGGAAATCTCATGGGGGCGTCGTCGAGGTGCTTCGACGCGAGCGGCCGCGAGACAGCATGTATGTCGACATCGCGCCCGCAGACTATCGGCTCTTAGTGCTGTGCAGATTCCTGGCCCGACGCGACGTCAGGCTGGCACCGCTCGCTCCGCGGTTTAGCGAATTGGTCAGCCGCTACGGGTAGCAATGTGGTACGCGTCCTCACGCTGACCCTACTGTGGCTCATGCAAGCGGGTGTCGTGCTGATTCTCGTCAACGCTGAATGGTTGGACCGTGAGGCGAGATCAGAACGCGTCACTGTTGCGGAGCATCTTGGGATCGGACGGTATGCGCAGCTCGAAGCGCGCGCCCGTGTGACGTATGAGGAGTGGTTTGTGGCGACTCGCGTGCGCGATGAGAGCTACGCTCGTCTGCTTCCAGAGCCTTCCCGGCCCAAAGACGGGATGGAGAATCTAGCACCGTGGTTCTTCAAGTGGCTCAAGGAACGCCTCGACGTCTTCTGGTCGCTCGTGTTCCAAGCGTTCTGCCGCGTTCAATTGCTGCGAGAATGGGGGACGTGGATCCTTGTTGTCACGATTGCGGCGATCTGTGACGGCTTCGTGCAGCGTCGGATCAAGGCTGCCAATCACGGTCTCGCCAGCGCAGACAAGTACGCAGTCGCGCGAAACGTCGTGACGCTGGTCATGTTTGCACCCTTCCTCTATCTATCGATGCCCATCGCTGTCACGCCGATCGCGGTTCCTGTGTGGGGCGCGATCCTTGCGATCGCGCTAATGCTCTTGACCGCACATGCGCAGCATCGCGTCTAGCGCTGATTAGTCCCTCGCAGTAGCGGAGTGCAACGTACAAGAGTACGCGGCACGTGGGCCTTTCGGGCTCTCCATCGTTCACATCACGTCGCGTTCGCGGCTGTGTAATCACCACCCCAGGTTGTCGTGTGGTGCGCGTGATGAAACCGCTGCGAATGCCGAGGTCGACGGATGAACAGATGTATGTGCTGTTCTGGACCGCAGACGAACTGCTCCCTGGACTGTTCGTCTTCATTGTCGGCGTTCTGATCGCGCAGAAGCTTGTCTGCCTGATCGTTGCCGTCGTCATTACCAAACTCTTCCGCCGAATGAAGGAAGGGAATCCGGACGGGTTCCTTTTGCACCTCGGCTATTGGTACGGGCTGATCAGCGGTCGCGTCGCCTACTCGATGCCGAACTCATTCATCCGCGAGTTTGTGCCGTAGCTGGGAGGTCACGATGGAACTGGCCAGATTCAAAAAGAGCTGGGCGGGCGCGGTTCGAGACAGCGCGACGAAGAACTTCGTCATCGCAGGGTTAATGGTGACCAACCTACTGACGGCGATCGGCTGGTTTCAGGTTGAGCAGACCGTCGTACTGGTTCCCGCTGTGTTTGACGAGCGAATGGAGGTGAAAGGCTCCGAAGCCTCGCCCGCGTACAAGAAGGCGTGGGCGCTTACGGTGGCGCAGCTGGCCGGAAACGTGACGCCGGGTAACGCGGATCTGGTGTTGGAGAGCTTGGGCGATCTGCTATCGCCGGACGCATATCGAAAGATCGCGGCAGATCTGGCCGCCCAAGTCGCGGACATCAAACGGGACTCGCTCACGGTGAGTTTCGAGCCGCGACAGATCCTCTACGAGACGAAGTCGAAGAAGGTGTTCGTTTCGGGCCAGTTTGCTTCTCAAGGCGTGAGTGGGCAGCCGATCAAGGCAGTGCGCACGTATGAGATGACGATCGATATTCGCTTCGGAAGGCCATGGATCACGTCCTTCAAACCGTACACGGGAATGCCGGTCACAGAGGAGAACGCGAAGCACGCATCCACGAGCTCGAGCGGAGAGAAGAGGGCTTCGACATGAGCGCCCGGATTGTCGCGCCTTGCGCGGGCCTGGTGCTGTTGTTTTGTCTCAGCGCGGCAGCGATTGCTCAAAACCCGGAACAGGGGCTTCCCCCAGTTGAGACCGTCGGTGGTGTGAGCCTGCCGCCTGTTCCTAACACGATCGCAACGACGGCGGCCGAAGCCGCGGCTGGTGCAACACAGGCGATCCAACAGTCCGATGAGTCAGCACCAAGCCTTCAAGCGGACACGAACATCACATTGAACGTCCAGTCGGGCACGACCGAGCTCGTCCGCATTGCGCGAAGCTATCTCAACCGAATCATCACTCCGTTTGATGACCCGAAGCTGCTCACGGCGAACCCGATCGAAGTCCGAAAAGAGGGTTCTTCGCTATACCTGACGACCGCGTCGGAGAGGCCCGTTGGAATTCACATCCTGCCGAACGATCCCGACGACACACGAAGCATATCGCTCACGCTAATTCCCGCGAGGATCCCACCCAAGACGATTCAGCTGAAGTGGGGCGGCACTGCACCGACCGTGGGTGTGCCCACCTCCGCCGCGCGCGCGAAGCGCTGGGAGCAATCCTCGTCGTACGAGGAAAAGCTGCTGGAGCTGGTCGAGGTCGTGGCGCGTGGAGAAGTGCCCGATGGTTACTCGCTCTCGCCGCCCCAGGACCCACCTGCGTGCTCGTTACCTGATGTCACGTTCTTCGCAGGACAACGCCTGACGGGCAGTCGCTTCAGCGTGTTCGTCCTTCGCGCGACAAACACCGGACATTCGACGATTGAGCTTCTTAGCCACGCCGGATGCAACGCGCGAGGCGTCGCGCTGGTCGCGCCGTGGCCGCAAGCCTACCTAGCGCCTGGGACCTCCACCGAAATTTACGTCGCCGTCGTCAATGACACCTTTGAACCGCAGCAGCGTGGACAGTTGCGGCCGTCGCTCTTGGAGCACTGACCATGAGCATCGTCTCCAAGGAATCGTTCTCCACGTGGTGGGCTTCGCTCTCTCCCGACAAGCGAAAGACGCTGATGGGCGTCGGCTGCCTGATCGTGCTCCTGGGCGTGCTCTATCTGTTCATCTCGGCGGGACCCGATGCAGACCCGACCAGAAGAGTCGACTCAAAGGCCGATGTGAATCTGCTCACTGGCAGCGACACGCGCACGTTGGGGCTGGAAGCTGTTGGTGCTGAACTGCGTGAGACGCAGCGACGACAGCGTGAGTTGCAGGGACAGGTTGAGCGACTGACGCAAGCAGCAGGTACGAAGGAGGAACTGAAGTCGCTGAGTGCGCAGCTCGCTGTGGTCGCTGAGTCCCTGAAGGATGAGGACGGGAAGCGCGCAGCCGCGCTCGATCAAATCCGTCGCGGCGCTACGCAACCCGCGCCTGGTGAGTCCAAGAACCCGCGCTCCACCGACGTGCCCACGACCGAGGGGGCTCGGGCGTTCGATGAGCCTGAGGTCGCGAGACCCGCCGGTTCGAACGGCGGCGCGCGTGGGGCCCGTGCATCGGAGGCGCCTGAGACGATCAAAGTGCAGGTATTTGGCGAAGGCGAACCGCGCGCCGCGAATCAAGGTGAGGCGCTCTCAGACGGAATCTATCTACCAGCGGGCAGCATCATCAGTGGCGTGCTGATCACGGGTGTGGACGCGCCTACGGGTATGCAATCGAAGCGAGATCCCGTCCCTGCACTCATGAGAGTGAAACACGACGCCATCTTGCCGAACCGCTTTGCCTCGGACGTGAAGGAGTGCTTCGTCATTCTCGGTGCGACGGGCGATCTGAGCACCGAGCGTGCGCTGATGCGAGCGGAGACGCTGTCGTGCATCCGTCACGACGGAGGAGTGATCGAGGTAGTGCTCGATGCCTACGCACTTGGCGATGACGGCAAGGCGGGCCTACGCGGACGTCTCGTCAGCCGCAATGGAGGGCTCGTTGCCAAGGCAGCCTTCGCGAGTTTTGCGGAGGCATTGAGCCAGATTTTTCGTCCCGTAGTCATCCAAGGCCTCAACACCTCGCCGGGACAACGCACCGACTTTCAGGCGCCCGATGCATCGGAAGCACTGGAGGCGGCGGGCTATGCAGGGTTTGGTGGCGCCATGCGCCGACTCAGCGACTACTTCGTTGATCTCGCCGACGAGATTGTACCGTTCATTGAAGTCGACGCGGCGAGACCCGTTGAAGCCGTACTCCTTAAGGGAGTCACCTTACGAACGAGGAGCGCGCAGTCATGAGCCGCATGAATAGCTCGGCGTCGCAGCTCGTCGTCTCGATTGCTGTCTCGCTTGGCGTCACTGCATCGCATGCGGCCTTCGCCGCGCCCGCCGATGTTCCACACGATGTGTTGAAGGGCATCGAAGCGATGCGACGGCTACCGGCCGATGGTTTTCACATCGTCGAGTCGCAAGGCCGTTTGCTGCTCGTGAGTACTAACGGTCACTACGTCGTCTCGGGCGGTCGCATTCTCGACCTCTGGAATCAAATCGAGATCAAGTCTGTCGCGGATGTCGAGGGAACCACGCACATTCCGCTCGCCCGGATGGGTATCAACGCGAATGCGTTGGGTGGCGTGGTGACAGGACAGGAGGGCGCCGCGCAACGAGTCACAACGTTCCTGGATCCCGCGTCCCCCGAGAGCCGAAAGGCACTCCCGCTCATACGCGAGCTCGCAAAAAACTATCGTCTTGAAGTTGTGTTCGTGCCGGCGCAGCCAGCCCGAGCGCCTATCAGCCGCGCGTTGATCTGCGATCACAAGGCAGCACTGCGGTTCGTTGCCGACGCGCAGCTGCCTCCACCGGTCGCCGATTCAGATCGCTGCGGCCAGAAGGAACTCGAGCGCGCGCGAGTCACCGTGCAATTGCTTGGGATCACCACGTTGCCGTTCACCGTCGCACCCAACGGAGCCACGGTGGCGGGAACACCGAAAGACTACATCGCCTTCGTCGACTCAAATCGGGAGTCACAATGAATAGCCTGCACCCGCGCAGTCTCGTCGGTGTGCTGCTCGCAGCGCTCACTGCGAGTTGCAGCACCATCGGCGAGAATGACTTCGCGTGTCCGGGCCGCCCACCTGGCGTGCGATGCATGTCAGCGACGGAGGTCTACGACGCGACTCACAACACAGATTTTGTAGAACCCACGTCGGAGAAGGCGCTCGGCGACGAGCCGCGTGGCCCACGACATCCGGCGGCGGTTACGAAGCCCCAGACGAGCGGCAGTGACGTGCGCACTCGAAAGCCACCCACTGGTCACGATCAATCATCGAACCCCGGATTGCTTCGCACCGACGTCGTGTCGCCGACTCCGGACCGACCCATTCCTATTCGAATGCCCGCACAGGTCATGCGCGCGTGGATTGCTCCCTGGGAAGACGCACGGGGAGTGCTGCATGCGGGAGGATATTCCTTCATCGAAGTCGAGTCTCGCCGTTGGAGTTTCGGCGAGACGGCAACCACTGAGCCTGTACGGTTCTTCTCGCTCCAGAACATCGCTGTGGAGACGAAGGAGACAGTCGGCAAAGACCGGGACGCGTCAACCACGCGTGCCGGTACGAGCGAACGTTTGCAACGACCCAACTCGTCCACTTTGCCAAAGACAGGAGCCTCCAAATGAATACCACGCTTTCGTGCGCGGCGACTCGCCGGCGCATGCTACTCGGCACTCTCGTCGCCGTGCTCGCCATCGCATCCGTCGCATTGCCAGGCGTCAGCATGGCGGGCACCGGCGGCACGGAGTTCAACTCCGCATACACCACGATCACGGCATGGCTGCAAGGTGATCTCGGTCGCTTGATTGCAGCATCACTGCTCGTAGTCGGGCTGGTCATGGGCGTCGTCAGACAAAGCATCATGGCCGCCGTACCGGCCATCGCATGCGGACTCGTCGCGACGGTCGCTCCCACCATCATCGGCGCAGTTGTCACGGCTGTGATCTAACGGGCCACGCCTGGCTGTCTCTCAGGTGTCTACGCCATTGAGAGCGGCCAGGCTGGTTCCTCTTCGTTCCGAGGATCCGGAGAAGCAACTGCCATGGAGATTACAGAGCTTCACAACCGCTTGCTTCAGAGGAAGACGCCTGCGGCCCTGCTCTCGGTCGTGGCTCATGATCCCGAGCAAGGGTTGTACTTTCATGCCGACGGCTCGCTCGGATACATCTTTCTCTGTTACCCCATCGTGGGCGTCGATGAGCGCATCGTGCAGCAACTGCAGCCGTTGTTCAGCCAAGTGTACCCGCCGAACACGGTTCTGCAGATCTCGCTTTGGCCGAGTCCAGATATCGAGAGCGAGCTGCGCATCATGGACACGATCCGCACTCCTAAGAACGGAGAACGTGTTCACGAAGGCCGCCGCATCGCGACGTCGCTCGTCCAGAGTCGCGTCAATTTTTTGCGGGAGCACACTCGAACTCCCATCAGCGAACTACTACCGACACGCGTCCGAAACATTCAGATTTTTGTTTCGGTCAAGGTGCCATGTCGTGGGGCGGTGCCCACGGATGCCGACACGGAGCTCGCGGCTCGACTGAAGGTTACGACCGAGCAAATCCTCCGCACGCTCGGTATGGCACCGATTCCGTTGGACCCTGAACGATACCTGCGCGTCATGGGTTCGATTGTGAATTGGGGCGAGCACGCGGCGTGGCGCAGCCACGCGCTGCTGTACGACGAGACTCGATTGATCCGGGATCAGGTATTCGACCTCGATACCACCGTGCGCGTTGACGAAGAGGGGCTATGGATCGGCTCTCGTCGGGTAAAGACGCTGTGCGTTAAACGCATGCCGGAGTACGTCCACCTGGTTCAAGCGGCGCAGTTCCTTGGTGACCTGAAGACAGGAACCCGCGGCGTCCGTGAAAACATGCTGATCACACTTAATGTTCTGTTCCCGGACCCTGAGCCAGCGCGCACTGCGATGAATGCGAAGAAGAACGCTGCGACGTGGCAGTCCATGGGACCGCTCGCGCGCTATCTGCCTCGGCTCGCGAAGCAGCGGGAAGATTTCGACACGTTATTCGAGGCACTGGAGGACGGCGATCGTGTGGTTCGCGCGTACTTGTCTTTTGCTGTTTTCGCCGATGGTGAGGAGGAGGCGACTTCAGCAACAAGCAACCTCGTCACGTACTACCGCGAGCTGGGCTACCGCTTGCAGGAAGATCGATTTGTCGCCCTGCCCATCTTCTTCAATGCATTGCCTGGCAACGCTGATCCCGCGGTCGCCAAGAACCTGATGCGCTACCGAACGATGGCAGGCCGACATGCGACGCAGCTGATGCCTGTCGTGGGGGATTGGAAGGGCACAGGCACACCGGTCGTGACCCTTCTGTCGCGCAACGGGCAGCTGATGGGTGTGGACCTATTTGATTCACCGACCAACTACTCCGCGCTCGTTGCGGCCGAGTCCGGGAGCGGAAAGAGCTTCTTCGTCAATTTCCTTGTGACCAGTTACCTGAGTTTGGGCGCAGACATCTATCTCATCGAGGTCGGCCGATCCTTCAAGAATCTGTGCCATGTCCTCGGTGGGGAGCATCTGGAATTCACGCCGGACTCGGAGCTCTCGCTCAACCCATTCACATCGATCGAGAGCTATGAGGAACAGTCCGATTTCCTCATGGCCGTGCTGTTCGCGATGGCGTCTCCAAAGGGTGCGATTACCGAATACCAGGAATCGACGTTACGGCGCGTGGTACGCGAGGCGTGGGACGAGTTTCACAAGGACTTGACGATCGACACCCTGGCGCAGCGATTGCGGGACTATCGGGACGCCGACGGCAAGCTCGACGATCGCGTCAACGACATCGGTGCGCAGCTCTACCCATTCACGAAGCAGGGAGAGTATGGCCGCTGGTTCTGTCGACCCTCGACCGTGAACTTTCGCAGTTCCTTCACCGTGTTGGAGTTGGAGGAATTGAAGGGGCGCCGGCACCTCATGAAGGTCGTGCTGGTCCAGCTGATGGCGACTATTCAACGCGCGATGTATCTGCGAGACGACGGTCGACCAAAGCTGCTGATCATCGATGAAGGATGGGATCTCATCACCGAGGGCGCGGAGGGTTCATTCGTCGAACGGGGATGCCGGCAGTTGCGCAAGTATCGCGGCGGCGCGGTGTTGATCCTGCAGAGCGTGAATGACCTCTACCGCACACCGGTCGGAGAAGCCATTTGGGAGAATACCGCACACAAATTTCTGCTCGGCCAGACGCCGGAAGCGATTGAGGGCTTGTTGAAGAACAGTCGCCTCGCGCTCGGACCGGGTGCCGGCGAGATCCTCAAGAGTGTACGCACGGAACGCGGTGTGTTCAGCGAGATCTTCGTCTACACGCGAAACGGCGCCGGGATTGCCCGTTTTGTGGTCGACCGACGAACGGAGTTGCTCTATTCAACGGATCCGCGCGACAAGCAGGCCGTCGCTAGCCGTACGAAGGCTGGCTTGACGCTCGAGGACGCAATCGAGGACATCATCGCGTCAGAGCAACGTTCCTTGCGACGAGTGAGCTGACGGTATGCGCGAAGCGACCTCGGCAATCATCAGTCATGCCATCACTGCAGCGATTGCTCTTGCCGGCGGCGCACTCGGCAGCCTGATCTATTCACGATCGAGCGAGGTGCCGCCGCAAGTGAGAGTCGTGGACATGCGACGGCTGGTAGAGGCAATCGCGCGCGATCCGACGCTGGATGAAGCGGGCCGTAAGGCACGGACGGAGGAAGTCAGCAATGCGATCTCAAGGTTGGTGACGGAGCAAGCCGCACGAGGCGCCATCGTTCTCGACGGATCCGCAGTCCTGCGCGCACCTGACAGGGTGTATGTGGAGGCGCAGCGCCATGAGTGAGGCAGCGAACCGGCGTGGGGTGCGATGGTGGCTCATCGGCTTCGCAAAGGCAGCGGCGGCACTCGCAATCATCTACGTGCCGCTGAGCGCATTCGCGAGTCACTATCGAATCGTCTACGACTCCATCAAAGGCGCGAATTGTCTGCCCTACAGCGTCTTCCTGGTCGACTTGCGTGATCGTGTTGTGGAGCGCGACGAGTACATCGCCTTCGTCTCGATGCAGATGGAGCCGTTCTATCAGAATGGAACTCTGGCAGTGAAGCTCGTTGCGGGCGTACCCGGTGACCACGTCACCGTCAACGCGAAAGGTGTCTCCGTGAACGGCCGCCACATGGGGTCTCTGCTCCACCTGCAACAGGGAGAACGACTGTGGCAAATGGGACGAAGAGTGGGCGACGTTGAGCGGGACGAGCAAGTGCCCCCAGGACGTCTTTGGATGATGGGGACGAACCCGCGCAGCTATGCCTCGCGATATTGGGGGTATATACAAAAGAATCAGGTGGTCGGCCGTGCGATTCCGCTGTGGTAACGCGTTGCTAGTCGGCCTGCTCTCTGGGGCAGCGCATGCACAAGCGGTGGACGATTCAGAATGGCTGGAGCGTTCCCGGGCAATTCTGGAGAGGTCCGTTGAGAGCCGCCCCCCGGATTGGCTAAGAGCGGAATCGACAGATGCGGCGCTCGATGCCGCGCAAGAGATCGCAGACCGATCGAGGGGGCGCGACGTTCGCCCTGATCCAACCCCTAAGCCGGGTCGAATCCTCATA
>CADEEJ010000175.1 GCA_902826315.1 uncultured Steroidobacter sp.
TCAGGTCGAAGCGTGACACATCCATCTCGGGCGCGCGCGCATATTCGCTGAACGCATTCACCATCTCCTTCATCGCTTCGACCTGCTGCACGATCGTGTTCGTCGCCCGGTCCAGCATCTGCGCTTCGCCCTCGTTCATCGAGCCGAGGAGCTTGCGCCGGATGCGCTCCGCCGACAGCTGGATCGGTGTCAGCGGATTCTTGATCTCGTGCGCGAGGCGGCGCGCGACCTCGCCCCAGGCCGCGTCGCGCTGGGCTTGCAGCAGCGCCGTGATGTCGTCGAACACGATGACGAAACCGCCGGGGCTGCGGTCCTCGCCGGACAGCGTGGTACAGGCACACATCAGAATGCGGCGGGCGGATTCGGCCTGCAGCACCAGTTGCTCGCGCCACTCGGTCTGGCCGGCATCGAGGTGTGCGCTGCAGGCGAGATCGAACTGCTCGAACAACGAGCTGCCCTTGCCGGCATCTGCCAGCGGCTTGCCGATGACGCTCTCGACGTCGGCGCCGAGGATGTTGCACGCAGCCTGGTTCGCAGTGCGCACGGTGCGATCCGGCTCGAGTGAAATCACGCCCGTCGACAGACGCGCGAGGATGACCGCGAGGTTCGCGCGCTCGGCTTCGACCGCGTGCTGACTGCGACTCGTTTCCTCGCGCGCACGCGCCAGTCGCTTCGTCATGTCGTTGAACGAGTGCACCAGGATGCCCATTTCGTCGTGCGAGGTGAGCGGCAGGCGCATGTCGAAGTCGCCTTTCGCGACCGCGCGCGTGCCTGCCACGAGATCCTGAATCGGTCGCACCAGGCGACGCGCGGACCAGAACGCGCCGTACAACGCGGCGAACAACGACAGCAGCAGCACCAAGGTCAGCGTGAGCGTGAAGCTCGTCTTGAGCGGCTCGCGTAACCGCGCCTTCTCGCCGTAGCGCTGATAAGCGGACTCGACGGTGTCGGCGAGCTCGCCGAGACGGCGTTCGACCGGATACACAGCTTCGAGCATGCGCGGCTCGTCGCCCGGCGATGTCAGCGGCACCTGCACGGCGGTGCGCACGAGGAAGCCGCCGCCTGCGACCGGATCGAGCGTCACGAATTCGTGCCGCGATTGCATGACCATTTCGTCGTTCGGCCGCGGCGGCACGATCTGACCGAAGCGCTCGGAGCTCGTGCCGAGAATGCGCCGGTTCGCGCCGAACAGCGTCAGCTCGATCGCTTCGTTCTGGCGGCGCGCCTCGTCGAGCAGCGGCAGCGGGTCGCGACGCGCAGCGATCTCGGCGGCGATGGTGCGCGTACGCTGCATGTACTCGCGCATGCGCAGGTCGAGTGCCGCGCGCGACAGCGTCAGCGCGTCTTGCAGACCTTGGCGGATCTCGACGTGGAACCAGCTGTCGATGCCGCGGTTGAGGAACATGACCGAGAAATAGAACACGAGCAGCAGCGGCACCATCGCCAGCGTCGCCGACATCCACACCATGCGCGCTTCCAGGCGCGAGCCGACTACGCGCTTGCGCCAGTCGCGGATCAGCTGCACGACGCGGCCGCCGATCAGGATCAGCAGCACCAGCAGGCCGGCGACGTTGACGCCGACGATGAACGGATGCAGGTCGCTGAAGTGCGCCGACTGCTGCACGGTCTGCGCCATGATCAGGAGCGCGGCGACCCACAGCCCCGAGCCGACGAGGACGAGGATCGAAACCAGGGTCCGCTTTATAGCCGCGGGGACCATGTGTACCACTCGCTGCGCTGCCGCCAATCGTCCGACCAGAACAGGACGAAGCGCAAGGTGTCCGGCATGGTGCGCACGTCGAGGCCCGCGCGCAGGCTGATTTCGTGGCGCCGCTCGGGGCGGACCAGCGCCTGGTCGAGGATCGGCAGATTGGTGATGACGCGCAGCGCGTCGAGCGCGGCGTCGAGCGTCGCGTAGGAAACCTGCTCGCCGCTGTTCACGTTGCGCACCAGGTAGCGGTCGCTGAGCGCGTGATAGACCAGCTCGTAGCTCTGGTCGAGCGTCGCGACGACTTCGTCGATCCAGTAGGAGCGCTCGCGCCGGACTACGATCTCCAGGTGCAGCGTGAACGGTGCGCCGTCGCGCACGGCGGCACGCGCGCCCTCGCCGATCTCGAAGTCGAGCGTCGCGTTGAGCTGGTAGACGCCCTCAGCCCGCTCGACGTACGCGGACCGAATGTCGAAGCGGCCCTGCGCCCAGCTGTCCGGCGCGTAGCCCAGGCCGGCGCAAACGAGCACGAGCAGCAGCTGGAATGCCGCCAGCCCACGTCGCACACGGGGGCGATCTCGCGCTTCGCTTTCACACGTCAGGCTCGCGGCCACTCACTGTCCTTCGGTTTTTTCTAGGCAAGCATAATAAAAGCCGTCCATGCCGGCTGTCCCTGCCGCAATCCGCACGGCGGCAGCTGCCTCCCGCACCTTGGCGCCGGTCGCCTCGAATGCTTCCACGACCCGGACGGTTTCGGCCTGCAGCGCCGAGCAGCTCGCGTAGACCAGCCGCCCGCCCGGCGCAAGCAGCGCCCAGGCGGCGCGCAAGAGCTGCAGTTGCTTGGTCGCAAGCGCCGCGACATCTTCGGGCCGCCGCAGCAGCTTGATGTCCGGATGCCGCCGGATGACGCCCGTCGCCGAGCACGGCACGTCCAGCAGGATCCGCTCGAAGGGTCGCCCGTCCCACCAACCGGTGGGCTCGCCCGCGTCACCGGCCACTAGCGTCGCCGACAATCCCAAACGGCGCAGGTTGTCGGCGATCCGCGTCAGACGCTCGGGAGAAACATCGACCGCGACCAGCTCCGCAAGTTCAGGCTGCAGCTCCAGCAGGTGTCCGGTCTTGCCGCCGGGCGCCGCGCAGGCATCCAGAACGCGATCGCCGGGTCGCGGCGCGAGTAACCGTGCGCCCAGCTGCGCGGCGGCATCCTGGATCGAAACATCGCCGGCGGCGAATCCGGGTAGATCGGCGACGTCGAGAGCGTCCGCGAGCAGCAGCGCCTCGTCGTCGTGCATGCTGTCCGCGACCGCGATGCCGCTAGCCGCGAGGCGCTCACGGTACTGCTGGCCCGTAGTGCGCCGTCGATTGACGCGGATCCAGAACGGCGGACGCTGATTGTTGGCGGCGAGGATCGCCTCGGCCTGCTCGCCCCAGTCAGCATTGAGCGCATCGACGAGCCACCGCGGATGCGCGGTGCGCACGGCGACGTCGCGATCGATCTGCTCGCCGAGTTGCGCGTGCTCGCGCTGACAGCGACGCAAGACCGCATTGACGAAACCCGCAGCGCGCGGGTGCCCGAGGTGCCGCGCTGCCTCGACCGTTTCCGTCACAGCGGCGTGCTCGGGAATTTCCGTGTACAGGAGCTGGCACAGCCCGACGATTGCCAGGGCGCGCACGTCGGGATCGATCTTCTGGCCCGGACGAGCGAGCAGACGATCCAGCATCGCGTCGAGGCGCAAGTACCAGCGAATGCTGTCGTACGAGAGCGCACGGATCAGGCCGCGCTCCTGTTTCGTCGCTCTGCTGTCGATCACCAACGCCGTGTCGAGCGAGCGGCCGCGCAGCGCTACGTCTGCAACGATCTTCGCCGCATCGGCACGAGCTGCAGCGGAACGGCTCACGATCCGAGCACCGCGCCGTCCAGACGATGCGCCTTGAGGAACTCCGCTGCGGACATCGCCTTGCGGCCTGCGCTCTGCACTCGCGTCAGACGCAGCACACCGGTGCCCGTGCCGACGTCGATACCGGCAGCGCTGGTGGCGAGCACCTGGCCGGGGCCGTTCGATGCAGGCGAGTCGATGGGAATCGCCTGCCACACCCGCAACTGCTGACCGTTCCACCGCGTCTCGGCGACTGGCCACGGATCGAACGCGCGAATCTGCCGATCGATCTCCGCAGCGGAACGCGACCAGTCGATCGTCGCTTCCTCCTTGCGGAGCTTCGTCGCATAGGTGACACCGTCGGCCGGCTGCACTTGCGGCGTTGCTGCGCCCTGTGCGACTTCATCGAGCGCATCGAGCAGCGCTTCCGCACCGAGAGTTGCAAGGCGATCGTGCAGGCTCGCGGCAGTTTCGCGCGCTTCGATCTGCACAGCGCGCGTGAGCAGCATCGGCCCAGTGTCCAGGCCCGCTTCCATCTGCATGATCGTCACGCCCGTCTGCTGGTCGCCCGCAGCGATCGCCCGCTGGATCGGCGCAGCACCGCGCCAGCGCGGCAACAACGAAGCGTGAATGTTGATGCAACCGAGACGAGGCGTTTGCAGGATCGCTGGCGGAAGCAGCAAGCCATACGCGGCGACGACCATGACGTCGGCGGACCAGCGCTGCAGTCGTTCGACAGCGGCAGGCTCACGCAACGTCGCTGGCTGCTCGACCGGCAGTCCATGCCGCAGAGCGCACTGCTTGACCGCACTCGCTGCGAGCTGCTGGCCGCGACCCGCGGGCCGATCCGGTTGCGTGTAGACAGCGACGACCCGATGCGACGAGCGCACGAGTGCTTCGAGCGCCGGCACCGCGAATTCCGGCGTGCCAGCGAAGACTATGGCCAGATGGTTCTTCAGAGTGCTTTCGGCGCGGAGCGCGCGCTGCCCGGGCCGCGATCCTTGCGCTCCTTCTCGAGCTTCTTGCGAATGCGCGTGCGCTTGAGCTCGGACAGATAGTCGACGAACAGCTTGCCGTCGAGATGATCGATCTCGTGTTGGATGCACACGGCGAGCAGGCCTTCCGCGTCGAACTCGATCTGTTCGCCGTCGCGGTCGAGCGCGCGCACGCGGATCTTCTCGGCGCGCGTCACCTTGTCGAAATAGCCGGGCACCGACAGGCAACCTTCCTCGGTCTCCTCGATCCCGGCGCGCTCGAGGATCTCCGGATTGATCAGCGCGAGCGGTTGATCGTGCTTCTCGCTCAGGTCGATCACCAGCACGCGCCTGGCGACGTTCACCTGCGTCGCCGCCAGCCCGATGCCGGGTGCGGCGTACATGGTCTCGAACATGTCGTCGATGAGAGTCCGCAGCGCTGCGTCCACTTGCGTGACGGGCTGCGCACGCGCGCGCAGGCGCGGATCGGGAAATTCCAGAATTTGAAGCAGTGCCATAGCGGAAAAATCAGGTCGTTCTCACAATTCAAAGCCTGCATGCAGCGAGGCGCCCGAGGCAAACTGAGACCCACGTCTCTTCTAAGAGCCCAATTCGTGCAATCGCTGCAAAGATGCTGCTAAAGTTCGGCCGCAGTTGAACTTAATATCGGCTTCCGCGCGGGCTGCCGACAGGCGCGTACCGCGTCGCAACAGCCTGGGCGAACCGCCTGGGCCGCCATCATACGATCAGGAGCTTGTTCGGCGCATGAAGACTGCGAATCTGCACTTCCGTCCCGCGATCGTTCTCAGCCTGATCGCCGGCCTGACCGTCATCACGGGTCTGCTTCCTGTCAGCTCTACCGCACAGGATAGTCAGCGCACCATCGCCACCGGCAGCAACATCCCGCTGACGGCCGATGCCCCCAACGAGTACACGGTGAAAACCGGCGACACGTTGTGGGACATCTCCAAGGTGTACCTGCGCGACCCGTGGTATTGGCCCGAAATCTGGTACGTCAATCCCCAGGTCGAGAACCCGCACCTGATCTATCCGGGCGACATCCTCAAGCTCGTGTACATCGACGGCCAGCCGCGCGTCACGCTCGGCGACCGTGGCGGTGCCACCGAGAGCGGCGGCGGCAAGCGCCTGTCGCCGCAGGTGCGCCGCGAGCCGCTGAGCCAGGCGATCACCGCGATCCCGTACGACGTGATCGCGAGCTTCATGGGCCGGCCGACGCTGCTCGACGGCGACCAGGTGAAGAGCGCGCCGTACGTCGTCGCGATGCGCGACGGTCACGTGATCGGCGCAGTCGGCAACGAGGTTTATGCGAAAGGCATCGGCAGCGCCGCTGCCGACGCCCGCTACAGCGTCATCCACATCGACGAGAAGCTGTACGACCCGGAGAACAACGACCTGCTCGGCTATTCCGGCAGTTACGTCGGCTCCGGTCCGGTCGCCACCACCGGCGATCCGGCCAAGCTGGTGCTGACCGACTCGGCGCGCGAGGCACTGCAGGGCGACAAGCTGTTCCCCGAGTCGGTCGACGTGAACGTCGACTTCGTACCGCACGCGCCCGCTTCCGACATCGAGGCCCGCGTGATCGCCGTGCGCAACCACACGATCATGGGTCAGTATCAAGTCATCGCTCTGAACCGCGGCCAGCGCGCCGGCCTCGAGCCCGGACACGTGCTGGCGATCAGCCAGGTCGGCGGCACCGTGCGCGACACCTACTCGAAGGGCGGCATGCGAGCCACGACCACCTCCACCTCGCGCGGGCGCGGCACGACCGTGCAGCTGCCGGACGAGCGTGTCGGCCTCGCAATGGTGTTCAAGGCGTTCGACCGCATGAGCTACGCGCTCGTGATGGAAACGACGCACGAGATTCGCCAGGGCGATTTGGCGAAGAATCCCTAAGAAACTGCTGTAAGCAACCCGGCTGACATGGGTGACGATCGTCACCCGTGTCACTCGCATCCTGGCTCACCCTCCTCCGCGCTCCCGGGCTGCACGCCGCAGGCCTGCGCCCGCTCCTCGAACGATTCGGCTCCGTCGACGACATCGACTCGTTGCCGAGCCTGCGTCGTCAGCACGCTGCCGCGATCGCGGCCGAATTGCGCTGGCTGGAACACGACGCGCATCACTTCGTGCCATTCGACAGTGCCAGCTACCCGCCGCTGCTGGCCGAAGTGAGCGACGCGCCGATCGGGCTGTTCGTGCGCGGCGACCCCGCGGCGCTGTCGTTGCCGCAGCTCGCAATCGTCGGCTCACGCAATCCCACTGCGGGTGGGCGCGACAATGCGTCGAGCTTCGCGGCGCATCTGGCACGACGCGGACTTGCCATCACGAGCGGGCTGGCGATCGGCATCGACGCGGCCGCTCACCAAGGTGCGCTCGCCGCTGACGGCGTCACCGTGGCCGTGTGCGGCACCGGGCTCGACATCGACTATCCGGCCGCGAACGGCGCGCTGGCCGAGCAGATCGCGAGCCGCGGCGCGCTCGTCAGCGAATTTCCGCTCGGCATGCCGGCGCTGCAGGCGAACTTCCCGCGGCGCAATCGCATCATCAGCGGACTGGCTCTCGGCACCTTGGTCGTAGAAGCCGCGGTGCGCAGCGGCTCGCTGATCACCGCCCGGCTCGCGGCCGAGCAAGGCCGCGAGGTGTTCGCCATTCCCAGCTCGATCCACAACCCGCTCGCGCGCGGTTGTCATCAGCTGATCCGGCAAGGCGCGAAGCTCGTGGAAACCGGCGACGATATTTTCGTGGAGCTGCGCGCGCTCGCCGGCGTGCTGGCGACTGCGCTGCAAGCGGCTGTTCCGGATGAGCGAAAGGCAGCAGCCGCCGGGCCGGAAACGGCCGCAACCGGCGGCCGGGCATTGGACAAAGCCTATGAAATCCTGTTAGATGCGCTCGGCTTCGAACCGGCCGGCGTCGACATGCTGGTCGAGCGCACCGGGTTCGCAGCCGACGAGGTGGCTTCGATGCTGCTGATCCTGGAGCTCGACGGCAGGCTCGAGTCCCGTCCCGGCGGGCGTTACGTCCGGCGCGTCTTCAAGGCAGCGAGATGAAGGAAAGCGTTCTCGATATCCTGATTTATCTCTTCGAGAATTATTTCGACGCCGAGCTCGAGTTGGCTCCCGAACCCGACCGCGACACGCTCAAAGAGGAGCTGGAGCGGGCCGGCTTTTCCGAACGCGAAGTCGGCCGCGCCCTGGAATGGCTCGAGGGCTTGTCGGCGGACCCGGAACGTGCCGGAGCCCTTTCCGGAATCGAGCAGGCGCACACGCGATCGATCCGCGTGTTCGATGCGCGCGAACAGGTACGGCTCGACAGCGACTGCCGCGGCTACATTCTCTACCTGGAGAACATCGGCATCGTGAACGGCGCGCAGCGCGAGCTGGTGATCGACCGGTTGCTGGCGCTCGATGCGCGGCACATCGACATCGAGCAGGTCAAATGGGTGGTGCTGATGGTGTTGTTCAGCCAGCCCGGGCAAGAGAACGCGTTGTTGCGAATGGAGGATCTGGTTTTCGATGGGCGAGCTGAGGCGGTGCACTGAACTGTAGGTCGGACTTCAGTCCGACACTCTGGCAAGCGCCGCGGCCGTACCGCGGTTTTGTTTTTTATGGAGCAGAAGAACCTCGTCATCGTTGAATCGCCTGCGAAGGCGAAGACCATCAAGAAGTATCTCGGCAAGAACTTCGAGGTACTGGCTTCGTATGGTCACGTCCGCGACCTGGTGCCGAAGGAAGGCGCGGTCGACCCGAAGCGCAAGTTCGCGATGCGCTACCAGATCCTGGAAAAGAACGAAAAGCACGTGCACGCGATCGCGCGCGCGCTCAAGAAGTCCGATGCGCTGTACCTGGCGACCGACCCGGACCGCGAGGGCGAAGCAATCTCGTGGCACCTGGTCGAGCTGCTGAAAGACATGGACGTGCTCGACGGCAAGGACGTGCACCGCGTGGTGTTCTACGAGATCACCCGCAACGCGATCCGCGAGGCGATCTCGCAGCCGCGCGGCATCTCGCAGGACCTCGTGAACGCGCAGCAGGCACGGCGCGCGCTCGACTATCTGGTCGGCTTCAATCTGTCGCCGCTGCTGTGGAAGAAGGCCGGGCTGCCCGGTGCTTCTGCCGGCCGCGTACAGAGTCCGGCGCTGCGCATGATCTGCGAGCGCGAAGAAGAGATCGCACGCTTCAAGGCGCGCGAGTACTGGACGGTCGACGCCGACGTTGAGAAGTCGCAGCAGAACTTTCCGGCGCGCCTGATCGAGCTGCGCGGCGAGAAGGTCGAGCAGTTCACCGTCACCAGCGAGCAGCAGGCCGCGGAAGTGCGTGCCGCGATCGAAGCTGCGTCGGCCGGCAAGGTCAGCGTCGCCTCGATCGAGCGCAAGCAGCGCCGCCGCAATCCGGCGCCGCCGTTCACCACTTCGACGCTGCAACAGGAATCGGCACGCAAGCTCGGCTTCGGCGCACAGCGCACGATGCGGCTCGCGCAGCAGCTGTACGAAGGCGTCGACTTCGGCGAAGGCGCGGTCGGCCTCATCACGTACATGCGCACGGATTCGTTGAACCTCGCCAACGAGGCCCTGCAGGAAATCCGCCAGGTGATCGAGGCGAACTACGGCAAGGAGTCGCTGCCCGAGTCGCCGCGCGTCTACAAGACCAAATCGAAGAACGCGCAGGAAGCGCACGAAGCGATCCGCCCGACGTCCGCGGCGATCACGCCCGAGCGGCTCGAAGGCAAGATCGACGCCGACCAGTTCAAGCTCTACAGCCTGATCTGGAAGCGTGCGGTCGCCAGCCAGATGGAGCCGGCGGTCTACGACACGGTGGCCGTCGATCTCGTGCCGGGCGGCGGCTCGCAGCGCGAAGGTGCCGCGGCCGTGCTGCGCGCCAACGGCTCCACCCTCGTGAAGCCCGGCTATATCGCTGTATATAAGGAAGGAGTCGACGACGGCGGCGACGACGACAACGACCGCATCCTGCCACCGCTGGCAGTGGGCGACGCGTTGAAGCTGCTGGGCATCCGCCCCGAGCAGCACTTCACCGAGCCGCCGCCGCGCTTCTCCGAAGCGAGCCTGGTCAAGGCGCTGGAAGAGCACGGCATCGGCCGGCCGTCGACCTACGCGAGCATCATCTCGACGCTGGTGAACAAGAAGTACACCGAGCTGCTGAACCGCCGCTTCGTGCCGACCGACCTCGGCAAGATCGTCAACCGCTTCCTGACGCGCAACTTCCATCACTACGTGGAGTACGGCTTCACCGCGAAGATGGAGGACGACCTCGACGAGATCGCCGACGGGCACGAGGCCTGGGTGCCGGTGCTCGATCGCTTCTGGAAAGAGTTCAAGCAGCGCGTCGATCACGTCGACGACACGGTGACCCGCGAGGACGTTTCGGAAGCGCGCGATCTCGGCCTCGATCCGACGACGCGCAAGCCGATCTCGGTGCGCTACGGCAAGTACGGCCCGTTCGTGCAGATGGGCACGAAGGACGACGAAGAGAAGCCGCGGTTCGCGAGCCTGCGGCCGCACCAGCGCATGGACTCGATCACGCTGCCGGACGCGCTCGAGCTGTTCAAGCTGCCGCGCTCCGTCGGCAACATGCCGGACGGCCATGAGATCCGCGTCGCGATCGGCCGCTTCGGTCCGTACGTGCAGTACGGCGCGAAGAAGTTCGTCTCGATCAAGGACGACGATCCGTACAAAGTCGAGCTGCCGCGCGCGCTCGAGTTGATTCGCGCCAAGGAAGTGCTGGACGCCAACCGCATCATCACCGACTTCCCCGACGCCGGCATCCAGGTGTTGAACGGCCGCTACGGGCCGTACATCACCGATCGCGCGAAGAACGCCAAGATTCCCAAGGATCGCGATCCGAAGTCGCTGACGCTTGAGGAGTGCAAGGAGCTGATCGCCGCAGCGCCTGAGCGCGGCAAAGGCCGCTTCGGTCGATTCGCGAAGAAGAAGACTGCGGAGCCTGCGCCCGAAGCCGCTGCCGCAGCTGCGCCCGCAGCCGAGAAGTCCGCGCGTGCCGCCACCAAGACTGCGAAGACCGCAGCAGCGGTGAAAGCGACCGCGAAGGCGGCACCGGCGAAGACTGCAGCGAAGGCGCCCGCGAAAACTCCCGCGACGAAGAAGAAGGCAGCGGCGAAGCGCACACCGTCGAAGAAGTAGTCCCAAGAAGTTGTCATGGCGCCCTCCGCTCCCGACGTCCCTGCAGTCCTGTCTTATCTGCGCGGACTTCAGGACAGCATCTGCAACGCAATCGAACAGACGGACGGCACGGCGCGCTTCCGTCGCGACGCGTGGCAACGTCCTGAAGGCGGCGGCGGCGAGAGCCGCGTACTGCGCAATGGCGCGGTCTTCGAGCAGGCCGGCGTAAATTTTTCACACGTCATGGGTGCGAAGCTGCCGGCAAGCGCGACGGCGCAGCGTCCGGAACTGCAGGATGCGCAATGGCTCGCCGCCGGCGTCTCGCTCGTGTTCCACCCGCTCAATCCGTACGTGCCGACGACGCACGCCAACGTGCGCTTCTTCTGCGCGACCAAGCAGGACAC
>CADEEJ010000176.1 GCA_902826315.1 uncultured Steroidobacter sp.
TGGAGAACAATTTCGAGGACCGTTGGTGCCCGCGGCGCATCGCGATGGTCGTGGATCGACGCCTCGCCGTCGACCAGGTTGCCGAGCGCGGGCGCTCCTTCTTGCGCGCTTTGATGACGAGCACGGATCCCGTTGTTGTCGAGGTCGCTCGACGGCTGCGCTCCTTGACACTCACGGGCGAGGAACCGCTCGGCGTGTTCACACTTCGCGGCGGCATGCCCAAAGACGACGGCTGGGCGCGCACGCCTGATCAGCCACTCGTCATCGCCTCGACTGTCGATCAAGTCGGCTCGCGAATGCTCATGCAGGGCTACGGGGTGAGCCAGAGCATGAAGCCGGTGCTTGCGGGTCTGCTGGCCAACGACACGCTGCTCCTCCTCGATGAGGTGCATCTCTCCGAGCCGTTCCGGCAGACCCTTGACCAACTCGCGCGCTTGCGGACGCGCTTCGCGCGCGGTGGCATGAGGACGCGCTTTTCGCTCGCGTTCTTGTCAGCAACGCCGGGTGCTAGTGCAACAACCCCCTTCTCGCTGCTTGACGATGAAAAGACGCCCGATTCGCCGCTCGGACCGCGCCTGCACGCGAGCAAGCCCGTGCGTCTCGTCGAGGTTGCCGATCGGAGCGTGCTGGTGAAGGCGTGCGTCGATCAGGCGAGGGACCTGCTCAAACGGCACCGCACGATCGCCGTGGTCCTCAACCGCGTCGCGAGTGCCAGCATAATCGCGCGACAGCTCGGCCAGATGCTGGGCACTGATGCGGCGGTCACGCTACTCACGGGCCGCATGCGCCCGCTCGACCGTGACGACGTGCTCCGCGAGCTGAGGCCCGCCGTGCAGACAGGGCGCAAACGGAGCGACGACAGCCCGAAGCGCGTCATCGTCGGCACCCAGTGCATCGAGGCGGGCGCGGACTTCGACTTCGACGCGCTCGTTACCGAAGCCGCAAGCCTCGACAGCCTGCGGCAGCGCTTCGGTCGGGTGGATCGGCTCGGCCAGTACGGGAAGGCCGAGGGCGTTATCGTCTACGACAAGTCGGCCAGGGACGACCCGGTGTACGGCAATGCCATCATCGCGACGGTTAAGTGGTTCAAGGAACAAGAGACGGAGCGTCCGAAGAAGCTAAGAGACGCGCTGAGCAAGATCAAGGACGAAGCCAAGAAGCTGAAGGGTGAGGCAAAGCAGCAGGCCGAAGCTCGGTTCGCGAGGATGACTCTGGTGGATTTTGGCGTCCTCGCGCTCGATGTCCCAACGGGTGACGACCTGACAAAGCTGCTCGCGCCAAAGCCTAACGCACCGACGCTGCTTCCTGCGTACCTCGACCTCTGGGCGCAGACCTCTCCGGCGCCGAGTCAGCTTCCCGATGTGAACCTCTGGCTGCACGGGCCGAGCTCGGGTCCGGCGGATGTACAGGTCGTTTGGCGCGCAGATCTCACGGAGGACGTGCTTCAGTGTGGAGATGTCGAGACGGCAACCGCCATTGTCGCGGCGGTTCGCCCTTCGAGTCTCGAAGCGATCTCGCTGCCGTTCATGACAGCGCAGGCGTGGCTGGCGAACCAACCGACGCGCGATTTGAGTGACACCGAGGGTGCGACACTCGACGATAGCGATCAGCCGAACATAGCGGGGCGACGCGCGCTTCGCTGGAGGGGTGACGAGAGTGAGATCGTCTGCGCGAAGTCCGACTCGGAACCCTCGTTGAAGCCGGGTGACACCATCGTCGTGCCCAGTAACTATGGCGGCATCCGCAGTGGTTGCTTCGACGCCATTTCGCCAGAGCCAGTTGCCGACCGCGCGGAGCAGGCTGAGCTGTTTGCGCGCGCGCGCCCCGTTCTGCGGCTGCATCCTGCCATCGTTGAGAAGCTCGGGGTCTCCGTACCACTCGACGAACCGGACGAGGCCCGCGCCATGCTCGACCGGCTTGCCGCGATTGGCGAGTGGCCCGCGTGGAAGCGACTGTGGGCAGAGAGGCTCGCCAAGGGCAGCGGTTCGCTCGTCGTTCCGGGAGAGCGTTCGTGGGCGGTGATCGAAGCGAGGCGAGTTCCGATCGCCCTGCTTCGAGACGTTCTTCAACCCGAGGAGACGCTCGAATACGGCGTCGAGCTGACCACGGACGGCGACGACTCGTTTCATGCCGGAGAAGCCGTCTCGCTCGCCGAGCACAGCGCAGACGTCGAGAGGTTCGCGCGTGAGTACGCGTTGCGCTGCGGGCTCGGCACCGGCCTCGCGCAGCACATCGCGATCGCAGCCTGGCTGCACGACATCGGTAAAGCCGACCGGCGGTTTCAACTCATGCTGCGAGGTGGGAGCGAGATACAGTTTTTCAAGGACGAGACGCCGTGGGCCAAATCGGCGATGCCTCCAGGCGCGCGCGCTGCGCACCGACTCGCGCAGATAAAGAGCGGCTATCCGCGCGGCGCCCGCCACGAGGTGCAGTCGCTCGCGATGCTCGATGGACAGAAGGCGGCATTGATCGAGCGGCTGCAGAAACACAACCCCTCCAAAGAGGCCGACGTCGATCTCGTGCTTCACCTCGTCGCGAGTCACCACGGCTACTGTCGCCCGTTCGCGCCTGCCATCGCCGACGACAGCCCTGTCGATGTGACGCTTGTCTGCCACACAAGCCCGAAGTTCGGCGAAATCGATTTCGCCACGACGAACTCAAAGAACGATCTGCACCGACTCGACTCCCCGCTCGCTGACCGTTTCTGGGCGCTGGTTTCGAAATACGGCTGGCAGGAGCTGTGCTGGCTCGAGACGATCCTTCGCCTTGCCGATCACCGTGCTAGTGAAGAGGAGCGATCGAAGCCATGAGCCGCATTCAACTCGTGGGCGTGGACGGCTCCAATCCACTTGGTTTCCTGGCTGCGCTGGGTTTGCTTAGTGTCGTCCCCGACGCGAAGCTCGGCTTTTCCGAAGACGGTTCGTTCCTGGCCTTCGTAGACGGCTTCAAAGAAACCGAATCCGACCTCGCTGCGCTCGTCGCGGCAGACGCTCAAGCCTCGGCAGGCCCAGACGCCCCGTGGCGCTTCACATACACGAAGGGCGCGACCAAGAAGCAGGGGCCGCAGGAAGTCGCCGATCTGAAGCCGCCACCGGACGAATTCAAGAAATTCCTCGCGACCTGCGTTATGGCGTGGCTCTCGGGCAACGAGGCGGCCGCAGGTTACGCGGCGGCCTATGGGACCGACGTGGTGGTCGATGGCAAGCGCAACACCAAGCCGACCGCGTTTCATTTCACGGCGGCGCAGCAGACGTTCCTGGGTGCGGTGGAGAACATTCGAGCTTCAGTGACCGCAAAGTGGGTCCAACAATCGCTGTTCAGGGGGCACGGTGAACGGCCAGGCAGCAACCTTCGATGGGACCCAAGCTCCGAGCGCAACTGGGCCTTGATGGCGAACAACCCGAGCGGCAAAGGCACTTGCGTGGATGCCCCGCTCGAGTGGCTTGCATTCCGCGGTTTACCCTTGCTGCCGAGCTTCCCGCGGGGCACGAGGATCGTCACGACGGGCGTCGTCGGTCGAGGCGACGACATGACCTTCACGTGGCCGCTCTGGTCGGTTCCAGTTTCGCGGCAGACGACGCGATCGGCGATCCAAATGGACTGGAGCGGGAGTGCAAAGGAACGCATGGCGCGCGGCATATTCGCAATTTGCAGCTCAGCCATCCGGCGGACCAGCCAGGGGTTCGGCAACTTCAGGCCGTCATCAATCACGTGCTGATGTGGCCACTTGCAACGCCGACTTCCTTGAGAACTCATCGACTGCCACTAGATTCATTTCGCGCTAGGCTGGGACGTCGCGGGAGCGTGAGAGCCAGGCGCGGGTCCTTCAAGTCCGCCGCGAGCTTCTTCAGCGAGGCTACGCCGGCGCCGAACACGTCGAGGTCGACCTTGTCGGCGATCCTGTTTGAGTGGCGGTTCACACAGCTTCGGTCGTGGCCTGTTCGCCCCGGCCCCCGATTTCGAAAGGGTTACACCCTTGGTGAAAGCGCGATTTGAAGAAGCGCAACGCCCTATCTGAATCCATGGCACCTGAAGAAGCCGGAGATACGCAGGCCGGAAGCCACCGCGGCGGCCATTCTGGATTCTGCCCCCGCTGACTGAGCCTCAACGCAACAGTCCATCATCCCCACAGACACGCAACCGGCGCCGCGACCATCCGCTCGCCGAAGGGAACGATCTGCTCGCCGTCGTAGAGAACTATCCCAAGTTTGAAGTCCCTCCCGCATGCTTCGGCCAGCTTGCGCAGCCCTTTGAAGTCGCCGGTGCTCACGTCGCAGCGGCTTTCACTTCGATGCCGACGATTTCGCTATCCGGGCTTTCCACGACGACGTCGACCTCATCCTGGTCCTTGTCCCTGAAATGATGAAGCTCGCATGCTTCGTCGAGCCAGTCCGCCTGCTTCAGTATTTCGGCGAAGACGAACGCTTCCAATAGGGGGCCAAGGATCGTCCGATCCTTGGCGATGCGCGAGGCAGTGGTGCCGAGCGCGGCGGCGAGCAGCCCGGAGTCGAGAAAATGGAGCTTCGGTGTCTTCACCAGCCTCTTCAACCGATTGCGCAGCCATGGCTCCACGCGGCGCACGATGAAAAGCTGTTCGAATACGGTGATGTACTTTCGCGTCGTCTTGTCATCGAGCCCGATGCGCCCGCCGGCCTGAGCGAAATTGACCAGCGCGCCGGACTGATGCGCGAGCGTGCGGAACAGGCGTGACATGCCGTCGAGCTTCTCGATGCCGGCGATATCGCGAACGTCCCTTTGCAGGAGCGCCTTCATATACGCGCGCGCCCAGGCCTGCCGCCGCGGCACAGTCTTGCGCCTGAGCATTTCCGGGTAGCCACCAGTGAAGACAGTGCTCACCAGATCGTCCCCGGCGAGCAAACGCCGGGGCGGTGCGATCCGGCCGGCAAACGCCGCCTTCAGAAACGAAGGCTTGGCGCCGCTGATCTCAACTTGCGATAGGGGCAACAGGCTCACGACTTCCATGCGTCCCGCAAGGCTCTCGGAAACCTGTGGCAGCGCGAGAACGTTTGCAGATCCGGTGAGCAGAAAGCGGCCTGGACGGCGATCATCGTCGACCGAGCGTTTGATCGCGCGCAGCAACTCGGGCGCACGCTGCACTTCATCGATGACGGCTCGGTCCAGACTCCGAAGAAAACCGACGGGGTCGCCGTGCACGCCCGCCAGCACTGTGTCGTCGTCGAGGGTGACGTAGGTGCGGCCGCGGCCGGCGAAGGTCCGGACCAGCGTCGTCTTCCCGGCCTGGCGGGGCCCTGTGACCATGACCACCGGCGTGTCAGCGAGCGACTTGGCCACGCGGCCGGCGGCAAAACGGGGAATCAAGGTGGAGCTGGAAGCGGCCATAGCGGAATCGGCTTTCGTCCAATCCGGAATATTTTTTCGTCCAATCCGGATTGTACGATCGTCCAATCCGGAAGGAGAGGAGGCTGAGGCAGGCCGCTCCTGGGGTGCGCTCGGCGTGCCGCTTCCGGCGAGCCGTCCCACGGTAGAGCCGTCGCGACGGCTGGCGTGGCACCAGGGCAAACTTCCTCGCGGACGACGAGCGAACCTGCGGACCATATCGTCCCTTTCTTCCTGGACGCCGCAGATGAGCCAGGCCCAGCAAGAGCTTCCTGTGCCGTTTCCCGAGCTGGCGCGCGACCTGCCGTTGTTGCCGGTGCGCATGCTCAACGAGTTTCAGTACTGCCCGCGCTTGGCGTACCTCGAATGCGTCCAAGGCGAATGGGCGGAATCGGCCGATACCACCGAGGGTCGACACGTACATGGTCGCGTGGACAAAGGTTCGGGCAAGCTTCCCAAGCCCGAAGACATCGACGCACACACCGACATCCATGCGCGATCGATCACGTTGTCCTCCAACGAACTGGGTCTAATTTCCAAGCTCGATCTGATTGAGGCCGAGGACGGATTGGTTGTCCCCGTTGACTACAAGCGGGGCAAACGCCCGCATGTTGCTGGTGGCGCCTACGACCCCGAGCGGGTACAGCTCTGCGCCCAGGGGTTGATCTTGGAAGCGAACGGCTACCGCGTTCAGGAGGGCATTCTCTCTCTCGCTGAATCCCGCGAGCGCGTTGCCGTGCAGTTCGACGATGAACTCCGTGCACTGACGCGTAACGCAATCAGCGTTCGAACACTGTCTCGATCACGAGATCACCCATCCGCTGTTCGGCTATCGCATGACGTACAGGCAACTGCTCGGGTTGCAGGCTCGGCTGCTCGCGCGTCATTTGCTCGGGGAGCTCGACGACTGCCCGAACTTCGTGACGAGGTAGCCATCGTGGATCTTGCGAGTAAAGATGATCGAATCTTCGTTGTCACCTACGATATTCGCGATCAGCTTCGGTCGCGGCGCCTTTTCAGGCTCATGAACGGATACGGGGAGTGGCTGCAGTTGTCGGTGTTCCAGTGTCGGCTTTCGCGTCGCCGCCATACCGAGATGATCGCCCTGGTCGACGGCATCATCTTGCACGGGCATGACCATGTTGTGATACTCGATGTCGGTCCTGCAGACGGCGTTGATCCGCGCGTGGTGAGTCTTGGCAAGGACTTCAATCCGATAGAGCGAGAAGCGATCGTCGTGTGAGATTTTTCTTGCCGGGACGGCGCGAGCGCGTCGGTGATGCGAGTTGCTTCAAGGAGCGCTCGCGCGGCCAAAGCTCTTTAATAGTTCGATAATTGGGCGTCCATGGCGATGCGATCGCTTGTCGGCGGATTCGGAATATTCGGGTGCTAGGCTTGAGCGCTCGTATTCGTGACCGAGAACGCCCTCGGCTAGCTGGATTTCAGCACGGCCGATTTCCGCGGCTTCATGCCGCGGCCTCATTGAAGCACTCAGCCAGCGGAGGCATACGCTCCTAAGGCTTGGTCTAGATTTCCGCGGCTTAATGCCGCGGCCTCCTTGAAGCTCAGTGGATGAGCATCCTGCTTGATTGCTCGGGCAGATTTCCGCGGCTTGATGCCGCGACCTCATTGAAGCCCGTACCCTGTCCCCGCGACATGCTCGATAATGTCGCTTTCCGCGGCTCTATGCCTCGGCCTCATTGAAGCATGCCCTGTGGTATCGCGAACTTTCTGAATGAGAAAGTCGATTTCCGCGGCATCATGCCGCGGCCTCATTGAAGCTCAGTCGATGAGCATCCTGCTTGAGCGCTTGGGCAGATTTCCGCGGCTTCATGCCGCGGCCTCATTAAAGTCGGCTCCCCGCTCCCTTTCGCCATTATGCGTGTTCGTGCTAGCCTTCCAGGCATCGGGTATGCGCACCCGATGGCATGCAGTGTCGAGCTAACGAAGAGCTTCATGCCAAAGACGGTGTCCGTCCAAGCGCAGCGCCATCCAGACCATTGGAGCTGCTATGGACACCGCAACCCCTGCGCCACCTTCTCTTTCCGTCTCACAACTCGCTGCTTCGTTCGGCTCGCCGCACGCCCCGCTCGTCCTCGATGTGCGTCGAGACTCGGCGTTCGCGGCGTCGCGCTTGGTCATACCGGGGGCGCTGCGCGCCGCTCCGCAGACCGTGGGTTCCGACTCGCTGCCGTGGCTGCGCCATCTGCCGCAGGGCCGGCCGATCGTCGTGTACTGCGTGCACGGTCACGAAGTGAGTCAAGGCGTCGCACGCGCACTGCTTGAAGCGGGCTACTACGCCGCGTATCTCGTTGGAGGTATGGCCGCTTGGGAGGCAGGCGCCCTGCCGACCTTGCGCAAGCAAAGCGAGCTCGGCATACCGGCGACGCTCGGCACGCCCAGTCGGTGGATCACGCGCGAGCGTCCGAAGATCGATCGCATCGCTTGCCCATGGTTGATCCGCCGTTTTATCGATCCGAGCGCGCAGTTCCTGTACGTACCGTCCGACCAGGTTGTTACTGCGGCCGATCGCGAGCGCGCGATCGCGTACGACATCCCGCGGGTCCGGTTCTCGCATCGTGGCGAGCAGTGCAGTTTCGATGCGTTTCTTGTCGACTTCGAGCTGCGCAGCCCGGTGCTCGATGCGCTCGCAACGATCGTGCGCGGCGCGGATACCGACCGTGTCGATCTCGCGCCACAGGCAGCGGGTTTGGTTGCCGTCTCGCTCGGACTTTCGGTGATGTACGGCGATGACCACGCGATGCTCGAGCGCGCCGTCGAGGTCTACGACGCACTCTACGCGTGGCTCCGTGCGGCGCGCGGTGAAGTGCACAACGCCGAATTGTTCAAGACCGCCTGACAGCGACGAGGGCCAGCAATGCTGAACACGACAAAGCGATGGATCGGGGCGACGTTGCTCGCGGTCGCGAATGCCGACGGCGCCGCGCAAATCCCGGGAGCCGACACGGTCGAGCGGTTCGAGTCCGTGTCGCCGGGCGCGGTGCCGACCGGTTGGCAGTGCGGCGTGACCGGACGCGGATCACCCAAGTGGGCGGTCGAGCGCAGCGCCGACGGGCAGACTGCCGGCAACGTCCTTCGCCAAACGGGCAGCGGCGATTTTCCATGGTGCGTGAAGAACGGAACCGCGATCGCCGATGGCTTCGTCGAGGTGCGCCTCCGACCGGTCGCCGGACGCGAGGACCAAGCCGGCGGCGTGGTCTGGCGCTGGCAGGACGCGAACAACTACTACGTTGCGCGTGCCAATGCGCTCGAGAACAACGTGTCGCTGTACATCACACAGGGCGGCCGGCGTATCACGATCAAATACGTTGATTCGTCGGTTCCGCGCGGCCGGTGGAGCACGCTGCGCGCCGAGTTCAGCGGCCGCGCCATTCGCGTCGCGCTCAACGGCCAGACGCTGATCGCGCTCGATGATGCGCGCCTGCCTCGCGCCGGCAAGGTCGGCGTGTGGACCAAGGCCGATAGCGTGACCGAGTTCGATCAATTCCGCTTCAGCTCGGCGGCGCCGAAATAACATGAGTACGCGTCGGTCAACGCGAATTGAAAACGTTGCTATGGGCGTTTTTCTCGCAGTTGTCCCACCAATGCGGTGATCAGCTTTGTAGGTTGATGCCGTTTGCGGCGTTTGCCTAGCCGGGTTCGTTCGCAGGCACCCGGTCCGAAAGGACACTTCGTCTCAAGCACTGCTCCAGGTCCCCGTTGTCGGGGGAGGAGTAGTTATGAGTTCGAGGTTTCTATTTGCAGTGTTCAGTGCCGCGCTCGTCTTGTCCCTTCCGGTGTGCATTGCCAAGGGAGCGGAGTCACTCGGACCGCAGGTCCGGAGCCGGGTTGACGCGGAGCGCGGCCGCGTATGGATTCTCACTAGTCGAGGTGTCGCCGTCTACGATGCGGCGGCGCATGAAAGGCTGCGGCGTGTGTTGTTGCCCGGATGGATCAACGCGGGCGAGCCTTACGGCTGCTTGCCCGATCTCACTTTGGGACCGATCGGTGAGGCGGTCATCCCGAGCAACGTTATCCCCGTACTGTGGCGAATCGACCCAATAACACTCGCCGTCACCAAACACGAACTTCGCCTCGATACCGACAACGACAAGGATGTCGGGTTTACGGAGGTCAGATATTCTCCTGAGCAAGGCGAATTCATAGCGGTGAGCGGGATGCACCGAACGGTGTGGCGCATCGACCGAGAGTTGCGGTATTCGCACAAGACGGCACAACAGTTGCCGAGAGCTGAGAACTGCGGTGCATGGGGAGGCTGGACCCATGACTCGAACTAGCTCCGGCCCGAATGCCACACAGAAGCTGCGCCGCACGCTCCGGCAGCGCGGACCAAGCTTACTGCTCGAAGGACCGATCCTGCCGACCTTGCTGCGCCTTGCAGCACGCAACGTGCTCAACTTGCCGCAGCAGCGTGGATCTGGTCGTCGCGAAGGTCTCGCTGGGAACCATAAGCGCCTTGTGCGCATGCATGCGAGAACACCACCGGACGCTCGGACGCCTCCATCCCTTCCATGGTTGTTCGGTAGCCGGTGTGAGAGACGTCTACAGCGACGCCGACTTCGTTCAACCGCTGATTGGCGGCCAGACCGAACTTACTCAGACCGGCATCGGTGCGCTCCTCGCAGCCGTCCCCGAGCCGGGGACATTGAGCGGTGGTCAGCGGCCGAGAATTTGCGCGCCCCCAACCTTTCCGGCGCGCTTGTCGAAGGTCCATAACGGCAGCTCCCGCGCCTGAGCAGCCAGTGCGATGTGCACGCAATCCGCGAAGTCGGCCGATCCCTCCCTATAGAGATGTAAGGCCACTTCGAGCGCCCGCTCGGACTCGAACGTCAACTCCGCCGCCGAGAACAAGGTCGACAGTGCGTCGATCGTTTCGACCTTCGAGAATCCGAAGTTTGAACGAAGCACCCACTCGAATTCGAGAGTGACCGTGATCGGCACAAACAGCGTTTGTCCCCGGCTGACGCAGCTTCGAATGAGCCGCCTCGCAGCGCTGAGTTGAGCTTCATCGTCTCGCACGACGTAGCGCACGAGAACGTTAGTGTCGAGCGCCGGCATTCGGCTAGCGCCAGGCGTTCATGTCATTGACCTTGACGCGCTTGCCCCGCGCGGGCTTCAGCATCCCTGCCATGTCCAAGATGGATCTTGTCTTCGCCCGAACGATGATCGTGCCGTCAGGCGTAACTGCCCACACGAGCTTCGTGCCGGGCTTGGCACTAACGAGCGCTCGCACATCGGCCGGCACCGTAGTCTGGCCTTTGGCCGTAATCGTAGATTCCGTCATCGCGTCGTTCCTTACAAAGACCATAATTGTAATGCGTGCGGCGAACCTGGGCAACCCGCCGCCCGCTCGGGGTCGGAAGTTCCTGTTCGCGCGTGGCGGAAGCTGTCGTTGGTCAGAGGTGATCACCCAAACGACGAGTGCTCGGCAGCCAGGCCACCGGTGAATGTCAACGTCCGGAGCACAACGGCCTGCCGCGACACAGGGCGCTCGACCTCAGGTATCGGCAATCGCTAACTGTCGACCTCCACACCTGACCGGCCGCACCCCGTCTATTTCAATCACTCAGGTAGCTCATCAGGAGGACTCCTCCGTGCCGTGACACGCCGAGACCTTCTCAGGCTGGACGCGCCACTCGCTTCACCGCTCGCTCGTCGATCGGCAAATTGACCACCGCAGCGAACAAGCCGA
>CADEEJ010000177.1 GCA_902826315.1 uncultured Steroidobacter sp.
CGTCCACCAGCACGAACAGCATCAGCTTGAACGGCAGCGAGATCAGCACCGGCGACAGCATCATCATGCCCATCGACATCAGTGCGCTCGCGACCACCAGGTCGATGATCACGAACGGGATGAAGATCAGGAAGCCGATCTGGAACGCCGACTTCAGCTCGCTCGTCGCGAACGCCGGCACCAGGATACGCAGCGGCACGTCTTCTGGCTTATCGAAGCCTTTGCCGCCGGAGATGCGTACGAACGTCGCGATATCGCTCTCGCGCGTCTGATCCAGCATAAAGCGCTTGAGCGGATCCGCGCCGCGCTGGAGCGCAGTCGTCGCGTCGATCTGCTCAGCCATGTACGGCTGCAGCGCGTCCGTGTTGATCTTGTCGACGACCGGGCCCATCACGAAGAACGTCAGGAACAGCGACAAGCCGATCAGCACCTGATTCGGCGGCGCCTGGCCAGCGCCTAGCGCCTGACGCAGAATCGCGAGCACGATCACGATGCGCGTAAACGCGGTCATCATCAGCACGATGCCCGGCAGCAAGGTCACCGCCGTCATCAGGAGCAGGATCTGCAGCGTCAGCGAATATTGCTGACCGCCATTCGGCGCAGTCGTCACTGTCACCGCGGGAATGCCAGCCGCCGACGCGATCATCGGCAAGAACAAGACCATCGCGAGCAGCGCGATGCGGAGGAGCGGACGGCGCGTCATAGGCCGAGGCTCCGCTTCAGGATCGACTTGAAGTCCGGTCGCGGCGAAGGAGAGGACGAGGGAGAGAGCTCGTCGCCTCCCCCGCCGCGCTGGGCATCGTTCGTGCGCACGGGCTCGGCGAGCACGTGCAAGGTATTCACTCGACCGGGCGCAACGCCGAGCAGCAGCTGTTGCGCACCGACTTGAATCAGAACCGCGCGCTCTTTCGTGCCGAGCGCGACATCAGCAACGATCTCAATCGCACCGGCACCCGGCCGGCCGAAGGTGCGCAGGCGACGCACGACCCACGCCGCAGCGAACACCGCCGCGAGCACGAGCATCAACGACAGCGTGACCTGCGCGAGGCCTGCCGCCGGGCCTGTGGAAACAGCCTTGGCCGTCTCGGGCGCCGCAAACGGCTGCTCGGCCGCGTGCGCGACCGAGGTCAGTGCTGCGACCAGCACTGCAGGCATTCGATACTTCAACTTCATCGAAGCTTCTTGATGCGCTCGGCCGGCGAGATCACGTCGGTGAGACGGATCCCGAACTTGTCGTTCACGACGACCACTTCGCCGTGCGCCACCAGCGTGCCGTTGACGAACACGTCGAGCGGCTCGCCCGCGGCCCGATCGAGCTCCACCACCGAGCCCTGGTTGAGCTGCAGGAGGTTGCGGATCGGGATGCGCGTGCGGCCGACTTCCATCGACAGCGTCACGGGCACATCGAGGATCACTTCGAGATTGACGTCGCGCGCGCCGGGATCGGCGCCGCCGTCCTGCACTTCGTTGAACTCGGCTTTCGCGGCTGGTTCGTTCGATTTGCTCATATGAGAACTTCTTGGGGAAAACTTCAGTTGCTGGGTGATCAGGGTTTGCGGGTCAACATCACGACATCGGGAGCTTTGACCTTGGGGCGCGGCACGCGCTCTTCGATCTGCACCGCCTGCTGGCCGTGCGACACGCCGAACCTGCCGCGAAACACCGGGACGTCTTCGGCCAGCACTGTCGCGCGGCCGCTGAAGTCGCAAGGGAGAACGTCGCCGGGTTGCAGCGACAGCAGCTGCTGCATGGTGATCTTGCCGCGGCCGAGCACTGTGCTCAGCTCGATTTCGGCGTCTTCGATCTCCTCGCGCATCGCCTGGCCCCAGCGCTCGTCGTGCTCCATGCGATCGCTCGCTGCACCCGAATGCAGCACTTCGCGCAGCGGCTCGATCATCGAGTACGGCATCGTGACGTGCACGTCACCACCGCCGCCGTCGAGCTCGATGCGGAAGGTGGAAACCACGACGATTTCCGTCGGCGTCACGATGCTCGCGAAATGCGGGTTGACTTCGGAGCTCTGGAACTCGATGTCCAGGCGCACGAGGTGTGCCCACGCGTCCTTCAGATCCGCGAACACGTGCTTGAGCACCATGTGGATGATGCGATTCTCGGTCGCGGTGAACTCGCGTCCTTCGATCTTGGCGAAGCGACCGACGCCGCCAAAGAAGTTGTCGACCGCTGCGAATACCAGCTTCGGATCGAGAACGATGAGCCCCAGGCCACGCAGCGGCAGGAACTTCACTATGTTCAGATTCGTCGGCACCTGCAGCGACTGCACGTAGTCGGCAAACTTGATCATCTGGATCGGCAGAACAGTGATTTCAGGCTGCCGACGCAGCATCGCGAACAGGTTGGTGCGGAAGGCACGCGCGAAGCGGTCGTTGATCATCTCGAGCGTCGGCATGCGGCCGCGCACGATGCGCACCTGGTTCGTGAGGTCGAACGGCCGCACCTCGCCCGGTGCCGCTGGCGGCTCGGTCGAAACAGCGCCTTTGTCGACGCCGTGGAGCAGCGCGTCGATCTCGTCCTGATTCAGTACTTCGTTCGCGGCCATGGTGCGATCACTGCATCACGAAACTGGTGAAGAACAGGTCCTCGACGTTCTTGCCTTCGCCGCCCTCGTCCTCGACGATCTTCGCGATCGTCTCCAACGACTTCTTGCGCAGCTCTTCCTTGGCTTCCATCGTGCTGATCGTGTCGATGGTCTGCGAGCCGAGCAGCAACAGCATGTTGTTGCGGATCTTCGGATCGTGCAGCTTGATGAGCTCCGAGGTCTCGTGATCGCGCGTCATGACCTGCATGCTGATCTGCAGGAAGCGCATCACGCCCTTCGCGTCGAAGTTGACGACGAACGGCGGCTCGAACTCGACATAGATCGCAGGCAACTTCGGCTCGGCCTTGCCCTTCTTGCCTTTCTTGTCCTTCTTGGACTTGCCTTTCTCCTTCTTCGATTCCTTGGCGTCGTGCTCCTCTTCCTCGGCGTCGGCTTCTTCGCCTTCGTCGGCGTCGGCGGTGACTTCTTCGTCAGCGTGGCCCTTGTTCATGAAGAACCACGCACCACCACCGGCGCCGCCGAGTGCAATCACGGCAGCAGCAATGATGATCAGGAGCTTCTTCTTGCCGCCTTTGGCGGCAGCAGAAGCTGCCTTGTCTCCGTCTTTCGCAGCAGCTTCGGGCGCCGCAGCAGGTGCATCCGACATTGATCGATCCTCGCTGAAGAACTTCGCGAGGAATAAAAAAGCAAGATGAATGCCAGAGGGATGAGATCTAGCGTAAGTGGTTAAGGGGGAAGGGAAAGGTGGGAAAGAGGAAGTGTGATGGAGAGCACAGGGAAATTGGGGCGACGGAAAGTTGGCGGGGGGAGTGTGATGGAGGTCTCGCGGATTGGGGAAGCGAGAAAGCTGCGCATGGGTAAGCGAAGTTGGCGAATTGCTTGGTGCGCAATTGAACTGGATTGGATAGGCCGTGAACGCAAGATGGCGCGCGGCACACTCTTGATACCCACTGACTGATAGCCTATCCACCAGGCTCGCGCCGGCATCAACATCGAAACCGAGGTTATCCGATGCAGGGTGACCGATATCCGACAAACTGGGATGAGTATGACTACGTCGTGATGCACGTCGGCGCGAAGCATTTTGGATTCGCGTCCGACGAGGGCGATGTGAACCGATTTGCTGCGCGGTTTCGCGCCGCTGCATCATTCCGCGGTATTCGGCTCGACGGCTACACTCCGGCGACCGAAGCGGGTTATAGCGCGCTGTGTCGCATCCTATTCACTTGGTCGGCATTTGAAAGTTACTTGAAGATCATTGGACTAGATCAGCGAACGGTGGGGCCCCTCCTAGACGGATATGGGGCCGCAGCCGCAATCGCAGCGGTCCGTGCCGGAGATATTGAGAACCGCTTCTATGGCTTCATCCACGCACGTGTCAATCCAGCGCATAAAGCGGAGCTGGACAATTACTTCAAGAATGATCCTTGCAACGTCGGCTATCTCGCATCTGCTATACGCCATATCTTCGCGCACGGCTGGCTCACCCCGAACGCGAATCAGGTAGCCCCTGCTGCAGTTGAGGCTGTGTGCAACGCCGTGTGCGACTTCCTACTGAATGTGATGGATCAAGATTTTGGGGAACGGACAAGGCGTGGCCTAGATCAGCTCCAGTAGATCCTTGCCGCTGAAAACACCGAAGTCCACACGGTTAGCGGTATCTGCCGAATCAAGAAGTGCTCAGTTACCACGGCCGCACGGAAACGGCAGATAGCACTCCAGGAGTACGTCGATGCTGAAGGAATGGGCGGAGATAGCGCAGAGCATCTCACTGATACTTGCGAGCCTCTTTGCTGTCTATGGCATCGATGCTTGGCGTCGTGAATTTGTTGGGAAACGGCGGATGGAGTTAGCAGAGGAAGTGCTAGCTCTGTTCTATCAAGCCCGTGACATCATAGAGTCAATTCGAAGCTCGTTCGGGCTTGGACAGGAAGGCGCGACTCGCAAACCCGGATCCAACGAGAAGCCGGAGCACAAGGAAGCGCTTGATCAAGCATATGTCCTGATAGAGCGCTACAACCGGCACATTGAGACGTTTGCTCGCATTCATGCGTTGCGTTATCGATTCATGGCGCAGTTCGGAGCCAATGCCGCCCGTCCATTCGACGATCTAAACAGGGTCATAAGTGAGCTAATGGTTTCGGCGCATCGCAAGGCTCGGCTCGCGACTGTCCCAGATTGGTCGCTGCGCACCGACGCAGCAATAGATAAGCATGCCAAGGACTCTGTCGATGTCGATCGCATCTACTACAGTGGCGGTAAGGATGACCCGATCGCGCCACGCGTCACAACAATCGTTGCAACAATTGAACGAACCTGTAGGGACATCATCGAGAGTCGTGGAACGCTGTTCGGCCTAATCAACACTGGTCGAGGGACGGCAGGCCGCTAGCGAATGAGCGCAGACGGGTCCAGGTAGGAGCCCACACCAAATGAAGATTGGCATCGATGAATCCGGTACGTTTGTTTACACCGATGCAGACAACTCGTGGAATTGCGTGGTCGCTTACGTCTACCCGGAGGTGCACAATCGGCTCATACAAGAACACGTTCGTCAGCTAGTGCGCAGATACGCAAGACCGGGCGGAGGAGAGGTGAAGCTACGGGACCTTGGCGAACCCGCATACCTGGACTTTCTGGCGCGGCTGCACGAGCTCGACGGCGTTCTTTACTCGATCGCTGTGAATGCCTCTACGAATACACCGACTGTCGTAGCGGATCACCAAGCAGATCAGGTGCGAAGAATGCTTGCGCACGTGGACAAGATGCTCTACCAAAGCGGACGCGATGGAGTGCGTGATCTGGCGCGACGTGTTGGCGATTTGTCGCATCAACTCTATATTCAGATGGTTTGCCAAGTTCAACTCGTCATCCAAATTCTGCACAGCGCAGTTCTATTCTTTGTCCAGCGGCATCCACGAACCTTGGGACGATTCCGATGGCGGATTGATCAGAAAAACTCGAGTCCAACAGCCTATGAGAAGGCCTACGCTCAACTGCTACCAGCGTTTCTTCAAACTGCGTCCCTGCATGAACCGGTGCCAATGCTAGAAGGCGCAGACTATCGATGGTTCGATCGCTTTCATTTTCCGGAGGGAGAAGAACCCACTTACCTTCATGACACATACGGACTAGAGATCGACGATTCCGATGAGCGCAAGCTCAACATCGGGCAACTTGTTCGCGAGGATGTTCGGTTCGTGGACTCGCGATTAGATGCAGGTGTGCAAGTCGCGGACCTACTAGCGTCGGGTTTACGCCGCTGTTTACGCAGCCAGTTCGCAAACAATGAACTCGTGGCGTCGCGTATCGGTGCCCTTATGGTTCAGCGGCAACACAACAACGTACCAGTCCAACTGATTACGCTGAGCAGCGAAGAGCAAGAGGCCGATGTTCAGGTTTATTCCTCCCTACTCGCAATGCGCGCGAATGCGCGACCAATGTTAGTGCGACGTGAGCGACCGTGACCGAGGCCACTTGTCTGTCACTATATACAGTAATATCACTTCCGTTGTACGATTCATCCCGCGCTCACCCGAGCGCGCCCTGCAGCCGCTAGACCCATCCCATCACTTCTAGCGGTGACTTCTTCATCTCACACAACTTGAGTCGCAAAGAGCGACGCCCGACGGTGCTGTAACACCGCCGAGCGTCTAACCACGTCACCCACAAGGAGAGTGCTGGAGTTCCCAGGATTCGGTGGACACACCCTCAAGCGCGCTTTGCATTGGCCTCGAACACTTCGGGGCTGACGCCTCCGACGTGACGGTGGCGTCTTGTTCGGTTGTAGAAGGACTCAATGTAATCGGACATGTCGGCGCTCGCCAGCTCCCGATTCTTGTAGATGTGTTTCTTGATCCGTTCTTTCTTCAAGCTCGCAAAGAAGGACTCAGCGACCGCGTTATCCCAGCAGTTGCCTCGCCGGCTCATGCTGGGCTCAAGTCGATTTGTGCGGCAGAAGCGCCTCCAGTCATCACTGCCGTACTGGCATCCCTGATCGGAATGGATCACGGTGCCCCTTGGGCGTCGACGCCGCACAGCCATCATGACGGCGTCTAGAACGAGCTCGCGGCGCAAGCTTGAGCCAGTAGCCCAGCCGACAATCAATCTCGAGAAGAGATCCATCACGACTGCCAGATACAGCCAGCCCTGCCAAGTGCGAATGTACGTGATATCGCTGACCCAGACCTTGTTCGGCCGGATGACGTCGAAGTTTCGTTTCACCAGGTCAGGTGCGATGACAGCGGGTTTCCCACCGGAGTAACGCCGGGTTCTGTAGCCATGTAGCGCAATGATCTTGTTCACTCGCATCAAACGCGCCACGCGATGCTTGCTGCAAGTCTCTCCGGCTTCCCGCAGGTCGAGGAACACGCGAGGTGCTCCGTAGATCCCATGGCTTGCCTTGAACGAGGCGCGGATCAGCCGAAGCAGTCGGGCGTCCTCCTTGGCTCTGTTGGATAGTGGGTTCTGCAACCAATCGTAGTAGCCGCTACGCGCGACTCCGAGGACGCGGCACATGACCTGCACGCTGTGCTCGTGCCGATGCGTCTCAATAAACCTGTAGATTTGCCGAACGCTGCCGGCAGTTAATCGCGTGGACATGAGCACAGCCCTCAGCTATTGAACTGATGCTAACCGCTGTCCACAAAAGACTGGGAACTCCATGCTATGGCCGACACGGATAATACGTTGACCGCTCTGAATCAGTTAGAGAAGACCATCAAGGCGCAGCGCACGCAGCTGCTGCACGCACACGGTGTGCTCATCTGCTTGTACGAGGTGCTGCTGCACGCAGATGACGAGCAAGCAGTTCCCTACGCGCAGGCGGCATACGTCGCGGCCAGCCTCATTAATAAGAGTGCGGAGGAGCTGGACTCGGTGCGGATCTGGCCGCTGATCGAGGCACTCGCGTCATCTTCTGACAGAGTCGATGAATCGCGAGATTTGTACGTCACCTGAGGGGCGCTTGTGCCCTACCCTTCCCCGCATGTGTGATGCATGCGGGGAGGGATTTGGACATGGCCACGGATCGGCAGCGTATACTCGGGCGCAGTTGTCCCTATGCGTAGTGCCGGAGCTTTGAACTGAAACGTCGCAAACTCATGCACTTCCAGATCATCGGCAGCATCTCGGACATCGAGACGATCGCGACGAGTTCTGGAATTCGAGAGCTCGCCCGTCTTCGGAAGAGATATGGTCGCGGGCGCTGGCGTAAGCGGAAAGGCGTTGCTAGTGTTCGCCTCGCCGGCGGTGAGATAGTCAGAGCAGAAGTTCATTGGTACGAAGCAACTGGTATCGGTCGTAAAGAGTTCAAGATCAAGTTCCTCTTGTAGGCAGTCGCGACATGGCCAAAGCAGCACGTCTGGTTATCTGCCTGGACAATTCCGGGTACGAGGTCTCGCTTGAACGGCGCAAGATCTACGTTGTAGTTCCGGATGCAAAAGCCGAGAAGCATGGACAGTTGCGGGTAGTAGATGAGTCTGGCGAGAGCTATCTGTATCCCGAAGATATCTTCATAGATGCGCAGCTCCCTCAACCGGTCAGACGCGCCGTCCTCCAAGTTGCATGACGAGTTCGCGCCGCGGTCGTCGAAAACGCATCTCGGCAGTCGAAGTTGCGAACATCTCGAAGCATGGCTTCTGGCTGTTAATCGAAAACAAGGAACGCTTCGTTCCCTTCAAAGAATTCCCGTGGTTTCAGAAAGCGGCCATCGGTGAACTTCTGAATGTAGAGCTGGCGAGTCCGCGTCACCTGTATTGGCCGGACTTGGATGTGGATCTCGCGGTTGAATCCATCGATTTTCCAGATCGCTTTCCGCTCGTAAGCAAGCAGCGGGCTAATAGCCCGTCCAAGCCTCAGTAGAAAAACGGGAAACGGGCGCGCGCTGAGGGAGCACATTCCGTGCCGCACGCCGGTCTAACTCTCCAGCGAGAGTTAGAAGCGCATAAGCGGTAGGGACAATGAACACGGACAGCGCACTTGGCGATCAGGCACGATCAATTCTCTATGAAGCGTTGAAGTTACCGGTCAGCGATCGCCTTGCTCTGATAGAGAGCATCGTCGTCAGTTGCGACAAGGCCGATCCCGCGCTCGATGCCGAATGGCTCAAGGAAGCCGAAAGTCGACTTGCGGCGCATCGATCGGGTGACCTTGTGGCCATTGACGCCGAGCAGGTCTTCAGTGCGCTGCAGTCTCACCCGGAGAACTCATCCGTGCGCAAAGTTGAAGAGCTCCAAGATCAGATCCGAAAGCTATCCCCCGAAGAATTCTCGGAGCTTGGAAATTGGTTCTGGGATCAGGAATGGATCGCTTGCAACGCGCAGGTTGAAGCGGACGTGAATTCTGGAAAGCTCGACCAGCTCATCGAGACATCGCGACGTCGGTACCGCGAGTTGATAGAGGGCGAAGTCGAAGGTGTCCCCGGGCCGCTTGTCTTCGGACGGCTGCGTGCCAAGCTGGCTCTTAGCGACGAAGAGCGAGCGAAGCTTGAGCGAGCGTTGGAAGCGTACGAAAGGGACGGCAATCCAGGCCGCCCTGCGGAGGACGTCATCGCGGATATCAAGAAGAAGCTAGGAATCGCACGGGCCGACTGACGACGCACTAGCGCTGCGAAAACGCGACCACCACGCTCAATGACCCCGATGCGCCGGAAGCATGAGCTTCCATCTAATCGCCGCACCTCGCAGCACGAACCCAAGCACGAAGCCCAGAAGCGCCGGCCACGGCGCCGCCAGCTCCACGCGCGTGAGCACGACGAATGATGCCGCCGCAAGCAACGCGCACGTTACGTAGAGCTCATGTCGCATCAGGATAGATGGGACACCCGCTGTGATGTCTCGAATGACACCGCCAATGCATGCTGTGATCACTCCGGCAGCAGCTGCCGGTACAGGCGATATACCGAACTGCAGCGCCTTGCTTGCGCCATACACCGCGTAGGCCGCCAACCCCGCAGCATCCAACCATTCGAGTGCACGTTCCGGCCACCAGCGCAGCGGAATCGCCCATGATGCGATGGCTACGACCACGCAAAGGAGAGCGGGCGCCGGCGTTTGCATCCAGAAGATCGGAGCGCCGATGAGCAGATCCCGCAACGTACCCCCGCCAACAGCGGTCACGAGCGCGAAGAAGCAAGCTGCTATGAGGTCGAGCTGCTTCCGTGCAGCCAGCAACGCGCCGGTTGCAGCGAAGACCGACAGCCCGGCGAGGTCGAGCCAGGGATAAAAGGTGTCGAATTGCACAGGCACGGGGTGCGGAGTTTCTCACATCTATCATGACGCGCTCAGTTTCCGTATCCCCAAAAGCTCGCCCGCAACTCCCCTGATTTCGCCCCGTGCCTTTGGCTGCGACGGAGGGACTTTGTGGTCGATGACTTGCTCGTCGGCCCTCGACACTGCCAGCTCTTTGTTCTTGACGCTCCAGTAGTAGCTGAACGCCACGATTACCAACAGCTCGACACCCCAAATGACAAACGTTTCACGACCCAACGCGTAGGTGAGCACCACCGCCGCGATAGGTCCGGCCAGCATTACTCGGGCCGCCACTCGGTAACTCGTGATGAAGAACTGCCGTCGCTCGAAAAGTTTCCCGCTCTCCGGAACCAAGTTCAGAAGGTGACGTTGCGGGCGAAGTGCAACGACTGCTATGCACACGAAGAACAGCACGGCAGCGCCGTTGTGCACGGTCGAGAGCACAGTGCTGGGCGCTCCGTCCATCCGCGTCGGACACAAGGCGATGAATACAGCAAAGACGCTCGCAGCATCCAGCCATGTGTCCTCGACCTTGTCGAAGCCCTTGTAGCTGAAGAGACACGCACTGACGGCGAACAGCAAGCCGACAAAGACGTTCCGTATCCCATCGTTCACGTGGTAGTACGCGCTGTACGAAGATTTGACGCAAACAGAATCGAAGCACGACAGGACGGGGAGCAAAGCCACAAACACGATCCCCAGTACCCAGACGAGGCGCCGAAGCATGAAGAACGTCTTTACAGGCTGAACCGTCTTCGTCTCGAGCTCCGAATTTTCTTCTCTCGCAGACATGGCTCCTCCTCCGGTGGACGCGTGCGTACGCGGTGCTTATAGCTTCTGTAGTGACTCAATGCTTCATGCCACCAGCGCTGACCTTCGTCAGGTGTCAGAAGGAACCCCAGCATGTGGCACAGCCGCGGGTGCAATCGCAGAATCGCGCACCCCAACCGGAAACATCCTCAACGTCCATGTCACTCCGCCCCGCCGTCGCCCTCATCGCAGCGACTACCGCAACACTCATCCACGCCGATCCCGTTGAGCTCCCCACGTTCGCGGCACTCGAAAAGCCAACGCCTACGGCCGTGCTTCAATACGGCCCC
>CADEEJ010000178.1 GCA_902826315.1 uncultured Steroidobacter sp.
TTTCTCCAGCACTACGGCGGTCGGGCTGCTTTCGCCGCGCTCGACCAGCGACAGCATGGAGCGGCTGACGGCGGACTTTGCGGCGAGACCGTCGAGCGACATGCCGAGCTGCGCCCGCAGCTGGCGCACGCGCAGCGCGATGCGGGAGTTGATGTCCGGAGCGGCGGTTGCGGCCTTTTCCCTCATACTGGACGCACTGTCCAGTAAACTGGAAAGGCTGTCAATCGGCTACTGCGGCCCGCTTTCGCTGGTGCGCAGCCGGTAACCGAGGCCCGCTTCCGTGACGATGAAGTGCGGGCGGGAGGGATTCGGCTCGAGCTTCTGCCGCAGGTTTTTCACGCACACACGCAGGTTGCGAGTGTCATCGCTGCGGTCGGGACCCCAGACCTCCTTGATGAGCTGGTTGGGCGTCACGATCATGCCGGCCTGGCGCGCCAGGGCTTCCAGCACTCGATACTCCAGCGGCGTGAGATGCATCTCCTCCCGTCCCGAGCGAGTCTGTCGCCGCGCCAGATCCACGGTGATCTCGCCGAGCTGCAACACCGGCGGCTGCTCGCTGCTGCGCGCACTACGCCGCAGTGCTGCCCGGACGCGCGCGAGCAATTCCGGCGCACTGAACGGTTTCGCGACGTAGTCGTCGGCGCCGGCGTCGAGCGCAGCGATCTTCTGCGCCTCCATCGTCCGCGCCGACAGCACGACGATGGGCACGGGCGACCACGCGCGGATGCGTTGAATGACCTTCAGCCCATCGCCGTCCGGCAATCCGAGGTCGACGAGCAGCAGGTCGGGTTTGTGACTGCGCGCCTCGATCTCGGCACGGGCAGCGGTTTCCGCCTCGACGACGCGATAGTGCTCCGTATGCAGCAACACGCGCAGCACGCCGCGGATCGATGCATCGTCCTCGATGACCAGGATCTGATGCATCGCCTGCGTCACGGCAGGTCTTCCCGGGTCGGCAGCGTGAATTGAAACCGTGCACCGCCACCGGGACGGTCGCCGGCACGGATCTCCCCGCCGTGCGCCCGGATGATGGCACGACAGATTGCGAGCCCCAGGCCGGCCCCGACGACGGTCCCTTCGTCCTTGCCGCGTTGGAATTTGTCGAACAGGCGCTCGCGCCCCACCGTCGGCAGCCCCGGCCCCTCGTCGTCCACCGTCACCTGCACCCAATCATCATCCGCTCGCGCAGAGATATGCACTGCAGTGCCCGGCGGCGTGTATTTCGCTACGTTGTCGAGCAAATTCGCGAACGTCTGGACGACCAAGTCTGCATCGACATGTACCGCGGGAAGATCGGACGGGAGATCGACGCTGACCGGATACTCGCGCAGACGCTCCTCGACGCGCGCCAGCGCCGAGCCGATCAAGTCGTCGAGCGTATCCCAGTCGCGGCGCAGAGCGATCTGTCCCGACTCGAAGCGCATCAGGTCCAGCACGTTCGACACCAGCTCGGAGATATCGCGGGCCTTGGTCTCGATGGACCGCGCCAGCGACTTGCGCGTCGTGGCGTCAAGCTCGTCGCCGTGCTCGGCGAGTGTGCTGCCCGCGCCGGCGATTACCGCGAGCGGCGTGCGCAGGTCGTGCGAGATCGAAGCGAGCAGTGTGTTGCGCAGGCTTTCGGTCTCGGCGGACACGCGTGCCGTCTCTGCCTGCTCGGCCAGCAGCGCACGCTCCATCGCCAATCCGAGTTGTCCCGCGAAAGTCTCCAGCAGGTGCCGCTGCTCCGGGAGCAGAATGCGCCGCGGATTCTCCGGCAGCACTGCCAGGACACCGAGGCGCTGACGCTCGTCACTCAAGGGTACATACAACGCAGGTGCAGCCGGCAGCGTATCGGAGCCGAGGCCGGCGCGCTTGCCGTGATCGACGACCCATTGGGCGATCGACAAGTCAGCCTTGACGAACGATCGCTCGAGCCGCGCTTCGAGCGGATAACGCAGTCGTCCATTGGCATCCGGCAGCAATACGACAGCCTTGCAGTCGAACACCTCAGCAACGTGGCGGACCGCGACCTGCGCCATGCTCGTGACACCGCGTGTCGCGGCGAGCTCGCGACTCATCGCATACAAGAGCGCCGTGCGCCGCTGGCGCGCGCCGGCGACGCGAGTCTGCTGGCGCACGCTCGCCATGAGGTTGGCGATGACCAGCGCGACGGTCAGCATCACCCCGAACATCACCAGGTATTGGAAGTCGGAAACGGAAAACGTGTAGAGCGGGGGCACGAAGAAGAAATCGAATGCGAGCACGTTCGCCACGGCCGCCACGATCGCCGGACCCCGGCCGAAGCGGATGCCTGCAATGGCCGAGCCGAGCACGTAGGCCATCACGATGTTCGCCAGCTCGAAGTATGGATACATGGCGAAGGCGACGGCAGTGCAGATCAGCGTCGTCGCACAGGCCCAGCCGTAGCGACTCCACTCCACCGGCAACGGCGCCTCTGACAGTACATTCGGACTACGCTCCTGCGCCAAGCGCGGCTGGTCTGCGATGCCGATTGTTATGACGTCGAAGCCGCGCGCCTTGCGGACGACTGCAGTCGTCGTGGAGGGACGCAACCAAGCTCGCCAGCCGTGGCGCTTGGCCGCGCCGATCACCAGCCGCGTGGCGTTGCGGGTGCGCGCATAATCGAGCAGCACTTGCGCCGCAGACGGACCGTCGAGGGTCACGGTCTCCGCGCCCAGAGACTCTGCGAGCCGGAGCAAGTCGATCCGTCGATTGCGTTCCGCGGTCGACAAGCGCAACAGGTCCGGCGTTTCCACGTACACGACCGTCCACTGCGCATCGAGCGCGTCCGCGACACGCTTGCCGGCGCGCACGACCTGTTCGGCTTGATCGTCCGGACCGATCGCCACGAGCACGCGATCCCTGGCCATCCAGGCGCGCGAAGTTCGATCACCGATCACCGAGGCGCGGGCTGCGGCATCGACGCGATCGGCGACACGCCGCAGCGCCAACTCGCGCAGCGCGAGCAGGTTCGACTTACGGAAGAAACGCTCGATCGCGGTGGCGACTTGTTCGGGAACGTAGACCTTGCCGGCCTTGAGGCGCGCGATCAGGTCGTCCGGCGGCAGGTCGATCAGCTCGACCTCGTCGGCCTCGTCGAAAATGCGATCGGGAATCGTCTCGCGCTGGCGCACGCCGGTGATCTGTGCAACCAGGTCATTGAGACTTTCGAGATGCTGCACGTTCACCGTGGTCCACACGGTGATGCCTTGTTCCAGCAGCTCTTCGATGTCCTGCCAGCGCTTGGCATGGCGCGGCGCCGGATCGCCCTCGATGAGATTGGAGTGCGCCAGCTCGTCCACGACCAGGATCGCAGGCCGGCGCTTGAGGCCGGCATCGAGATCGAATTCGCGGCGCACGGTGCCGCGATACTTCACTGCCAACGTCGGTAGCTGCTCCAGCCCTTCGAGCAGCCTCTCGGTCTCGACCCGGCCGTGCGGCTCCACGTAACCGACGACGACATCGACGCCGCTGGTGCGGATGTTCCGCGCTGCCTCCAGCATCGAATAGGTCTTGCCGACCCCGGCGCTCGACCCGAAGAAAACCCTCAGCTTGCCGCGCCCCGCCCGGGCCTCCTCGGCCTTGACCGTAGCGAGCAGCTGATCCGGATCGGGCCGCGCCTCATTCATTGCGCCAATTGTGCATCTACCTGCGCATCCAGGGCGAGATTCAACTCCAGCACGTTGACGCGCGGCTCACCGAGGATGCCGAACGTGCGGCCGTCAGTGGCCGCTGCTACTGCCTTGCGAACGTCTGCTTCGGTCATTTTTCTGACGCGTGCGACGCGAGCAACTTGATAGTCGGCCGCGGCGGGTGAGATGTGCGGATCGAGACCGCTGCCGGAGGCTGTTACCAGATCCACCGGTACCGGCGCGGTATTGCCGGGATCCGCGGCGCGCAACGCGGCGATCCGATCTCGCACCGCTGTTTCGAGCGCAGGGTTGATCGGACCCTGGTTCGAGCCGCTCGAGATGGCGCCGTTGTAGGGCTGCGGACCGGTCGCGGACGGCCGGCTCCAGAAATGCTTCGGATCCGAGAACGGCTGGCCGAGCAACCGTGAGCCGACCGCGCGATCGCCGGACTGCAGGATGCTGCCGTTGACCCGACCGTTAAACGCTGCCTGGCCGATACCCGTGACGACCAGCGGATACGCGATGCCTGTCAGCAGGGTCAGCAGACCGAAAACGACCAACGCTGGGCGAAGCTCATTCATGGAAGTGTTCTCTCCTGTGCCGCACCGATCTCAAGCCGCGCCGACCGCGGACAAGAGCATGTCGATGCCCTTGATACCGATGAAGGGCAACACGATGCCGCCCAGCCCGTAGATGAGCAGGTTCCGGCGCAGCAGCTGTGCCGCCGATGCCGCCCGCGTCTTGACGCCGCGCAGTGCCAGCGGCACCAGTGCCGGAATGACGATTGCATTGAAGATGACTGCGGACATGATCGCACTCTGCGGCGTGGCGAGCTGCATGACGTTGAGCGCATCGAGCGCCGGATAAGTCGCGGCGAACGCTGCAGGGATGATCGCGAAGTACTTGGAAACGTCATTGGCAATCGAGAAGGTCGTCAGCGCGCCGCGCGTGACCAGCATCTGTTTGCCGACGTCGACGACTTCGATGAGCTTGGTCGGGTTCGAATCCAGGTCGACCATGTTGCCGGCTTCCTTCGCCGCCTGCGTACCGGTGTTCATCGCGACCGCGACGTCCGCCTGCGCGAGTGCCGGAGCGTCGTTGGTACCGTCACCGCACATGGCGACGAGTCGTCCCTCAGCCTGGTTCTTGCGGATCAATTCGAGCTTCGCTTCCGGCGTGGCTTCGGCGAGGAAGTCATCGACACCGGCTTCCGCGGCAATAGCCGCAGCCGTCAGCCGGTTGTCGCCCGTGACCATGATGGTCTTGATGCCCATCTGCCGCAGTTCTGCGAACCGCTCGCGGATACCGCCCTTGACGATGTCTCGCAGCTCGACCACGCCGAGCGCGCGGCGGCCTTCGGCGACCACGAGCGGAGTCGAACCGGCGCGGGCGACGGTGTCCACCGCTTCACTGACCTTGCTCGGCCATGAGCCGCCTTGCTCCTCGATGAATTTGCGCACGGCATCCGCGGCGCCCTTGCGCAGGCGTCGACCTTCGATATCGACGCCGCTCATGCGCGTTTGCGCGGTGAACTTGTGGAAGGCGTGCGGCGTCGCAGCCAGGTCGCGGCCGCGCAGCTGAAACTTCTGCTTGGCCAGCACCATGATCGAGCGACCTTCCGGAGTCTCATCGGCGAGCGATGCGAGCTGCGCGACATCCGCGAGCTCCTGCTCGGTGACGCCGGGAGCGGGAATGAACGCGGACGCTTGGCGGTCGCCGAGCGTGATCGTGCCGGTCTTGTCCAGCAGCAGCACGTCTACGTCGCCGGCAGCTTCGATCGCGCGTCCGGAAGTCGCGATGACATTCGCGCGCACCATGCGGTCCATGCCGGCAATGCCGATGGCCGAGAGCAGCGCGCCGATCGTCGTGGGAATCAGGCACACCAGCAGGGCAATGAGGATCGTCATCGTGACGACCGAGCCTTGTCCCGCAGCTTCGACCGCGAACTTGGAGAACGGCGCGAGCGTAGCCGTGGCCAGCAGGAATACCAGGGTCATCATCGCGAGCAGGATGGATAGCGCGATTTCATTGGGAGTCCGGCCGCGCTTGGCGCCTTCCACCATTGCGATCATGCGATCGAGGAAGCCCTCGCCTTCGCGGGCAGTGACGCGTACCAGGATCCAGTCGGACAGCACGCGCGTGCCGCCGGTCACCGAGGAGAAGTCGCCGCCGGCTTCGCGCAGGACCGGCGCGGATTCGCCGGTCACGGCGCTCTCGTTCACCGAGGCGACGCCTTCGATGATCTCGCCGTCGGCGGGGATGACGTCGCCCGTCTCGACGAGCACCACATCGCCTTTGCGCAGGGCGCCCGACTCGACCGTGTGATATTCGCTCTTCTTGTTGCTGAACAACTTCTTGGCGTGCACGTGGCGCCGCATGGAGCGCAACGTTGCGGCCTGCGCTTTACCGCGGCCCTCGGCGACCGCTTCGGCGAAGTTTGCAAACAGCACCGTCAGCCACAGCCAGACGGCGACTGCGAGAATGAATCCCGGGCTGCCCTCGCTGGTGATCTCGCCGAGCGCGGCGCCGATTCCGATGATCGTCGTCAGGATGCTGCCGACGAACACGACGAACATCACCGGATTGCGGATCTGCACGCGCGGATCGAGCTTACGGAAGGACTCCCAGATCGCCGAGCGCAGGATCTGCCCCGTCACGAACGGCACTTTCGGCCGCGGTGCCATCCCTTCGACAGGCGTCAGTCCCGGGATCGGCTTTGCTTCAGTTGTCATGTTCATGAACCTTCGCTTCAGGGCCCGGCAGCAATCATTTGCAGGTGCTCGACGATCGGACCGAGCGCCAGCGCCGGCACGAACGTCAACGCGCCGACCATCAGCACGACACCGACCAGCAAGGTGATGAACAGCGGCGTGTGCGTAGGCAGCGTGCCCGCGGTGACCGCAGTCGCTTTCTTTGCGGCCAGGCTGCCGGCGAGCGCCAGTACCGGAATCATCAGCCAGTACCGCGATGCCCACATCGCGATGCCGAGCGCGATGTTGTAGAAGGGTGTGTTGGCGGACAGCCCGCCGAACGCACTGCCGTTGTTGTTGCCGGCGGACGAGAACGCATAGAGGATTTCGGAGAATCCGTGGACTCCCGGGTTGGCAACGCTGCTCACCGCCACGGGCGTCACACTGGCGATTGCCGTGCCGACCAGCACGATCAGCGGCGGCACCAGGATCACGATCGAAGCCATCTTCACTTCGTAGGCTTCGATCTTCTTGCCGAGGTACTCCGGCGTCCGCCCGACCATCAGCCCGCCGATGAACACCGCGACGACGGCGTACATGAGCATGCCGTACAGGCCGCTGCCGATGCCGCCGAACACGACTTCGCCGAGCTGCATGAGCCACAGCGGAACGAGCCCGCCGAGCGGCGTAAACGAGTCGTGCATCGCGTTGACCGAGCCGTTGGAAGCGGCGGTCGTCGCGCTGGCCCACAGCGCCGAGTTGGCGATGCCGAAGCGCACTTCCTTGCCTTCCATGTTGCCGCCCGACTGCGTGGCACTGGCATTCTGGTCGACGAGCGCCTCGAGGCGCGGATTGCCCGACTGCTCGGCCGCGTAGCCGGCGAACGTCAGCGGGACGAAGATCACCAGCATCGCGACCAGGATTGCCCAGCCCTGTCGCGTGTCGCCGATCATGCGGCCGAACGTGTAACACAGCGCCGCGGGGATCAGCAGGATTGCCAGCAGCTCCAGAAAATTCGCGAGCGGTGTCGGGTTTTCGAACGGATGTGCGGAGTTGACGTTGAAGAATCCGCCGCCGTTGGTGCCGAGCTGCTTGATTGCAATCTGACTCGCAGCGGGGCCGAGCGGTATCGTCTGCTGCGTCACCTGCTCAGATTTCGTGACAGCATTACCCGTGGCGTCGAGTACCGGCGCGCCCGCAGCGTCCTTCACCGGCGTCGATATCGTGACGGGCTCGACCAGATCGACGCTGTTGTACGCCGAGAAGGTCTGCACGACACCTTGCGACATCAGGATGACGGCGAGTAGCAGCGACAACGGCAACAGGATGTACAGAGTGCCGCGTGTCAGGTCGACGTAGAAGTTGCCGATCTCGCTGGCGCGGCGGCGCGCAAAGCCGCGAATCACGGCGACCAGCACCGCCATGCCGGACGCCGCAGAGACGAAGTTCTGGACCGCGAGCCCGAGCATTTGCGTGAGGTAACTCATCGTCGCCTCGCCGCCGTAGCCCTGCCAATTGGTGTTGCTGGCGAAGCTCACGGCGGTGTTGAAGGACGAGTCGGGGCTCACTGCGGCAAAGCCCTGCGGGTTCAGCGGCAGCACGCCCTGCAAGCGTTGCAGCAGATACACGACGACGAAGCCGATGAAGTTGAACAGCAACAGGGCGAGCGCATAGCGCTTCCAATTCGACTCGGCCGACGGCCGGACGCCTGCGAGGCGATAGATGCCGCGCTCGATCGGCTCGAGTACCGGCGACAGGAAGGTCCGCTCGCCGTCATACACTCTTGCCATGAACGTGCCCAGCGGCTTGACCAGCGCCACGAGCACGGCGATGAACAACAGGATCTGCACCACGCCCAGCGCGTTCATTCGAATTTCTCCGGGAGCAGCAGCGCCACGAACAGGTAGACACCCAGGGCGATCGACAGCACCAGACCGATCCAGCTCATGACACTCATTTGCGCGGCTCCAACCATTCGACGAGCTTGTAGAGCAGCCAGGTGACGACGACCAAGGCCACCGTTGCGAGCAAGATCTTTCCTTCCACGACAATCTCCAGCGAGTAGTGCTGTCGCCCTCGAATCTACGCCCCTGGCTGTGAGCGCGCCGTTAGCTTTTGGTATGGGGTCTATTTCGACTGAAACGTCGTGGCGACCGACAGCATGACGCGTGCTTCGGAGCTGAAGACGTCGCCGGGCGTGCCGTCTGCCTCTTTCAGGTCACTGCCATCCACCCATTTCAGGGCAAAGTTGAAGCGCCCGGCGGTGTAGCCCACGCCCAGGGAGTAATCGAAATACGCGCTACCGGCGCCCGCATCGTCGAGCTTGTCCCAGTAGTCGCCCCAGCTGTAGCCGGCGTGTGCGAGCGCGGAGAAGCTCCGCGGCAGCGGTACCGTTGCGGCCGCTTCCAGGTAGTAGGCCGGCGTATCGCCGCGAGTCGTGTCGCCGCCGAAATCGTTCGAATACGACAGCTTGGCCTTGAACCAATCCTTGCTGAGGCTGGCGTAGATCTCGGGGTAGTCATAGTCGGACTCTTCGTACGTGTAGTAGATGAGCCCCGCGTCCCAGCCGATGCCGTTGGCCATGCTGCCGCTGAAGCCGGTGTACAGGTCCAACTCGTAATCCGCATCCAGACATCCGCTCGCGCCCGGCGCGCAGAAGTCGACGTTGCTGGCCCATGCGCCGACATACCAGCCACTCGCGTGTGCATAGTCGATGCTGGCCTGGATCGCCGGATCCTGGGCGGTCTGCGTGATGCCGCGAAAGTCGTAGTCGCTGGTCGCAGTCACGGTCGACGACACACCCGCGTGTGCGCTCGCCGTTGCAGCGATCAAGCCCAACGCAGACAGAATTCTTGCTCTCGACATCAACTTCTCCACTTGCTTGCTACTTTTTCACGGCCACGCAGGCAGCCTGCGACCGTGACGGTGGCGCAGTCGTACGCGTGGATGACAGTGCGATACCGGCTCAGGTATGCGCGCCGATCCAGTTCTTCGATTCTCGCGACCGCCTGGTCGGTGCTTCGAACCACAAAGCCCGACACTCCGTCCGCGATGATGTCCGCTGCGGATGTGTCGGCCCACGCAATGACCGGCGTCCCGCATGCCAGCGCTTCGACAACCTGCAGGTCGAAAGCTCCGGAGCGATCGCACGCCGCCAGCAGTGCACGCGCGCCGCCGAGTAACTCGTTCCTGCTGCGATCGCCGATCTCGTCCAGCCACTGCACGTGCGGGTTGCTGTGAAGCATGGGTACGAAGATTTCGCAGAAGTAACTGCGGTCGTGCGGCGGAACTTCACACGCCACCTTCAATTGCAGGCCGGCACGAGCGGCGATTTCGACCGCGCACTCGATGCCGCTGTCTCGTGAAATCGGCCCGGTGAACACCAAGTGAGCGGGCCATGACTCGCCGGTATCGTGTAACAATGGTGCCTGAGCGATTGTCATGGCGATGAGAGTAGGGCCGCACCTCGATCCGGGGCAGACAGCGCGGTGTGAGAATTTCGGCAGGGGGTGACGATCGATGCTGATCAGCTGCGTTGTGTATCAGGACGGGCGGAAGCTCGCGGACATCGAGCCGCAGGACATCCATCGATATCTGGTGCAACCCGGTTGTTTCGTCTGGGTCGCGCTACTGGAGCCGGACGCCCGCGCGCTGGAGCTGATGCAGGCCGAGTTCAATCTGCATCCGCTCGCGGTCGAAGATGCGCGCCACGGCCATCAGCGGCCGAAGATCGAAGAGTACGGCGAGCTGGTCTTCGTAGTCCTGCACATGATCGAGGCCGGGGACGCTCAGTTGCGGATCGGTGAGGTCGCCGTCTTCGTCGGGCCCAACTACATCCTGTCCGTGCGCAGCGGCGTCGCGAAAGGATTTCAGGATGTGCGGTCACGCGCCGAAAGCGAGCCTGATTTGCTGCGCCGTGGTCCCGGCTACGTTCTGTATGCGCTGATGGACGCGGTCGTCGACCGCTATTTCCCGCTGTTGCAAGGTGTCGAGGCGGAGCTGGAGCGAATCGAGGAGCAGATCTTCGCGGCTATCGCACCGCGCGCCAACATCGAGGCGCTCTATGAGTTGAAGCAGCGACTCATGGTATTTCGTCATGCAGTCGTGCCGCTGCTGGAGAGTCTCGGGAATATCTCCGGCACGCGGGTGCCGCTGGCATGTGCCGGAATGCAGGAGTATTTTCGCGATGTCTCCGATCACCTGCAGCGGCTCAATCAGACCATCGAGTCGATTCGCGACAGCGTGTCGACGGCCATCTCCGTGAATCTGTCGATGATTACGCTCCAGGAAAGCGAGAACATGAAGCGCCTCGCCGCCTATGCCGCGCTGATTGCGGTGCCGACGCTGATCGTGGGGATTTACGGCATGAACTTCGACGACATGCCCGAGCTGCGCTGGCGCTATGGTTACGCAGCGGTGTGGGGGGTGATGGCCGCGCTGGATGCGTATATCTTCTACCGCCTGCGCAAGGCGAAGTGGTTGTAGCCATGTCGACCGTAGAAGTGGTAGTTGCCCGCCCCAACGAGCGCATCGTGTTCGAGAATCTCATGCAGCTGTACACGCATGATT
>CADEEJ010000179.1:0-5043 GCA_902826315.1 uncultured Steroidobacter sp.
GGGCGAGTTTTTCGATCTCGCGCAGCACGCGTTCGCGCACGTCGCCGTCCAAGCCGGTACACGGCTCGTCCAAGAGCAGCAGTTCAGGATTGTTAGCCATCGCACGCGCGAATAGCGCGAGCCGCATCTGGCCGTAGGAAACGCTGCGCGGGCCGCGGTCGCGGAGCTTGGCGATGCCGAAGTACTCGAGCCAGCGACGGGCGCTACGGCGGTCTGCTGCGGTGGGTGCGTCGTTCAAGCCGACGCTGGCGTAGCGGCCGGAGATGACGACCTCTTCGATCGAGTGTGCGGCGAAGTGATCGGCTTGCAGTTCCGGTGACACCCACGCGACGCGATGTTTCCAGTCTTCGATGCGATCTCCGGCGGACAGGCCGGCGCGCTCGATCGTGCCGCCGAGCGCGGGATGGAGGTCGCCGTAGATCAGGCTGAGCAGTGTCGATTTGCCGGAGCCGTTGGCGCCGTGCACAGCCCAGTGTTCGCCTGGAAGTAATGTCCAGTTGAGATCGCGGATGACGGGGCGGTAGTCGCGATAGAGAGTGGTGTTGGAGATGCGAACGAGCGGTGCCCCCTCCCTAACCCTCCCCCGCAAGCGGGGGAGGGAAAGAGATGGCGCATGCCTCTGCGTCCCCTCCCCCGCCCGCGGGGGAGGGACAGGGTGGGGGCGGCGCCTCTCTACTATTCTTCCACCTTCAATCCTTGCCGCATGCGTAACGTTCTTCGGCAGCTCCTTCGGCCGATGCGACGTCAGCACCCAATCATGCCCGCCGCGCGGCCGCTCGAGTGCACGGCGTAACTTCTCCCGCGCCCTCGCATCGAGCCCATTGAAAACTTCGTCGAGCAACAGCACGCGAGCATCACCCGCGAACGCGCGAGCGACGAGCACAAGGCGGCGTTGACCGTACGACAGCGTCAACATGCGTCGACGTCGCAGCCCCGACAGACCGAATCGCTGCAGCAGCCGAGTCACGCGTTGCTGCTGTGCCCGTGTCGGTTGCGTCAACGGAATGTCTTCGTCGAACAATCCTGTCGTCACGACCTGCGCTACCGTCAGGTTCCAGTCGTAGCGCACATATTTATCCTGCCGTTCCGCGCCGACATACGCGATCTGCGCTTTGTCGAGTCGGGAGGTGCGCCGCTCGCGGCCGGTCGGCGTCGGCCAGACGTCGCCGCGGAGCATCTTCAGCAGAAAGGTCTTGCCCGAGCCGTTCGGGCCGACCAATGCCCAGCGCTCGCCTCGACGCAAGACGAAGTCGATCTCGTCGAGCACGACGTGCCCGTCGAGGATCAGAGAACAACGGGAGAGCTCGATGAGCGCGGCGTCCCGCCTCACTCTTTCATCCACCACGTGGCGTCGGCCGCCGTGTTATCGCGCGCGGCACGACCATCGGCTTCGAGCTTGAGCAGATGTGCGAGCAGCGAGCCTTTCGCGACCGGATGCAACCGCGGATCGACGTCGTCGTAGACACTCGTCACCAGCACGTCGATCGTCACGCGACCGGCACGACGCAAACGTTCCACGACCTTCGCTTCGCGCTGCAGGCGATGTGCAATCAGCCGCGCGACTTCCGCCTGCGCGTCTTCGATCACCGTTCCGTGCCCCGGCGCAATATGCGTGACGGGCTCACGCTGCAGCCTCGCGAGCGATTGCAGGTACAGCTGCATGTTGCCGTCCGGCGGACCGATGACGACCGTCGACCCCTGCATGACGTGATCGCCCGAGAACAGCATTCCGGTGCCTTCGAGCAGATAACAAAGATGATTCGACGCATGTCCCGGCGTGTGGATCGCACGCAGCGTGAGCTCGCCGATGCGCACGACATCGCCGTCGTTGAGCGTTCGCGTCGGAACGAAAGTCGGGTCCTGCCGGCCGTGCATCGGCGCGCCGCGGCCGAGAGTCTCAGCTCCGGTGGACTGGGCGAGCGCTGCCACAGCAGGCGAATGGTCCGGGTGAGTATGCGTGGCCAGGATCGCGCTCACGCGCCCGCCGGCCGCTTCGAGAATCCGCTCGATGTGGACGAGGTCGTGCGGACCGGGGTCGATCACCGCAAAACGCTGCGTGCCGACGAGGTACGTGTTCGTGCCCGGGCCGGTCATGAACCCTGGGTTGCGTGCGACCAGCCGCCGCACGCCTGGCGCGATCTGGTCCAATTGGCCGGATGTGAGCGACATGCTGCCCTCTCGAAAGGAGCACCGAGCATAGCTTAGTTTTCCATGGATTCCGGCTATCATGCGCTGCCATCGGACCGGGCCGGGGAGCATTGCCATAGCCGTTACGACAGCCATCCTGATCGTGCTGCTGGGAAGCGCCGCAGGCGTCGCCGTCCTCGCGTATCGTCGCCGGCAGCAAGCTACGGAGAGCGACAACTCCTCCGTCGATACCGCATCCGATTCACCGACGGCATCGCCCGAGCAGACTGTCGACGATGCGCCGTATTCCACCGACGCCATCCAGCTGGCGCAGGACGAGTGCTACAAGATCGCGTTCGGCGTGAAGAGCTTCGACTACCAGGTCTTCGGCGAGCACGCGGCAGTGATGAATCGCATTGGCGAGAGCGCCGCGCAGGCCGTGCAGAAGCGCGACTACTTCCCGCGAAGGCCGATGCTGCTGCCGAAGCTGATGCAGGCGCTGAACGACAGCGAAAGCTCGCGCCGCACGCTCGTCAACCTGATCGTCGAGGATCCATCGCTAGCGGGCAGTGTGTTGCAGCGGGCGAACAATGCTCTCTATCGAACTTCACGCGAGCCGGTCGACAGTCTCGATCGTGCGGTCCAGACACTCGGCGTCGATGGCTTGCGCGGACTCATGGCAGTCGCGATTTTGCAGCCCGTCTTTCGACTGCCGCGCGGCTACTTCGACGCCTTCGCGGACGTGACGTGGGAACAGGCTCAACGCTGTGCTGCTGCCTCCGAGGCTTACGCGACGGCCACACGCAGCGCGGATCCGTTCATCGCGCAGCTGCTCGGCCTGCTCAACGCTCTCGCACGCATCGTGCTGTTCCGCCTGACCGTCGACATGTATCGCGAACAACCGAACGTGCTGCCGCGCGCGGAAGTGTTCATCCGCTCGATGCAATTGCACGCGCCGGATGTCGCCTGCCGGATCGCGCAGTCCTGGGAATTGTCCGACCTGGCAACGAAGGCGTTGCGCGAGCAAGTGGACCGCCTGCCGCCGGGGCAAATGCAGCCGCTCGGCCGCGCGATCTACTTCGGCGAGCTGGCCGGCATGGTGACGGTGCTCGCCGCCCGCGACGCCTACTCGTGGGAAGGCGCCGAGGCCCTGTTGGTCGCACAAGGCCTGAAGCGCCGCACGGCCCAGGCCATCTGGCACGCTGCCGCGGAACTGGGCAGCGACGGAAACCGTTAATTCCCGGCATAGGCCGGAGGAATTGACGATGTCATATCTGCGAACGAAACTGCGGCTCGCGCGCGAACGCGAGCAGGGCAAAGTAGGCTGGATCCTGCTGTGGCTGCTCGGTGTACCGATTCCCGTACTGCTGGTGCTGTTCCTGCTGCGCGGCTGCACCTGAGAGACCCTCACATGCTGGTGCGATTCAAGTCCCCTGCAACCGAAACGATCACCATGTTCGGCGACGACGCCGTGCAGCTGCTGAAGCTGATGGGTGCGACCGGCCGCGTTCCCGGCGGCTTGAACGAAGCGGATACGCAGGCAGCCATGCGGCAGCTGGAATCGGCCATGGAAGACATGAAAACCAGGACCAACGCCGACACTGCCGCACGCCCGGCCGATAACGAGGACGTGGCGAGCGACGAAGACAAGGATCTGCACCGCTCGGCGCCGATCCCGCTGGAAAACCGCGCCGTGCCGCTGCTGAGCCTGCTGAAGCGCGCCGCGGCCGCCAAGGCCCCGGTCACCTGGGAAGCCGGCCGCTAGAAACCCTCCTGTCGGGCGGAAACCCGACCTACAATGCGCCCCTCCCTCCTGGAAGGTTGCTCATGGGCCGCATTTTCGAAGTCAGAAAGCATGCGATGTTCGCGCGCTGGAACCGCATGGCGAAGCAGTTCGCGCGCATCGGCAAGGACATCACGATCGCCGTCAAATCCGGCGGCACCGATCCGAACTCGAATTCCCACCTGCGCCGCGTGATGCAGAACGCGCGCGCCGCGAACATGCCGAAGGACAAAGTCGAGGCCGCGATCCGCCGTGCCTCGGGCAAGGAAGCCGCGAACTTCGACGTGGTGATGTACGAAGGCTACGCGCCGCACGGCGTCGCCGTGCTCGTCGAAACTGCCACCGACAATCCGACGCGCACTGTCGCGAGCGTGCGCAACGCTTTCTCGAAACACGGCGGCAATCTCGCCACGTCCAACAGCGTCAGCTTCATGTTCAAGAAAATGGGCGTGTTCCGCCTGAATCCGGAGGGTATCGACCAGGACGACCTGGAGCTGTACCTGATCGATCACGGACTCGAAGAGATGGGCGAGAGCACCGGCGAGAAAGGCGAGCCGCAGATCGTGATCCGCTGCATGTTCGCGGACTTCGGCCACGTGCAGAAGGCGCTGGAAGATCGGAAGCTCGCGCCGCTGTCAGCCGAGCATGAGTACATCTGCCTCACTCCGACCGAGTTGCCCGAGCCGCAAGCGACCGAAGTGATGGAGCTCGTCGACAAGCTCGAGCAGGACGACGACGTGCAGAAGGTGTATCACACCCTCGCTTAACAGCCGGCGCGGCAGTCGCGCATCTCGTCGAGACACATCTTGTCGGAGTCGCGCGCTCGTTCCTCGCAGTCCTGGCGGCGAGAGGCGATGTTGCCGATCAAGGCGACGCACTCAGTGTGCCGAGAGCTCATGCGCGACAGACACGCATCGCGATTGCCCGCCCGCTCGCAACGAGCCTGGCCGTAGAACGCACAGCTCGGCGGCACGGAGTTCGTGTTCGATAGCCGACTGCCGCTACCACCAAAGGCAACCGCGCGCATGCAGTCCTGCTTGCCGCGACGATTCAAGCTGCGACACTCGCCGCTGTCGCGCTCGCATTGCGTGATGCATTCCTGGCGACGCGTGTCGATCGGGGACGGCTCGGAC
>CADEEJ010000179.1:5143-9480 GCA_902826315.1 uncultured Steroidobacter sp.
TCGACCAGCGGCGCCACCGGCTTGATGAAGTAGTAAGCACCGACACCTGCAGCAGCAACGCCCGCCGCGATCATCAGCAACCCGCCGATGCCGACGTTGACCTTGCGCTCCTGCTTGCCTTCCATTTCTCCGAGCAGGTCCGCCAACGACGCGAAGCGATCATCCGGCTTCGGCGACATCGCACGCATCAACGCGCGTGCGTAGCGCTTCGGCAGATCGCGCCGTTCCGTTTCGAGCGACTTGACGGCGCCGGTGGGCAACGTGCCCGACAACAATTCGTACAACACGACACCCAGCGCGTACTGATCCGCGCGCCAGTCGACATCCTTCGCGGCCACTCGCTGCTCGGGCGCCATGTAGTACGCAGTCCCGAGCGTCATGCCGGTCTGCGTCATGTGCGAGCTGCTATAAGCGCGCGCAATGCCGAAATCCATCAGCTTTACCGTGCCGTCTTCGGCGAGCCAGATGTTCTCGGGCTTGATGTCACGGTGCACGATGTAGCGATGCGCGTAACGCAGCGCGTCGATGAGCTGGCGCGCGATGTCGGTGACTTCCTCGATCCCGAACTGGCGCTTGTCGCGCTCGTACGCCTCGATCCGCTGGCGCAGGTTGTGGCCCTGCAGCCGCTCCATCGAGAAGTAGTAGTAGTTGCCGCTCTGACCGACGTCGTACACGCGCACGATGTTCGGATGCGACAGGTTGCAGGAAACTTTGGCCTCCGCAAGGAAGCGCTCCTTCGCAGCAGTGCTGAACAGCAGATCCTGACGCAGCACCTTGATCGCGACGTCTTCGTCCTTCAGGCGATCGCGTGCGGCATACACGTTGCCCATGCCGCCTTGTCCGAGCAGTGCACCGATCTCCAGCCGGCTCGACAGCACAGCGCCGGGCTCCATGCGCACCAACGTTTCCATGTGTGGCGTGTGCTGGGCGATCTCAGTGCCGGTGCGCATCACGGTCGCCGAGGATTCGTTGGCAGCGACTTGCGTGTAGCGGCCGGTCTGCGTGACGAGCTCGTAGGCTTCGACGAGCTCCGAGAGCTTCGTCTGGCAGTTCACGCGGTCCACGTCGGTTTGCGCTTTGATCAGCTGGTCCTGGACGACGGACAGCCGCTCGCCGTACATGCGCGCTACGGTCGCCGTGTCTTCTTTGCCCGATAAACCGAGGCTCGCCAGCGCGGAGTCTTTGTTCATTCTTCCGCCCCTATCCCCAAATCGCAGGTCCTGCGATGGGCCATCCTAGAGCACCCCGCCAGACAGCACCACCCGCGGTTAGGGCTAGTCCAGTGCGATCGCCGGGATCCATAAAGTCGCAACCAGGCCGCCGCCGGGGCGGTTGGCCAGCGAAATCCGGCCGCCGTGCGCCTCGATGACCTCGCGGCAAAGCGTCAATCCGAGGCCGGCGCCGGCAGGTTTTGTCGAATAGAACGGCAGCAGCGCGTTGCGCAGGACTTCCTCGGACATTCCCGCCCCGCGGTCCAGCACCTGCAGTCGCCAGCCCGCCGCGTGCTCTTCCACGTGCACTTCGATGCTGTCCGGCGGCGCGCCCGCCTCCTTCGCGTTCTTCACCAGGTTGATGATGACTTGCTCGATCTGCGCCGGATCGAACACGCCCGGGCGGGTTGGCGGCTCGCTGTTCAAGGTGAACGGGGCGGTTTCCTGCAACGAGCGCAGGAAGGCCGGCCAGTCGATCGGCTCGGGCTGCGGCCGCGGCAGCTTCGCGAAGCGCGCGTAGCCGTCGATGAACGAGTGCAGATGCTTCGCGCGATCCTCGATCGTGCGGAAGATCCGCTCCAGCTGCGCAGGGTCTGGACGCTGCACGGTCTGACGACCGGAGTGCGCGAGCGAAGAGATCGGCGCGAGCGAATTGTTGAGCTCGTGCGCAATCACGCGGATGACTTTCTTCCACGTCTCCACTTCCTGGCGCGCCAGCTCGCGCGTCATCTGCCGCAGCAGATACAGGCGATGCAGCTGGCTGTTGAGCAGGAAGCCGCGTTGCGAGAGATGGTAGATCTCCGATTCGTCTGGACCTTCGATCGTGAACAGCGAGTCCGCTTCCGACGCGACAGCCTGTCGCAACGGCTCGGGCGATGCTGCGATCAACTCGGCGAACGCGAGGCCTTCGAGCTTGCGCCCACCGAGAAACGTCTGGCGTGCGGCGACGTTGCTGTACACGACGCGGCCGTTGGCGTTCGTCAGCACCATCGAAATCGGCGTCGCCTGGATGACGGTGTCGAGCAGCAGCTCGCGCTGGTAGAGCGACTGGCGTTCTTCGCGCAGCACGTTGCCGAGGCGGTTGTAACCTTCGATCAGCGCCGCGAGCTCGGCCTGATCCGACGCAGTGATGCTCACGCTGAAGTCGCGATCGGTGAGGCTGGCGATGCCATCGCCGACAGCCATCAGCGTCTTGGCGATAGGTCTCATGTAATAGCGTGCGGCGAGAGTCGCGAGCGGGCCCGCGATCGAGATGCCGATGAGGAACGCCAGCCAGGTCGAATCCAGCCAGCGCGATAGAGCCGCGACCATTGCTGCGACGACGAGAACGAGCCCGAAGCCGAACAGCGCGAGCTTGCCTTCCAGGGAAAACCGCATGGGAAGCAATGGTGTCAGGCCGAAGCCTGACCCACAAGAAACGACAGGCCGGGTTGCAACCCGACTCCTATTCCTTCAGCCCCAGCTTCTCCATCCGCCGATACAACGCCTGCCGGCTCAACCCCAACTCCCTCGCCGCGCGCGCAATGACCCCCCTCGCCCGCGCCAAGGCCCCTTCGATCTCCGCGCGATCCGGCTCGCGCTCCGGCACCATCTCCAACGTCCCCGGCGCCATCACCAGCCCGAGGTCGGCCGGCGAAATCTCGGCAGCCGTCGACAGCAGCGACGCACGCCGAATCGTATTCATCAGCTCGCGAACGTTGCCCGGCCAGTTGTGTGCCAGCAATGCACGCTGCGCGGGCACGCTCAATTTCTGAGCGTCCTCCAGGAAGTGCTTCGCAAGCGGCAGGATGTCTTCCTTGCGCTCGGCGAGCGGCGGGACCTTCAGCTCGATGACGTTGAGCCGATAGTAAAGGTCCTCGCGAAACCGTCCGGCAGGAATCGCCGCCGGCAGGTCGGAGTTCGTCGCACTGATCACGCGCACTTTCACGCGACGCGTCGTGCTGCTGCCCAGACGCTCGAACTCGCCGGTCTGCAGGACACGCAGCAGTTTCGCCTGACCTTCCATCGAGAGATTGCCGATCTCGTCGAGGAACAGCGTGCCGCCGTCGGCCGCTTCGAAACGTCCTTGCCGCACTTTCGTGGCGCCGGTGTACGCGCCCGCTTCGGCGCCGAACAGCTCGGCCTCCATCAGATCCTTCGGCAACGCGCCGACGTTGACCTTGATGAACGGACCGCCGCGCACAGTCGAATTCGCCTGGATGATCGCCGCCAACACTTCCTTGCCGGATCCATTCGGCCCAGTGATCAAAATCGGTACGTCTGCCGCCGCGATGTGCGTGGCCTTCGTGACCACGTCACGCATCGGCTCGCTTTCGAACACGAGGCCGCACAAGTCGAACTTCTGCGCGAGCGCGGCACGCGACTCGGCACGACGCCGCGCCGACCGCTCCTGTTCGACCGACAAGCGACGCAGCTCGAGCAGATTGCGGATCGTCGTGAGCAGCCGCGCATCGTCCCAAGGCTTCGCCACATAGTCGGCGGCGCCGGCCTTCACCAGCTCTACTGCCGTTTCGAGATGAGTCCACGCAGTGAGCAGCACGATGGGCACAGTCGGATAGCGCTCGCGAGTGGCGTGGAACAGTGCGACCCCCTCCTCGCCCGACGTCGCCTCCTTGCGGAAGTTCATGTCCTGCAGCACGAGGTCGATCTGCTCCTTCGCCAGCGTGCGCAGGCCTTCGTCCGGCGAGCTCGCGGCGAGCACGCGATGGCCCTGCAGCGAGATCAGCACTTCGAGCGCCGTCCTGACAGCGTCGTTGTCGTCGATGATGAGGATGCTAGCCATTGGCGAAACTATACCGTTCTCGTCGCAACCGCCGGCGGAATCGCCGCTGCCCGCCGCGCCGGCAGGAACGCCGCCAGCTGACCCAGGATCCACAGCAGGATCACGCCGCTCACAACATACATCGGCGGCAAGCGCGGCAGCGAATACGCCGAGCTCAACCACTGGCCGAAGGCAAACGCGAGTACCGCGCCTGCAACGACGCCACCGGTCGTCAACAGCCAATTTTCCACCATGAAGTAGCGGATGATGTCGATACGACGCGCACCCACCGCGCGACGCGTGCCGATCTGCTTCCTGCGCACGCTCACGTGGAAGCTGGCGAGACCGACGATGCCCAGCGCCGT
>CADEEJ010000179.1:9580-10767 GCA_902826315.1 uncultured Steroidobacter sp.
AGGTCGCGCTGGACCGTGTCGCGCTGATCGTAGTTCGGCCCGAAGCCGTAGCTCTGCACGAAGAACAGGTTGTTCGAGTCGATGCCCTCGGGCCGGCCGATCTTCTCCACGCGCTGCATGATGATGAAGACCGCGTTCGCGACGACCGCGAGCGTCAACGCGATCTGCAGGCCGACGAGGACCGCGCCGGTTTTGTTACGGAGCATCGCGCTCAGAATGGGACGAAGTTCCATATGAACCTCTTATTGTGTCTTAAGATGGGCGGCCGGCTGCACCCGGCAGACGCGCCACGTCGGATAGAAGCCAGCGAGCAGGCCTGACAGCAAGGCGATGCCGATCGCGATCAGCACCATCGTGAAGTCCAGCCGCGTCAGCTCGTCGTAGTTCTCGTAGAGATGCCGCACGCCGAACAGGCCGAGCGCCGCCAGCACGATGCCGAGCACGCCGCCGCCCAGGCCGATCACGCCGACTTCAACGAGATGCTGGCGGAAGATCGCCGACTTGCTCGCGCCGAGCGCACGCCGCAGGCCGACCAGCGGCGCCGCGCCGAGGAACTTCGCGAGCAGCAGCCCGATCATGTTCAGCAGGCACACGGCCAGGAACATGAACGACAGGCCGACGAGCACGCGATTGTCGTCCTGCACGGCCTCGTTGACCTTCAGCCACTGGTCCGGATGCTCCAGGCGATTGTTCAGCGGCCGCTCGAAGCGCCCGAGCGTCTTCTGCTCGCGCACGTAGTTGTCGATGAACTCCTTGAATGCGGCGGCCTTGCTGCTGTCGCGCAGCTCCACCCAGAACTGGATCCACACGCAATCGCTGTTGAGGAAGTCCTGGAAGTTGTTGATCTCCTGGTCGCGCCAGCAGTTCGTGTTGCCCGCGCTCTGCATTTCGAGCTGCGCGCCGATGCCGTACGGCACGAACAGCTCTTCGACCTCGTCGAAGGCGCCGTTGTTGAGATCGTAGAATTTCGGCGTCGGCGCCCACTCGTCGAGCACGCCGACGACTTTGAACTCGTGCCCGTCGAGCCGCACGATCTGGCCGACGCTGTCGGCGCCGCCGAACGCCTTGTCGTTGGTCTCCTTCGACAGCACCACGACCATCTGGCCCGCATCCGCCGCCTGATCCCAGCCGCCGCCGTACTTGAACGGCACGCCGAACATGGCGAAGAAGTCCTTCGTCGTCGTGCG
>CADEEJ010000180.1:0-2011 GCA_902826315.1 uncultured Steroidobacter sp.
CCGCACGAAGTCGCTGTGTCACCAGACGGGCGCACAGCTGTCGTCTGCAACTATGGATCGCAAGTCGCGCCGGGGCGCACGCTGACGGTGATCGATGTCCCCGGACGCAAGGTGCTGCGAACGATCGAGCTGCGGGAACGCGCTCGACCGCACGGCATCGCCTGGCTGCGTGGCAACGACGTGGCTGTGACGACCGAAGGAGTTCGGAAGCTGCTCATCGTCGATGTAGCAGCCGGCGCGACGACCACGACGATCGACACCGACCAGAACGGTTCGCACATGGTCGCTCTCGCGCCGAAGCACGATCGCGCGTTCGTTGCCAACATCGGCTCGGGCTCCGTCTCGGTGATCGATCTGAAAACGCCGCGCCTGGTCGCGAACATTCCGAGCGGCACGGGCACCGAGGGCATCGCTATTTCACCGGATCAGCGTGAGGTGTGGGCGACCAATCGCGGCGCGGACACGGTATCCATCATCGATGTCGCGTCGTCGAAGATCGTCGCGACCGTCGACTCGAAGTCATTCCCGATCCGAGCGAAATTCACCGACGACGGCAAGCGCGTGCTCGTCTCGAACGCACAGTCGGGCGACATCGCCGTGTTCGACTCCGCAACGCGACGCGAGGTGCGGCGCATCACGATGCAGGCGGAGCGCTCGCAGGACGGACCGGTGCCCGTCGGGATTCTCGTCGTGCCCTCGCTATCGCGTGCATTCGTGGCGAACACGAATGCCGACACGGTTACCGTGATCGACATGCAGACTTGGCAGATCGTCGACCGACTGACGGCGGGCAAAGAGCCGGACGGTCTCGGCTATTCGCAGCTGACGCTGTAAGGCGACTTTCTTCCGCGCTGCGATTGCATCGAAAGCCCTACGCCCTTTGCGTAGGGGAATCGGGTTGGCGCGCGGGTACACTGCGCGCCCTCATGAAAACCATCGGCGTCATCTCGGACACGCACGGATTGCTTCGCTGGGAAGCCGAAGCGGCGCTCGCGAGCGTCGACCACATCATTCACGCAGGTGACATCGGCACGCCCGACATTCTCGAGCGGCTGAATCGCATCGCGCCGGTCACCGCAGTTCGCGGCAACAACGACAAGGGTCAGTGGGCCGAGCCCTTGCCCGACACTGCCATCGTCGACATCGGCGGCCAGCGGCTGTACATCCTGCACGACATCGCCAAGCTCGATGTCGATCCGGTCGTGGACGGAATCGCGGCGATCATCGCCGGCCACTCGCACAAGCCGGCCGTGTCCGAAAAGAACGGCGTGCTGTTTCTGAATCCAGGCAGTGCCGGGCCGCGGCGCTTCACGTTGCCGGTTGCAGTCGCGAAGCTGTTCGTCGGCGATGGCGCGATTCGCGCCGAGATCTGCAATCTGCTGATCAAAGCGCCCGCGACACGCGCTCAGTAACCGCGGCGACGATCCACCACGCCGCTGACCGTTTCGCCGCGCTCCAACCGCCGAACCTTCTCAGCGACCTGCCGCGCCGAAGGACCGATCACTGTGATCGCCGACACGTGCGGTGTGATCCGGACTTTGGGATGCGTCCACAGCGGATGATCCTGCGGCAGCGGCTCGTGACGGAAGACGTCGAGTGCAGCGCCCGCCAGGTGCCCGTGATCGAGCAGCTCGATCAGGTCCTCCTCAACCAGCAGACCGCCGCGCGCAACATTGATGACGTACGACGAAGGCGGCAGCAGCGCGAGCGTTTCGCGGTTGAATCGATCCTGAGTCGCCGGCGTCAGCGGCGCGACGATGACCAGCACCCGCGACGCGCGCATGAACGCGGCGAAGTCGCCCGCACCGCCCGCCTCCGCGAATGATCGAATTCCTGGATGCTGGTGCGCCGAGCGGGCGAAGCCGTTGACGCTGAGACCGAGCGCCTGAAATGCGGCCGCGACCTGCAAGCCGAGCACTCCCAACCCGAATATTCCGATCGGCCAGTCGGCCAGATCGTGAGCAGGTAGCTGCTTCCACACGCGAGCGCGTTGTTGTTCGTCGTACTCACT
>CADEEJ010000180.1:2111-7950 GCA_902826315.1 uncultured Steroidobacter sp.
GCATCGCGCCAGCGTTGACAGGAGGTCGGACTGTGGTGAGCGACGGTAATGCGCATTCACGCGCAGCATATTAGCGCCGGCCCGAAATGCACAATGCCGTGTTCGGCAAGCGGATCCGGTGACCGCTACGGTACGGCTCGAGCGCGTCCGCCATCGCATGCTTCAAGCGCTGCACGTCGGCGACCGACAGCGTCGCCTTCGCCTGTTCGATCGGCGCCGACATGTCGCTGACGATCTGCCAGTGCACGTTGGACGATTCCACTTCGAAGACGACTTCCATCGATTGCACCGTGAGCTCGCCGAAGCCCGCCTGATGCAACACCTTCTCGAACTCCGCTGCCGGTGCGAGCCGGAAAGGCCCGGGTGCTCCCGCCCGCGGCGCCGGTCGAGGCATGAACTGCGACACGACCTGGTTGATCGTCATGAAGAAGGCATTCTTCTCCGGCTCGTCCCACGCAGTCAGCGCGAAGCGGCCGTTCGGCTTGAGCACTCGCCACAACTCGCTCGCGCCCTTGACCGGATCGGCGCAAAACATCAAACCGTCTTTGCAGGTCACGGCGTGGAACGATGCGTCGGGGAACTCCAAGGCCGCAAGATCCATCGGCCGATGCTCGATGTTGGTCACGCCAGCCGACTGCGCGATGCGCATGGCCGCCGCGAGCATCACTGGTGAGGAGTCGATGGCGACGACCTTGCCGCTCGGGCGCACGCGCTCAGCGAGTGCGAGAGACGGCAGCCCCGTGCCGCACGCCGCGTCGAGAATGACTTGCTTCGGCGCCGCGCCCGTGGCTTCGCAGAACCAGCGAGTCATCGAAGCGAACACGACTGCATTCCAGTCGTGCCACTTTTCCCAGCCGCTGCGTTGACCTTTGTCGCCCGTCACGAGGCGGCGATCATGGCACGAGCGGCGCAGCGTTCAGAGCACGTTCGGATAAAAATCGTCGATCTCGACCACGAGCACGTCGACCGCATTCGCTGATTTGAGCGTCACGACAACTTGCGAAGCAGCGAGGATGGCAGTGTCGTGAGTGTCGAGCGGCTCGCCGCCGACGATCAGTCCACCTTCCAGCGCGAACAACACGATCGTTCTGGGTGCCGCGGCTGCGATTTTCGTCTGCTTGTCGAACATCTCACGCCGCGCCGCGTGGCGTGCCCGGCCCCGACGCGTCATCACGTTGAAATCCAACGTGGATCCGGTGCCAACCTTGGCCTCGATAGCGCGCTCACCTGCGAAGGCGAACGGCTCGTTGCGTACGAGGTCGATGCGAGCATCGCGCTCGTGCAGAGCCATGGCGCCGTCGAGCAGCACGAGCGTGCGGTCGACGTTGTCGAAGCGCGAGAACGGCCCGTCGCGATCGACCTGCGCGAGACTCAGCCGCCAGTCGAAGTCATCGAGCGAAGCGCCCGGCGGCGAGACGACGATGTCGCGTGTCGTGCCGCCGCCGTTCTTCCAGGGACGCGCGGGATAGTCGGCGCTGCGGATGATGCGGAGCATTCCGCAGCGAGACTACCAGAGCCGCGCGCGTTGTCCGAGATGAACGTGGCGGGGCGCGCCGGTCAGCGCGGCTTCGCGTCCTGCACCTGCTGCAACATCAACCGCAACATCTGCACTCGCCGCAAACGCCGCGCCGTTGCATCGTCCTCGACCACAGTCGCCCCACTGGCCGGCGCAGAATAAAAGAAGAACGAGAAGTCCTCCGGTCGCGCTGCCCCGGATGCCGCGACGGAAGCGAAAAGCGGCCGCGTCCGCGGGCCATGCCACACGGCTTCATGGGCCTCGCGCGCCCGCGCCAGCACGGTCTGCTGTCGGGCGTTACGATCGACCGTCTCCAGCCACTGCATCATCTCCGGCGTGGCGCGGTCTGCAATCGAACGTTCAGGCTTGCTCATGTCCATCTCCTCGGGCCGACACGGTTGCATCGGGTCGGCTCAAAGGATGGCGATTAGCGCGGGGCGGAACTGTCAACCGGTTGACACAAGGACAGTACCTCGATGACTTCCACGGGCTGGGACTTGCCCTTGACCAGCATCGTGGCCGTGCGGCCCAACGTGAATGTCGGCCCGAGCTGGGCGGCGATCTCGCGGGAAACGAGAATCGTGGCCTGCATCTCGCGCGTCAGCGCTTCGATACGGGCCGCGAGATTCACAGGGTCACCCACCACGCCGTACTCGATGCGATTGTCGGGACCGATCAACCCGGCAACCACCGGGCCGCTGTGAACACCCACGCCGATCTCCAGCGGTCCGAGCCCCTGCTTCTCCAAGGTCTCGTTGAGGCCTTGCAAGCGGCTGGCAATGCCCAGCGCAGCACGCACCGCACGTTCTGCGTGATCGACATGCGGTTGCGGCGCGCCGAACAGCGCCATGACGCCGTCACCGAGGAATTGTTTGACGACGCCGCCTTCCGCTTCGACGGCAGCGACCACTTCCGTGAAGAACTGATTCAACAGCCGCAGCAGCACAGCCGGATCGAGCCGCTCGCTCAGGCTGGTGAAGCCGCGAATGTCCTGGAACAGGATGCTGACGTCGCGCCGCTCGCCCTGCAGCGGCACGCGGCCGGTGAGCACTGCCTCCGCGACATCGTGCGAAACAAATCGACCGAACGTGTCGCGGATGAGCTCGCGCTCTTCGAGCCCGTCGATCATTTCGTTGAACGACTTCGCGATGAATCCAAGCTCGTCGCGACGCTCGATGCGCGAACGGTATTGCAGATTGCCGCGCAAGACTTCGCGCATGCCGGCGACCAGCTCTTGCAACGGCGCAATGATGCCGCCCGCCAGCCCTACTCCGATCAGCAACGCACCGAGCAATCCGGCCGTGCCGATGATGACGATTCGTTGTCGGAGCGCACGCAGCGGTGCCAATGCTTCGTCGTACGACCGCTGCATGAGGGCAAAGAGCGGCTTTGGCAGCTGCGACGTCACAGGCACGATCAGCGATTGGAATCGCTCATCCTCCGCTGTGAACGGCGACGTCGTGCGTGTGCGGATGCGCAGCAGCGCTGATCGAGTCTCCGGCGACGGGATGACACGACCGCGTCTGTCTGCGGCCCAGGAAGAGGCGAAGACACGATCCTGCGTGAGGAACGATACGTCGGTTCCCGTCGAGCGCTTCAATCGCCCGGCAAACCGGTCGTCGACAGCTTCGCCCAGCAGCAGAAATCCGATCACGTCCGGCGCGAACACCGGCACCGCGACCAGTTGGAACAGTTGCCCATCCAGCTCCGCAATGCCCGCTACGGGCTCTTCCGTCTCGATTGCCTCTTTCAGCGGCGAGACCTCCTCGAGTTCCTCGCCGCGTCGATCTTTCTCCGACGATGCCACGAGCACGGTGCCGAGCTCGTCGGTGATCCAGAACAGGTCGACGCCGATGCGCTCCTGCCAGCTCTGCGCGGCCGACGCCAGTGTCTCGGGCTCGTACGTCGCAGGATCGAAATGCGTGGCGACCGCGCTCTTCAGCGCAAAGTCGCTGGCCAGGAGGATGGAGTTCGTTTCGAGGCGCGCGCCGCGTTCCTTGAGCAGCCCTTCGAAGACCTCGCCGGTCGTCAGCAGGTCGCGATCGAGCGTACGCTCGATCTCGCGCGACACGACGACCTGCGTGAAGCCGATCGTCGCCAGCAGCACGGCGATGATCAACGACGAAAAAGCGATGAAGATCTTGGTGCGCAGGCGGGCGCGCACCCACCAGTTCATTGGTCCCACCGCGCTCCGCGCGTCGCGGGGCGCGAGCGCGCCGGTGCGAGCGAGAGTTTGAAGGTCAGCTGCGCGTCTTTGCCTGCGATCGCGACGCGCTGCGCGATGTCTTCCGTCTTGTCGCGGCTCTGCGCGTGCCATGCCGTGATCGTGTACTGGCCGGAGTCGAGATCCGGCAGGCTGAAGGTTCCGTCGTCCTGCGTGACTGCGAAGCGATCGTTCGGCAGCACCAGGATGATCGCGGACATCCAGTCATGAATGTTGCAGCCGATCTTGACGACACCAGGCTTGTCGAACAGCACCGGCGGCGCGTCCTCGCCCTTGTACAGCGGCAGCTCGAAGCGCTTCGGCCGCGAGAACGAGTAGACGTGATGGCGGATCTGGTCGCGGTTCGGAAAGCGCACTTGCGTGCCGGCGGCGATCGGCAGCATCTCGGGTACGAATGCCTTGTTGAACTGATCCATGATCGCCGGCGACGACGCAGCTGCGGACTGCAGCGCCGCGGGTTCCTGCACGAACACGACGGCGTTCGCTACCGGTTTGCCGTCCGCGCCGACCACCTGCCCTGTGATCGTTCGCGCGACCGCGCTCGAAGCCGCGGCCATCGCGAGAAACGCCAGAAGAACTTTGAGTGCTTGCATCAGTAGCGGAACCGATAACTCAGCTGCCATCCGTCGTGCGAGCGTTCGCTCGGCGTGCTGCCCGGGCGCTTGCTGTCGAGCCAAGTGTACTCGACGCCGATCAGGTGCCGCAGACCCCATTCGAACGCGTACGCAGCCGTGATGCCGTCGCCGCGCTCCGCGGTCGAGTTGCCGCCGTCGAGATCGCCGAGGCGGAACTCGTCGTAGCGCACCGTCGCGCGATGCGATCGATGGCGATACGACAGCAGCGCATAGAACGCACGTAGCGAACTGTCATTGCTCGTGTCGCGCACGAGTGCCGTGCCGCGCAGATACTGTGCGATCAGGTCGAGATTCGGCAGCGGATGGACGACTGCGCCGATCGTCGTGAAGTGCGTGTTCCAGGAGCCGTCTGCGTTTTGATCGCCACGGTTGTCGAAGTAGCCGACCTTCAGCGCGCCGCGCTCGTCCGGGTCGCTGAGCGTGACGAGTGCGTACGCAGCTGGCCGGTCGTCGCGCTCGTCGAAGATGTCCGTACGCGTTCCATTCGGCAGCGGCAGATCGCTGTTGAGACCGCTCAGTCCGTCGCCGAGCACCCAGCCGCGCAGTGCCAGCAAGCGCCCCAATTGATCCGGTCCGAAGCCGGCGCCGACTACCAGGCCCAGACGCGGGCCGCGTTCACCCGCGTGCCACCATTCGCCTTCAACCCCGGCAATGCTGATTTCTTCCCACAGCCAGTTGTCGAGCGCCGAGGCGGATAGTGCGTACTGGGGTGTCCAGGCAGGGCCGCCGTGCTCGAGCGAGAACGGAGTGCTCGTCAATCCGGTCTGCAGTCCCCAACCGCTCGTCTCGCCGCCCCACTCCTTCCGCAGAAAGGCTTCGACCAGCCAGGGCTCATAGCTGTCCGCGAGATCGGGCTGCACGTTCGCCTGCGCCTGTGCTCGGACTCCCCAGGGCAGCGAGGCGCCGGCCTGTACTGCAAGCTTCGCCAGGTCGATGCGAGTCACGTGCTCGAAGCCTGCGTCGCGGGACCGGCCACCGTAGCGCAGTTTTCCGGGACCGCTGTCGGTCCAGCTCGGGAATTCCGGGCCGCGCGCGACGCGGATATCGATGAGCGCGCGCAGCCAGACGCGGTCTTCTTCGTCGACATCGTATTGGGCATGCGCTGCCAGCGGCGCGAGGCCGCAGCAGGCAAGCAACGTTGCGATGGAAGCGGAGCCGCGAGACATGAGGGGTCGCCGGCCGGAAAAGCGGCAATGGTATAGTCGCGCGTCATGCGCTGCCACTGCCCAAAGGCAGCATCGGGACGTCGGAGAATTACGTCGTGCCCTTGAACGCTACAACGATCATTGCGCGCAACAGTCTGTTCCGCGCTCTGCCGGAACAGACCATTGCGCAGATCACCGCGCTCGCGTCCCGCCGTTCCTACATGGCGGACGCCGTGGTTTTCATGCGCGGCGACCCTGGCGATGCGCTGTACGGTGTCGTCACGGGGCGCGTGCGCATCAGCGCGAGCGGCTCGGGCGG
>CADEEJ010000180.1:8050-10758 GCA_902826315.1 uncultured Steroidobacter sp.
CTGTCGCGCCAGATCGTCAACAAGTATCTGCAGACCTGGAAAAAGCAGGGCTGGATCACGCTCGGCCGCGGCAGCGTCGTGCTCGGCGACGAGCGCGCACTGCGGGCGTTGACGAGAAAAGACTAGTGTCGCCCTGTTGACAGTCTTCGCGGGCAGCGATCGCCATCATGTGCCTCACGTGATGACTACTGACCCGAGGAGATTGAAATGAACAGGCACACCGATTCCCTCTCGCTGCGTACCGTCGTCGAGAAAGTGTTCGCAGGCTGCGCCGCCGCCGTGATCGTCGTATTCGTTTCGGCCGGCACCGTGGCAATGTGCTTCCCGACGATCGCATGAACGATCCCGGAGCGGCCGAATAGGCTGCGGTTCGCTCCGTTTGGCCCGAAGGGCCGCCGTATACTCAGGGCATGATCGCCCGCCGCCCGCTGCTTGCCCTGCTCGCTGGTCTGCTCTGCGCATGCGGCGGTGGTGGTGGCGGTGGGTACGGTTCTTCCTCTGCGCCACCCGCGCCGGCACCACCCTCCGGCTCGCCGCCTCCACCCGCTACGATCATCGATATCGCCCAGCCCTGGGCGAGAGCCACAGCCGCTGAAGCCAACATGGACGAAGTCATGCTGGGGCGCGCCGCAAGCGACGCCGCAGCGATGCCGCGTTTTCGCAGCCTGCTGGTCGCGCGCCACGGCAAGCTGGTCGCTGAGAACTACTTCGGCGGTGCTGACAGCTCGACCGTCTTCGACCTGCGCTCCGTGACCAAGAGCGTCGTCAGCATGCTCACGGGCATCGCTGTGCAGAGCGGCAAGCTCCCGAACATCGATGCCACCGTCGGGACGTATGTCGACGCGCCCTACTCGCTCGATGCGAACGATCGCGCGGTGTCTGTGCGCCAGCTGCTCACGATGAGCTCACGCTATCAGTGGAACGAGAACAGCGGCGACGACTACAACCTCTGGGTTCTGTCGAACGACCACGTGCAGTTCCTGGTCGACCGGCGCCAGACGGATCCCGCGGGCACCTTCACGTACAACTCCGCGGCAGTGAATCTGCTCGGCGTCGTGCTGCAGGATGCGGTGGCGAAGCCTCTGCCGGACTTTGCCAACGAAGTGCTATTCCAGCCGCTCGGCATCACTACCGTGCAGTGGGAGCAGCTCGAACCGAACATGGTCAACGCGGGATCGGGCATCAAGATGACCGCTACCGACCTGCTGCGCTTCGGCCAGCTGCTGTTACAGAAGGGCCGCTCGGGCACACAGCAGATCGTCCCCGAGTCCTGGGTCGATGCAGGCACGACGCCGCAATTCACCTGGCGCGAGACTTACGGCGCCCAGCGCGGCACGACATATGGATATCTGTGGTGGGTCGCACAGCCGCCCGCGACGGTGGCGACGTTCGCGTGGGGCTACGGTGGTCAGTTTGCGTACGTCGTGCCGTCGCTGGATCTGGTCGTCGTCGCGACGACGCAGTGGCAGGGAATCAGCGCGGAAGTGAATCCCACTACGTTTGCCGGTCAGGTGCTCACGGTCATCGTCAATGACGTGCTGCCGGCGGCCCGTTAGGGCGCCATGATCGCTTTACGTGTCGCAGCCAGCGGCACGTCGTCCTGCAACTCCACGCTGTCGCCGCGCGGGCGGATTCCGAGCTGTCGCCACAGATCCTCCAGATCCGGCGACACCGGCTTGTCTTTCATGTGCGCGTACAGATCCTGCAACACCGTCGTGCCCGTCGCCTCGTCGCCGACTTTCAGCACACGATCGATCGGCCAGTCGAACGCGACACCGCCGCTCTGTCGTAGCACGGCTCGCATCGCATCTCGCAGGCCGAAGCGGTTCGACGTCTTCTTGCGGATCTCGACATCGGCCAGCATGCAGAACAGCGCTCCGCCCCAGTAGGTCCTGCCCCACGTGTGAGTGTGGTCGAGCCCTTCGTCGCCCGGAGCCGGCAGGCCGTTCGGCATGGAGCGCACCAGCTCCGCCCAGACGCGCTCTGCCTTGCGGTCACCGGAGTGCACACGCGCGATGCCCTCGACGTATGTCGACAATCCTTCCGTCAACCACAGGTGATCGTCGCCGACTTCAGGCAACGCGAGATGCACCATCTCGTGGACGAGCACCCAATCGTTACGCAACTCGTCGTCAGTGACGTCGCGACCGAGTTGCAAGCGGATGAATGGCACCGCGGTGCCGTAGGTCGTGCCGTGCCGGACACGGCCACCGTCGCGTGACGTCACGCGGATTCGCAGCTGCTTCGCCGGAAACTGGCCGTAGTAGCGCGCCACGGTGCGCATGGAGTGCTCGATCCACGTAACGATCGGCGCGGTGCCGTGCTGGAAGTCCAGGGACTGGAAGTCGACGCGGACCGTCGCTCCCTCGGCCTCGATCGTGCGGGTCGCAGGCTCGTCCGCCGCCTTCGCCGCGAAACCGACCAGGAGCAGCGCCAGGCACGCGGCGATACGCACTACACCCGGCGCCCCCGGCACCGTTTCCCTGTGTCATCCCGTTGACAGAACTGCCGGTCGCCGCACGCCATCATGTGTCCCATCAGATCACTAACCGCTTCGAGGAGATAGACATGAGCAAGCACATTGGTTCCTTCAGCCTGCGCGCCATCGTGGAAAAGACCTTCGCCGGCGTGGCGTTCGCCGCGACCGTGGCAGTGATTTCCGCGGGCACCGCGGCGATGTGTTTCCCGGGCCTGGTCGCTTGACGGCG
>CADEEJ010000181.1:0-1822 GCA_902826315.1 uncultured Steroidobacter sp.
TGCGCTGACTATCGGCGGTGCCAGATTGCCACCGTGATCCATGAGATGTTGTAGCTCGGGATCCCTCGCAAGCATGTCTTCCAGGCATAGATGCAAGAGCTTGTGGTTCAATATCGGGGCCACTACCCCTGCTGTATCCAGCTCTCGCTGGGTTCGCGTGCAGTCGAAATTGACGTTCGCGGCTGATCGCACAGTCCGCTGGTGTTCGTGGAACGAATCGCGATCCAGGGTGAACGCGTATTCAATCAAAGGCACGGCGGGAAGCGAGCGACCGGCGTGGTGCAGCTGCTTCATTGCGCAGACCCATTCGTAGTAGGGACGCAATTCCAGGGTGTTGCCCATGATCTCGTTGCAGCGCTCGAACACGTCTTCTAGGGGCAGCGCCGGTGACGATATGTGGAAGACGCGGTTGCCTTCGCGGTGGTGTCTTGCGAGGTGAACGATTGCGCGCGCGACATGGTCGACCGGCGTCGGCGCCATCGGATAGCGATAACCTTCGATGCCGATGCCCGACAGCAGGCAGCTCTTCAGCACTCGATAAACGCTTTGCAGCTCGTCGAAGCGACCCAGCTCCGAGTCGGCCCACACCAAGCCGAGACGAAAGATGTTGCACGCGATGCCTCGAGCCTGTGCGTGCATGAAGATTTTATCTGCAACCCATTTACTGGCCACATAGCCGTGCGAACTGCGATGCTGCTCTTCATCGATGGAGCTGGATTCGTCGATAACCCTGACGGCCTCCGTCGCGGAGGATCCGAAAACGCCGAGTGTCGAGATGTAGTGGATGACCTTCGGCTGATACTGTGTGGCGATGATGAGTAGCTCCTTCACGGCATCAACATTGGCGGCTTTCGCCATCTGATAGGTCTCGAGATGGTTCATGCTGGTCGCACAATGAAAGATCGTGTCGATGCCGCCGCAAAGCAGCTGATAGGCCTGCTCGCTCAAGCCCAGACGCGGCTGCCGCAGGTCGCCCGGTACTGCGAGGATTCTCTGCTCGCATTCCGCGTCCCACAGATCCCACTTCAGCAGCGTTTCCTTCAGCCGGGCACGGGCGTGCTTTTCTGACCGTCCGCGCATCAGGCAGTAGATGGCCGAGTCGGTATCGCGCAGCAATTGCGCTAGCAGGAACCGGCCGACGAAGCCCGCGGCTCCCGTCAGCAGGATTCCGTTCGCTGTCGCCGATTCGAGCGGAGGAATGGCCTCGATCCGCTCATCGAGCCGTGCTTCGCGTGGCAGATCCACCCAGTCATCCGCGGTTGCGCCACCGCGTATCACGCTGGCCAGCTGCTGCACCGTCGGGTTGCTGTAGAAGTCGACGACCCGCAACGTGCCACCCAGCATTTCGTTGATCCGCAACAATGCCTTCAGAGCCAGCAGCGAATGGCCGCCGATCTCGAAGAAGTTGTCCTGTCTTCCGATCCGCTCAACACCCAAGACGCTTCGCCAGACTTTTGCGAGCGCGTCCTCGACATCGCCCTCCGGAGCTTCGTACCGGATCGTCGTATCCATCTGCCATATCGGCGCCGGCAGTGCCCGGCGATCCAGTTTGCCGCTCGGCGTGAGCGGCATTGTCTCAAGAATGACGTAGGTGCTGGGCACCATGTGTTCGGGGAGCAGGCGTTTCAGGTGGTGAAGGAGATCATCCGCCGCCACTTTGCTGCCCTCCCGCGACGTGACGTATGCGACCAGCCTCTTGTCGCCGGCAGTCGTTGCGCGTGCGACGACTGCCGCTTCCCTTACATGTGTGTGCTGCGCCAGCTGTCCTTCCACCTCTCCGAGTTCAATACGATAGCCGCTGATCTTGACCTGATCGTCTTTT